>NZ_JBKQJR010000187.1:0-10897 GCF_052326845.1 Acidocella sp. | reverse complement strand
GGACTACCACAAGCTCCGCTACACCAACGAAGCGATAAAGGCGGCGGTGGAACTGTCGTCGCGCTACATCCACGACCGCAAGCTCCCCGACAAGGCGATCGACGTGATCGACGAGGCCGGTGCGGCGCGCATGCTGCAGCCCGAGAGCAAGCGCCGCAAGACGGTGACACTCAAGGACATCGAGGACATGGTGTCCAAGATCGCGCGCATCCCGCCCAAATCCGTCTCCGCCGACGACAAGGAGGTTCTGCGCACGCTGGAGCGGGACCTGAAGGCGATGGTGTTCGGCCAGGACGTCGCCATCGAGGCGCTTTCCGCCGCGATGAAGCTCTCCCGCGCCGGTCTGCGCGACCCGGAGAAGCCGATCGGCAACTACCTGTTCTCGGGCCCCACCGGCGTCGGCAAGACCGAGGTGGCGCGCCAGCTGGCGGCCACGCTCGGCATCGAGCTGACGCGGTTCGACATGTCCGAGTACATGGAGCGGCATTCCGTCTCCCGCCTGATCGGCGCGCCGCCGGGTTATGTCGGCTTCGACCAGGGCGGGTTACTGACCGACGCCATCGACCAGCACCCGCACTGCGTGCTGCTGCTGGACGAGATCGAGAAGGCGCATCCGGATCTGTTCAACATCTTGCTGCAGATCATGGATCACGGGAAGCTGACCGACCATAACGGCAAGAAGATCGACTTCCGCAATGTCATCCTGATCATGACCACCAATGCCGGGGCCTCGGATATGCAGAAGCCGGCGATCGGCTTTGGCCGCGAGGTGCGCGTGGGCGAGGATGAGGAGGCGGTGAAGCGCCTGTTCACGCCGGAGTTCCGCAACCGCCTGGATGCGATCATCCCCTTCGCGGCGCTGACGCCGGAAATCGTCGGCCGCGTGGTGGAGAAGTTTGTCATGCAGCTGGAAGCGCAGCTGGCGGACCGCAACGTGACCATCGAGCTGTCTTCGGCGGCGAAGGAGTTCCTGGCCGAGCGCGGCTACGAGCCGCTCTACGGCGCTCGGCCTCTGGGCCGGGTGATCCAAGAGCTGATCAAGAAGCCGCTGGCGGAGGAGCTGCTCTTCGGCAAGCTGGTGAAGGGCGGCGCCGTGAAGGTGAGCGTGAAGGACGGCAAGCTCGCCTTCGACGTGACGGAAGCAGCACCCCCGGCTCTGCCCAAGCCCGAGGCCGACGGTGACGACGGCGAGAAGACGCCGGAAGAGGTCCACTGAAACTGAAAACGGCGCCTTCGGGCGCCGTTTTTATTCAGGCTTTGCGCACAAACTCCTGCTTGATAAAATAATCCCCGGCCTCGATGGCGTGGTCGCCGCTGTGCAGGCGAATGTTTTTCAGCTTCGTCCCCACCTTCATGCCTGTGGACGAGCCTTTCACCTTAAGGTCCTTGATCAGCACCACGGTATCGCCATTTTGCAGCACGGTGCCGTTGGCGTCCTTGATGACCTCTTCGGCCTCGGCAGCCTCGCCAATCTCGGCGGGCCATTCATAGCCGCAGGTGTTGCAGACATAATTGGCGCCCTGGAGATGGGTGTCTTCCAGTGTGCATTGCGGGCAGGCGGGGTGGTTCGTGCTCATGCCCAGGCCATAGCGCGTAGAGGCGGCAGGGCACAACCGGCCCCTGGTAAAGTGGCGAAAGCTTATTATCTCAACGTCACGTCCAGCCTTTGAAAAGCAAAAGGGGATAAGGAAATGGTCACGGAAAATTTGGATAGAACGCGTTGGGGGCCGTATTTTAACGGGCTTTCCAGGAAGCTGTCGGGCGAAGAGGCCCAGGTGAGGGTTGCCGCATTGAACCTTGGCAGCCAGGTCGAGGCGGAATGGCTGCCGCTCAAGGGCGTCACCTTCGACCACAAGGATAATATCCTGGTCGTTTCGTTCGAAGGGCTGGAGCACATCATCCACCAGCCGAAATCGATCCATGTCGATATAACGAGCGGCACGCTGACAAGCCTGGAGGTGGTCGATGCGGATAACGTGAAATGCGTGGTCCAGCTCCGCCAGCCTCTGGCGTTGCCCGCGCCGGGGGAGGCGTTCGACCTGGTTGATGAAGCTGGGGACGAGACATTCCCCGCGAGCGACCCACCACCCTGGACGGGAACCTGACCAGGCTACATCGACCCCTGATTGTGCCTAGCCTCGGCGCCCCAGGCTGATTACAGTCCGGGGCATGGCGGATCTCACCCCTTGCCCCTGCGGTTCTGGTCTGCGGCGTGTCCGCTGCTGCGCGCTGGACTTTGCGACCCTCTCGCCGCCTGAAGCGACCAATGCGCTGGCACCGCTGCTGGCCCAGGGCGAGGCGGCGCTGAACGCGGGGGATGCGGCCGGCGCCGAGGCCTGCGTCAGGCATCTGCTGGAACTGGCGCCGGGGCGCGAGGATGCGTTGCTGTTCCTCTGCCGCCTCTGCCAACAGCAGGGGCGGGCGGCGGCGTCCGAGGCGCTGATCCGCCGGGTTGTGGCGCTGAACCCGAATAATTTCTGGGCCACCAGCGAGCTGACGCTGATGCTCCTGCACAAGGGCGCGCTGGCCGAGGCCGAGGTTCATGCCCGCAACGCCATCCGCATCGCCCCGCAGAACGCCCAGGCGCATAATCTGATGGGCCTCGTGCTCACCGAGGCCAACCGCCCGCTGATCGGCGAATACCATTACCGGCGTGTGCTGGAACTGGCCGATGGCGAAGAGCCGATCACGCTCGCCAACCTCGCCTGGAACCTGAAAAACCAGGGGCGGATCGAGGAGGCTCGCGCGCTGTACCAGCGCTCCATGGCGCTGAAGCCGGATGTGCTGCAAACCGTGCTCGGCTACGCCAAGATGGAGGAGGCTGACCGCAAGTTCGGCCGGGCGCTGGAGCTGCTGGACGAGGCGGAGAGGCTTTTGCCCGGCAATCCGAGCGTGCTGCTCACCCGCGCCACCGTGCTGGCCCGGCTCAAGCGCACCGAGGAGGCGCTGGCCATCCTGCATGAGCCGGAGGATGGGCATGTCCGGCTCGGCCCGGCGGAAATGTCGGAGAAGGGCAGGCTGCTCGACGAGCTTGGCCGCCATGACGAGGCCTTCGCCTGCTTTGCCACAGGCAAGCAGCGCGCGCTGGAACTGGGCGCGCGGACCTATGTAGAAGACGTGGCGGCGGATCAGGCGGCGCGGCTGAAGGGCTTCTTTACCGCGCGGCGGCTGAAGACGCTGCCGGTGGCGGAGCTGCGCCCAGGTATGCCGCAGCCCGTGTTTATTGTCGGCTTCCCGCGCTCCGGCACCACGCTCATCGAGCAGACGCTGACCGTGCATCCGCGCATCGCCGCCGGGGATGAACTGCCCTATATCAACGACATCACCCAGATCATGCCGCGCCTGCTGGCGAGCCCGCTCACCTACCCCGAGGCGCTGGCCGAGCTATGGATGGGCGACCAGCGCGACGGGCTGAACGAACTGCGCGACTATTACCTCAACCGCGCGGCCAAGAGCGGCATCTTCAAAGAGGGCGCGGATTTCTTCACCGACAAGATGCCGCTGAACGAGACGCATCTCGGGCTGATCGCGCTGCTCTTCCCGCAATCGCCGGTCATTCACGTCATCCGCCATCCGCTGGACGTGCTGCTCTCGGTTTATTCCAACCACCTCACCCATGGCTTCTTCTGCGCGGCGGAACTGGAAAGCGTCGCCAGGCACTACAATCTGGTGGCGGAGCTGATCGCGCATTACCGGCAGAACGTGAACATGCGCTATCTGCCGGTGCGCTATGAGGACGTGGTGGTGGACCAGGAGGCAAATGTGCGACGGATCCTCGATTTCGTCGGTGTGGAATTCGACCCGCGCTGCCTGAGCTTCGAGCAGAACACGCGCTATGCCCGCACCGCCTCCTATGCGCAGGTCACGGAAAAGCTTTACGGCCGCTCGCGCTACCGCTACCGGCCATATCTGAAACATCTGCAGCCCGTGCTAGAAACCCTCCAACCGGCGATCGAGCGGCTGGGCTATGTGATCGACCAGGCGGAATAAGGAGCAACCATGTTCAAGCAGCCTTTCACCATCGCCGTGCTGTTGACCCTCGCGGGCGCTGTCCCGTTCCTGGTGCTGGGCGCCATCGTGCTGCTGGACCCGCTGGCGGCGAAAACCGCCATCGAGGTGCTGATCTCCTACGGCGCCGTCATCCTCTCGTTTCTCGGCGCTGTGCATTGGGGCTTCGCCCTGCGGGACACGGCGCATCCGGTGAACGGCACGCCCCTGCCGCCCGCCGTGCTGGGGGCGGAGCGGCAGCTGCTGACCTTCGGCGTCATCCCGGCGCTGATCGGCTGGGCCGCGCTCTCGCTGATGCTGCACTTCAACGCGCCCGCCTTGGCCCTGTTCCTGCTGCTGGCCGGGTTCCTCATCACCATCGTGGTGGAGACCATCGGGCGCGGCCGCGGCGTGGTTGCCGGCAACTACCTGGCGCTGCGCTGGGGGGTGTCGATTATCGTGCTGGCCACGCTGTTCGTGGTGCTGCTCGCCGTGCTCACCGGTATGCGCACGGGTTAAGCGGGCTGCGCGCTAAACCCGGCATCCTCGATGGCGGCGGCGAATGCTGCCGCGCTGCCCGTGCCGCTTACCGTCACGCGCTTGCTTTCCAGATCGGCGCTGACCTCCGCCTTGGCATCCACCTGATGCACTGCCTCGGTGATCGAGCGGACGCAGGACTGGCAGTCCATGTCGGGCACAACGAATTTCAGCTCGGTCTGGCTCATATCGGCTCTCCTGTCTGCCCCAAATAAGGGGCCCTGCCGTGCCAGGGTCAAGCGCGTTGACCTTGTGCCCGGTGGCTGCCCATATCCCATGGCATGGACCAGACCATGCCAGCGCCGCGCCGGATTGAGCTTGCCATTGGCGGGATGACTTGCGCGAGTTGCGTTGGCCGCGTGGAGAAAGTGCTGCGTCGTGTACCTGGGGTGCGGGATGCGTCGGTGAATCTGGCCACCGAGACAGCGCAGGTGCAGGCCGGGCCGGAAGTCGCGCTCGCCGCGCTGATCGAGGCGGTGAAACGCGCCGGCTACAGGGCCGCGCCGCTGGAAACCGCGAAGCCCTATGACGCGCGGCGGGAGAAAATCGAGCTCATCGCCGCGTTCGTCCTCTCCACGCCGGTGGTGCTGGGCATGGTGCTGCGCGTACCGGATGTGGCGGCACTGGTTCTCGTCAGCATCGTGCAGTTCTGGCTCGGGGCACGCTTTTACCGGGCCGGGTGGGCGGCACTCCGCGCCGGTTCGGGCAATATGGATCTGCTGGTGGCGCTCGGCACCTCCGCTGCCTGGGGGCTCTCGGTCTGGGACTATTTCACCGCCGGGCCGCTCTATTTCGAATCCTCGGTGGCCATCATCACCCTGGTGCGGCTCGGCAAATACATGGAGGGCCGGGTGAAGCGCGATGCCGCTCGCGCCATCACCGCGCTGCACAAGCTGCGCCCGGAGATCGCGCATCGGGCGGATGGCGCGGATGTGCCTGTGGCCGCTTTGGTGCCGGGCGATGAGATTGAGCTGCGCCCCGGCGAGCGCGTGCCGGTGGATGGCATTGTCACCGAAGGCACGGGCAGCCTGGACGAAAGCCCCGTGACCGGCGAGGCGCTGCCGGTGACGCGCGGGCCGGGGGCGAAGCTGCTGGCTGGTGCGCTGAACCTGAACGCGGTGCTGCGCCTGCGGGTGACCTCCGCCGCCGGGGAAAGCTTCCTCGACCGCATGGCAAGGATGATCGAGGACGCGCAGGCGACCAAGCCGCGCGTGCAGAAGCTGGCGGACAAGGTGGCGGCGGTGTTCGTGCCGGTGGTGGTGGGGCTGGCATTGCTCACGTTGCTGGCTTGGCTGGCGCATGGCACGGCCTATCCCCGCGCCATCATCAACGCTGTTTCGGTGCTGGTTATTGCCTGCCCTTGCGCCATGGGGCTGGCCACCCCGGCGGCGATCCTGGCTGGCACCGGCGTGGCGGCCAAACAGGGCATATTGTTCCGCACCGCCGACGCGCTGGAGGAGGCCGCGCGTGTCGACACGCTGGTGTTCGACAAGACCGGCACGCTAACCACCGGCCAGCCGCGATTGCAGCGCGTGGAGCTGTTCGGCACCTTGAGCGAGGATCAGGTGCGCGGGATCGCCGCTTCGCTGGCGGCGCGGGATACGCATCCCTTAAGCGCGGCTTTGCGCCAGCCAGGGGTAGCCCCGGCCGAGAATTTCGTGGTGCTGCCGGGCAAGGGCGTGCGCGGGGAAGTGGCGGGCAGGGGCTATGTGCTCGGTTCCGCCGTGCTGGTGCGGGCGGCTTTGGAAGTAACGGATGGTGCGACTTGGGCCTGGCTGGCCGAGGAGGGCGGCGACGTGCTTGCCGGGTTCGCCTTTGCCGACACGCTTCGCCCCGGTGCGCGCGAGGCTGTGGACCGGCTGCGCGAGATGGGGCTGCGTGTGCTGCTGCTCACCGGCGACCGGCGCGAGGCCGCCGAGGCGCTGGATTTGGGGGTGGAGGTGATCGCGCAGGCCGACCCCGCGCGGAAGCTGGCCGTCATCCAGGAATTGCGCGCCGCCGGGCACTGCCCCGCCATGCTGGGCGACGGCATCAACGACGCAGCCGCCCTCGCTGCCGCTACAGTGGGCATGGCCATGGGTTCGGGCGCGGATGTCGCCATCGAGGCGGCGGATATCTCCCTGCTGCGCCCGGCGCCGGAACTGGCTCCCGCCGCCATAGCGCTCGCGCGCAAGACCTGGGCGGTGCTGGTGCAGGGGCTGTTCTGGGCGATGATTTATAACGCGCTCGGCATTCCCGCCGCCGCGCTCGGCCTGCTCAGCCCCGCTTTGGCTGGCGGCGCCATGGCCGCATCCTCGCTTTGCGTACTTGGCAACGCGCTGCGCTTGCGCCATTGGAAACGCCCATGATGTTTGTTGAGATTGCCCAGTTATTGGCGCTCATCTGCACGGAACAGGAGGCACGGGACCGGCGATTCCGCGCTAATCCTTGACTTCTTGGTTCAACTTGCCGATACGGGGCGCATTGCAGCTAGCGCGGCGCGCGCTAGGCGTGTTTTCACGCGCGGCACCTCAACACGAACGGGTCCAATTTTTGTCTGACACCACCGCAGCTGATCAAGCCGAACCCCCGGCGCAGGACGAAGCGCTGATTACGCCTGCCGAAACCCCGACGCCCGAAGCCGAGCCGGAACAACAGCAGGAAGCGGAAGAAGAAGAAGGTTTCGCCGCGCTTGGGCTTTCCGAGCCTATTCTCAAAGCACTGCACGAAAAGGGTTATCTCCGCCCGACGCCGATCCAGGCGCAGGCGATCCCCGTGGTGCTCATGGGCCAGGACGTGCTGGGCTGCGCCCAGACCGGCACCGGCAAGACCGCGGGCTTCACCCTGCCGATGCTGGATATTCTCTCCGGCTCCCGCGCCCGCGCCCGTATGCCGCGCTCGCTCATCCTGGAACCGACCCGTGAGCTCGCCCTCCAGGTTGCGGAAAACTTCGTCCAGTACGGCAAGCATCTCAAGCTGAACCATGCGCTGCTGATCGGCGGCGAGAGCATGTCCGACCAGAAGGATGCGCTGAGCAAGGGCGTGGACGTGCTGATCGCCACCCCTGGCCGCCTGATCGATTTGTTCGAGCGTGGCGGGCTGCTGCTGACCGATGTGCGCGTGCTGGTGATCGACGAAGCCGACCGCATGTTGGACATGGGCTTCATCCCGGATATCGAGCGCATCGTCTCCCTGCTGCCGCGCAAGCGCCAGACATTGTTCTTCTCCGCCACCATGGCGCCGGAAATCCGCCGCCTGGCCGATGCCTTCCTCAACAGCCCGAGGGAGATCACCGTCTCCAAGCCGGCGACAGTGGCGACCACCATCATCTCCGGCCTCGTGCTGGTGAACGAGCACGACAAGCGCGAGGCGCTGCGCCGGCTCATCCGCTCGGAAGAGGTGCAGAACGCGCTGATCTTCTGCAACCGCAAGCGCGATGTGGATATTCTGCTGAAGTCGCTGCTCAAGCACGGCTTCTCCGCCGGGGCGCTGCACGGCGATCTGGCGCAGAGCGTGCGCTTCGCCACGCTGGAGAAGTTCAAGGCCAATGAGCTGCGCCTGTTGGTGTGCTCCGATGTCGCGGCCCGCGGCATCGACATTGGCGGGCTGAGCCATGTCTTCAATTTCGACGTGCCGCACCATGCCGAGGATTACGTCCACCGCATCGGCCGCACTGGCCGCGCCGGCAAGGAGGGCAGGGCCTTCACCATCGCCACGCCGGATGACCGTCTGGCCGTGGAAGCGGTGGAGAAGCTGATCGCCGCCCCCATCCCGCGCATCGAGATCCCCGGGCTGGACGTTGTGGAGTGGGCCGAGGGCGACAGCCGCAAGCGTGGCCGTGGCGGCCGCATCGTGCGCGACAAGAGGGGCGGCAAGGAAAAGCCGGCTGAGGTCCGCGAGGCCAAGCAGCCTGAGCGCGCACCCAAGCCTGAGGCCCCGCGTGAACGTGAGGCTCCGCGTGAGCGCGAACGTGACCGTGAGCGCCCCCGCCGCGAGCGCGAGCGTGAGCCGCGCCACGAGAGGGATCTGGGTGCCCCGGTGCTTGGCTTTGGCGAGAGCGTCCCGGCCTTCATGCTCATCCGCCGCCGCGGCTCGGCCCGGGTGGTCGAGGACATGACCGGAGAAGACGTCGAGGCGCCGGACGTGATCCACGAGGAGAACGGCGGCAACGCCGAATCCTGACGGCCCCATGGCACATTGCCAGCATTTCGGCGTCTGCGGCGGTTGTGCCGTCGCGGACCGCCATGCCATAGATAAATTCGCGCTGCTGAAGGACGCCCTGGCCCGCGCCGGGTATCTGGACGCGCCTGTATCCCCGCTGGTGGAGGTGCCCGCCGGCACGCGCCGCCGCGTGGACCTGGCCGCCACGCGCAAGGGCACGGAAATCTCGCTCGGGCTGCACCAGGCGCGCGGGGCCGAGGTGGTGGACATGCGCGAATGCGCGCTGCTGCGCCCGGAAATTCTGCCCCTGCTGCCGCCCTTGCGCGAGCTGCTGCGCAGCCTGCTGGCGTTTCGCCGTGCGGGTTCGGTGGTCATCAACTGGCTCGATAACGGGCCGGACATTTTGCTCCGCCTGGATGCGGAATTCCAGCTCCCCGACCGCAAGCGCATCATCGACATCGCCAAGGGCCATGGCGTGCCGCGTATCTCCATTGCCACCGGCACGGCGGACCCGGAACCCGCGATCATCCTGCAAAACCCGGTGATCCGTTTTGCCGGTGTGGATGTGACCCCGCCGCCGGGCGGGTTTTTGCAGGCAAGCGCCGAGGGCGAGGCGGCGATCGTCGCCGCGATGCTCGCTGGGTTGCCGAAGCTCACCGCCAAATCCCGCATCGTGGAACTCTTCGCCGGTTGCGGCACGCTCACTTTTCCGCTGGTACAACATGCGCGGGTGGAGGCGTATGAAGGCGATGCTTTTGCCTCCGCCGCCGCCGAGATTGCCGTGCGCGCCGCCAACCTCGCCGGGCGTGTGAGTTTTACCCGGCGCGATTTGCACCGCCGCCCGCTGCAAGCCGCCGAGATGGCGAAGGCCGCCGCCATTGTGCTGGACCCGCCTTACGCCGGCGCCGCCGCGCAGATGCGGTTTATCGTCCAGGCGGGCGTGGGGCGGATTGTCTACGTGAGCTGCAACCCGGACGCGCTGGCGAACGACGCAGGCGCCCTGCGCCGCGCGGGGTATTCTGTCCTCGCCGCTACGCCCATCGACCAGTTTCCGTATTCGGAAAATGTCGAAAGTGTCGTGGTGTTTGGGAAGGGGAAGTAGGTTTTTGACGGCAAGCAGATTTTAAGAGACTGAAAATTCGTTTGATTTTCAGGGGAATCTATTGATTTCATAGGCAGCGCCTGAAAACTACATCGACACATAGGTTCACGCCGCGGGTGTCAAGGCACTCCACACGGGTAGATCTCCGCTCAAGTCCACCCTTTCTCGCAACCGGATGGTTCGAGGCCGTCGGCTCTCGATGTGTTTGCCGCGCCAGCATCGACACTTCAGAATACTGAGATGCGGCGCGGCTTGGTTCGTGGCTCAGGCGTGTGGCGGCTTATATTCTGTCTTGGTGTTGTGTGCCTTCTTCATCGCCGCCTCAGCTTCGGAGGCTGTCAACAACATAGTCGACTCGAAGCGGGCGAATGCGCCCGTCGCCGTTGCCGTCAGCGAGCAAGCGGCAGCGACTGTGTTGTCTGGGAATTCGCAGATCGCAAGCCCATCGTTGTCACCAAATGAGAAATAGTAACTGTGTAGCTTGCCGCCGAACCCCTCTATGAGTGCCTTTGCCGCGCCAGTGCGATCGTGCGGCTTCTCAACCAGCGCCTTAGCCGAAGCGCTCGTAAACTGCCAGCGTGTCATGAAGTGGGACATTGGATCCTCCGTATCTCTGGTTGTTGTTCACGTTCGCAAACTGAAGGCGTGCCGGCTGTGCCAAGGCACCTGTCCTATCGACTCTCTAACCCCATCATGCGCACTGTCTGCTGACGGCCAGCCGCACGCTGTAGGTTACGAAAGGAATGCAGCTATCGCTGGTTGGTCACCTTCGTACACCACGGTGTCAATCACGATACCATCGGCCAGCTTGAAGATACTCACATTGTCGGTTTCGAGCGTCTTTCCACCCCGCTTGGCGCTCACGTGAAAGGCCACAAAAACGCAGTCTCCGTCTGCCGCCATTGTCTTGGGTGTAGCTTTAAACGTGCCGTCCGTCTCCTTCGCCAGTTGGCCGAAATAGTCCAGGATGGCCTTCTGACCTTTAAAATCCCCGCTGAACCACTTGTTGGGGGTTTCATGCCAGTGCGCGTTAGGTGCCATGAGGGTCTTCATGGTCTCCATATCGTGTTTTTCGAAAGCCTCGTAACCGCGCCGCACGATGGCGAGATTGCGGGCTTCTTGCGGATCTAG
>NZ_JBKQJR010000186.1:0-5493 GCF_052326845.1 Acidocella sp. | reverse complement strand
GTCCTCGAACCGCACCTCGGCCGGCGCGCCGTGGCGCTCCAGCGTGAGCGCGCCGGGCGTGTCCTTCACCTCCTGGTTGACACGCAGCAGCGAGAACATCTGCTCCATGTCGATAAGCCCCTGATTCAGGGTGAGATAGGTGAAGCCCAGGAAGTTGAGCGGCACGTAAAGCTGCATCAGATAGGTGTTCACCACCACGAAGCTGCCCGGGGACATGTGGTTGTACACCACCCCCCAGGCGGCCATCAGCATCATCGCCCCCAACGCCAGGGAAATGATAACCGCCTGGCCGATATTGAGCATGTTGAGCGAGACCTGGGACTTCACCGAGGCCGTCTCGTACCGCGCCAGGCTTTCGTCGAAGCGCTTCGATTCATGCGCCTCGTTGCCGAAATACTTCACCGTCTCGAAATTCAGCAGGCTGTCGATGGCCTTGCTCTGCGCCTCGGTGTCGGTCTCGTTCATGGCGCGGCGGAACTTGGTCCGCCAGGTGGTGAAGGCGAAGGTGAAGGCGATGTAGAAGCCGATGGCGGTGAAGGTGATCAGCGCGTACCAGGCATTGAACAGATACCACAGCATGAAGGTGGTGAGCAGCAGCTCGATGATGGTCGGCAGCAGGTTGAACGTGGCCAGGCGCAGCACGCTCTGGATGCCGTTGGTGCCGCGCAGGATGATATTGGACAGGCCGCCGGTCTGCCGGTCCAGGTGGAAGCGCATGGAGAGCGCGTGCAGATGCTCAAAGGTCTTGCGCGCCACGACGCGGGAGGCGCGCATCTGCACCGCCGCGAACAGGGCGTCACGCAACTCGCCGAAGGCGGCGGAGGCGATGCGCACCAGCGCGTAGCCGACGATCAGCGCCGCCGGGACGGCTAGCGGCCCGGCCGCATGGGTGAGCTTGTCCACCGACCGGCCGTAAACCACCGGGACATACACCGTCGCCACCTTGGAGAGCAGCATGGCGAGGCTGGCCAGCACCAGGCGCGCGCGCAGGGCGGGTTCGCCCTTGGGCCAGAGATAAGGCAGCAGCGAGATGATGGTGGCGAAGGAGCCATGCGTCTGCTTGGCCCCGAGGTTGGGCGCAAGATGGGGGTTGGCACGGGCGGCATTACGGGTCATGGGAGCGCACATGGCATCTGACGCACGAATTGCAAAGCTCCTCTCGCACATAGCGGCCTGCCACACGGCCGTTCTGCCCGGCGAACGCCTGCCGCTTTACGCCGGGGCGCACCATATCGGCTATCTCCGCCCCGCCCTGGCGGCGCGGCTTGCCGAAATCTCGCCGCGCGTGACCGTGCTGGCGCACAAGGTGCTGCTGAACGAAGCCGCCCTGCCCCAGCTCAACGAACTCGCCGCCGCGGCCGGCATCCCCACCCGGGCGGAAGATTTCGACGTGCGCGAGACCGCCGACGGCCCGGCGCTGGCGGTGCTGGACCGTGGCGCCCTGCCCGACTTCGGGGTCATCGGCGTGGGCGTGCATCTCAACGGCATCGTCCGCCGGGCGGATGGCGTGCATGTCTGGGTCGGCAAGCGCGCCGCGAACAAGAAGCTCGACCCCGGCAAGCTCGACCATCTGGTGGCGGGCGGGGTGCCGGCGGGGTACACGCCGTTCCAGGCACTGGTGAAGGAATCCGAGGAAGAGGCCGCCCTGCCCGAAGCCATGGCCGTCCATGCCCGCCTTGTGGGCACCTTCCGCTACGACATGGAACGCCCCGAGGGGCTGCGGCGGGACCTGATCCACGCCTACGACCTGGAACTGCCCGAGAGCTTCACGCCCGAGCCGGTGGACGGCGAGGTGGAGTCCTTCTCGCTCTGGCCGTTGCCGCGCGTGCTGGAGGTGCTCTCCACCACGGATGAGTTCAAGTTCAATGTCACCCTGGTGCTCATCGACCTGCTGCTGCGCGAAGGGCTGATCACCGGGGACAACGCCGAGACCTTGCGCCGCGCCCTGGCCGCCTGACCCCATTGACTCCAGCGCCCGAGGGGCGCATGAGCCGAACCACATAAACCGCCGTGCTGCGAGGGTTCGCACCACGGCGCGTTTTGCGTTGTAAGGAATTCTGGCCATGTTCGACACGCTGTCGGGCAAATTTTCGGATATTTTCGACCGGCTCCGCCGCCGCGGGGCGCTGTCTGAGTCCGACGTAAACGAGGCGCTGCGGGAGATCCGCCTGGCGCTGCTCGATGCCGACGTGGCGCTGCCGGTGGTAAAGGACTTCGTCGCCAAGGTGAAGGAACAGGCGGTCGGCGCGGAAGTGCTGCGCTCCGTCTCGCCCGGCCAGATGGTGGTGAAGATCGTCAATGACGCGCTGATCGAGGCGCTCGGTGGCGCCCCCTCCCCGCTCAACCTATTCGCCCCCTCGCCAATCCCCTTCCTCATGGTCGGCCTGCAAGGCTCCGGCAAAACCACCACCTCCGCCAAGATCGCGCTGCGGCTGAAGACCCGCGAGCGCAAGAAGGTGCTGCTGGCCAGCCTGGATACCCAGCGCCCCGCCGCCCAGCTTCAGCTTGAGCAGCTGGCGCAGAAGGCCGAGGTCGCCTGCCTGCCGATCATCCCCGGGCAGACGCCGCTGCAGATCGCCAACCGCGCCATGGATACGGCGCGGCGGGAAGTCTACGACGTCGTGATCCTGGATACGGCGGGCCGTCTCTCCATCGATTTCGCGCTGATGGAAGAGGTGAAAGCGATCCGCAATGCGGTGAACCCGGTGGAAACCCTGCTGGTCGTGGACGCCATGACCGGCCAGGACGCGGTGACCACCGCCACCGCCTTCAACCAGGCGGTGCAGATCACCGGCATCGTGATGACCCGGCTCGACGGCGATGCCCGTGGCGGCGCCGCGCTCTCCATGCGCAGCGTTACCGGCGCGCCGATCAAGCTCGCCGGCATGGGCGAGAAGCTGGACGCGCTGGACGAGTTCAACCCGGAGCGCATCGCCGGGCGCATCCTCGGCATGGGCGACATTGTCGGCCTGGTCGAGCGCGCGGCGCAGAATATCGATCAGGCGGAAGCCGAGAAACTCGCCAAGAAGATGGCGAAAGGCAAGTTCGACCTGGAAGACTACGCGGCGCAGCTGAAGCAGATTTCCAAGATGGGCTCGCTCTCCGGTATTCTCGGCATGCTGCCGGGTGTCGGCAAGATGAAGCAGCAGATCGAGAACGCCAATCTGGACACCACAATGTTCAAGAAGCACGTGGCGATCATCGGCTCGATGACCCCCGCCGAGCGCCGCGCCCCGGACATCCTGAAGGCCAGCCGCAAGAAGCGCATCGCGGCAGGCTCCGGCACCACCGTGCAGGAAGTGAACAAGCTGCTGAAACAGTTCGACGATATGTCGACCATGATGAAGCGCATGAACAAGATGGGCGGCCCGGAGGCGATGATGCGCCAGATGCAATCCGCCATGGGCGGCGCCAAAGGTGGCCGCCGGCCGTTTTAACCAGTTTTTAGTTAACCTAAGGAGTACTCATGTCTGTTAAAATCCGTTTGTCCCGCGGCGGCGCCAAGAAGCGCCCGTTCTACCACATCGTCATCGCCGATGCGAACGCCCCGCGCGACGGCAAGTTCATCGAGCGCGTCGGTACCTATAACCCGATGCTGCCCGCCGACCACGCCGACCGCGTGACCCTGGTGACCGAGCGCCTGCAGTACTGGATCGCCAACGGCGCCCAGGCGACCGACCGCGTCGCCCGCTTCCTCGCCAAGGCCGACCTGATCAAGGCCCCGGTGCGCGCCGAGCAGACCAAGCAGTCCGCGCCGAAGAAGAAGGCGCAGGAGCGCGAAGCTGCGCGCGCCAAGGCCGCGGCGGCCGCCTAACCAAGCAGAGGGCGCGTGAACGACCGGTTGATCCTGATGGGCGTGATTGGCAAGCCGCACGGCGTGCGCGGCCAGGTGCGCGTGAACGTCTTCGCCGAGGACCCGGAGTCCCTGGCGGCGTACACGCTGACCGACCGCAAGGGCCGGCAGTTTGCGCTGGAATGGGCGCATGAGAATGCCGCCTGGATCAGCGAGGTGACGCCCAAGGGTAAGCGCCGGATTGCCGACCGCACCGAGGCCGAGACGCTGACGAATGTGGAGCTGTTCATCCCCCGCGAGGCTTTGCCCGAGGCGGAGGAGGAGGAGTTCTATTTCGCGGATCTCATCGGCCTGCAGGCGCGCGGCGAGGCGGGCGAAGAGATCGGGCGGGTGGCCAACGTGCTGGATTACGGCGCCGGTGTCAGCCTTGAGATCATGCCGGGCGGCAGGCTGATCCCCTTCACCAAGGCCTGCGTGCCTGTGGTGAATGTCAGCGAGGGCTTCGTCGTCGTCATCCCGCCGGCCGAGGTGGAGGCCCGCGAGGACGCATGACCTGGCGCGCGGACATCCTCACCCTGTTCCCGTCCATGTTTCCCGGCCCGCTGGGGGACTCCCTGGCCGGCAAGGCGCTGGCGGAGCAGAAATGGAGCCTGAAGGTCACGGATATCCGCGACTTCGGGTTGGGCAGGCACCGCAGCGTGGACGACACGCCCTTCGGTGGCGGCGCCGGCATGGTGCTGCGGCCGGACGTGGTGGATGCGGCCATCGGCGCGGTTGCGGACGCAGCCCCCAATGGTTCGGCGGATGAGCGGCCGCTCATCTTCCTCACCCCGCGCGGCGCGCCGCTCACGCAAGGCCGCGTGCGGGAACTGGCGGAAGGCCCAGGCGCGGTCCTGGTGTGCGGGCGGTTCGAGGGCTTCGACCAGCGCGTCATCGAGGCGCGCCAGGGCGAGGAGATCAGCATCGGGGACTATATCCTCTCCGGCGGGGAACTGCCGGCGCTGGTGCTGCTCGATTCCGTCATCCGCCTGCTGCCGGGCGTGATGGGCCATGCGGAAAGCGGCGTGGAGGAAAGCTTCTCCGACGCGCTGCTGGAATACCCGCACTACACCCGTCCGGCTGTCTGGGAAGGCCACGCCGTGCCGGACGTGCTCACCTCCGGCAACCATGCCGCCATCGCCGCCTGGCGCCTGCACGAGGCCAGGCAGATCACGCAACGCCGCCGGCCCGACCTCTACAACCAATACATTGCATCCGGCGCCCACGCGCCCTAAACACCCCATTCGAGAAGGACCCTAACCCATGAACATCATCCAGACGCTGGAAGCCGAGCAAATCGCGAAGCTGACCGAAGCCAAAGCCATCCCCACCTTCGTCCCCGGCGACACGCTGCGCGTGAACGTGCAGGTGAAGGAAGGCGAGCGTTCGCGTATCCAGGCCTTCGAGGGCCTGTGCATCGCCCGTTCCAACCGTGGCATCAACTCCTCCTTCACCGTGCGGAAGATCTCCTACGGCGAAGGCGTGGAGCGTATCTTCCCGCTCTACGCGCCGGTCATCGCCGACATCACCGTCGTGCGCCGTGGCGATGTGCGCCGCGCCAAGCTGTACTACCTGCGCGGCCGCCGCGGTAAGTCCGCCCGCATCGCCGAGAAGGCGCGCGAGGTGGAAGCTCCCGCCGCCGCTGCCGAGTAAGACGAGAC
>NZ_JBKQJR010000185.1:0-2711 GCF_052326845.1 Acidocella sp. | reverse complement strand
AGCTGGCAGCGCGGCGGGGCCAGTACCCTGGCGACCCAGATTGTGAAGTTCAGTGATTCGCCGGGCGGCCGCACGGGAGGTGTGGCAGAGAAGCTGCGCCAGATGGCGACCGCAGCAGCAGCAGCGTACCAAACCGGACCCGACACGACAGCGGCCCGCCGGGGCGTTCTTGTGACTTATCTGAATTCAACACCGCTCGCCTCGCGGCCGGGCTATGGAGAGGTTATCGGCGTTCCGGAGGCGCTCTGGGTCTGGTATGGCACCGATCTCGCCGACGCCAACCAGGTGCTCACGCAACCAGCCACGACCACACAGGCCCTTGCACGCCAGGGCAGTGTCTACCGCCAGATGCTGAGCCTGATCCTGGCAGGACAGCGGCCCGCCTATTACCTGATCCAGAACCGCCCGGCGCTGGAAACGCTGACCGATGCGTATCTCAATGAGCTTGCGCGTCACGGCGTCATTCCGCCCCGCCTGCGTGACGCGGCGCTCGCCGCCAGGCTGGAATTCCGCGCGGCGCTGCCGCCGCCACCGCAATTTTCCTTTGTCGGCAACAAGGCCACCGACTGGTTGCAGGCGGAGCTTCTCTCCTGGCTGCACGTGCAGGATCTGTGGAGCCTCGATCGCTATGACCTTACGGCCTATTCGACCATCGATGAAGCGGCGCAACAGCGGGTGACAGCGGTCCTCACCCGCCTTGGCGACCCAGCCTATGATCAATCGCTGGGATTGTTCGGAAAGCTGATGCTCAGTACGGGCAACAATCCCGCCCTCATCAATTGGAGCTTCGTCCTCTATGAGCGCGGCGCCAACGCCAATTACCTGCGCATCCACGCCGATAGCCTGAACCAGCCCTTCGACATCAATTCCGGCGCCAAGCTGCAACTCGGCTCGACTGCCAAGCTGCGCACGCTGATCACCTATCTCGACATCATGGTCGCCCTGCACGGCGAACTGGCGCCCCTGCCCGCGCCCGCATTGCTGCATATCGCGGCAACGGCGCCGGACAACCTCACCCGCTGGGCGGCGGGGTATTTTGCGACCACCAACAACCGGGCTGTGCAGCCGATGCTCGCTGCCGCCATGTTGCGCACCTATCCGGCATACCCGGCCACTTATTTCACCGGCGGCGGAAACAACTCCTTCGGCAATTTTGAGCCCTGGGAAAACACCCTGACCCCGACCGTCGAATACGCCTTTGAGAATTCGATCAACTGCGCCTTTATCCGCATCCTCCACGACATCCGAGATTACTACACAGCGCAGAGCGGCATCGATGAGACGAAGCTGCTTGCCGACCCGCATAATCCGGCGCGGACCGCCTATCTGCAACACTTCGCCGAACAGGAGGGGCGCCGCTATCTCCATGGCTTCTACACCGCCTATAGGGGCCTCACGCCATCTCAGGCGCTTGAAAAGCTGGCGGGCCATACTGCGCCAATGGCCAGCCACCTCGCGGACCTTTTCCTCGCCATCCATCCGGATGCAGAACAGGTGGCGATGACGGCGTTTCTGCAAGCGCACATGCCGAAGCAAGCATTCGCGGAACTCACCGCGGACAGGCTCTCGCAGCTTTATGGGGAGTTTGCTTTGGGCAAATTATCGCTCAACGACGAAGGCTATATCGCCAACGTTCATCCGCTCGAAATCTGGCTTGTCGTCTATTTGCAAACACACCCGGCCGCGACATGGAAAGACGTCGACGCAGCGAGCCCCGGCGAAATCCTGAAATCCTATGCCTGGCTGTTCAAGCCGGACAAAACATTCCAGCAGAATGTCCGCATCGCCACGTTGCGTGAGCAGGAAGCTTTCAAACGCATCTGGCAGGATTGGCGGCGCCAGGGCTATCCGTTCGACCATCTCGTGCCCTCGCTGGGCACGGCCATCGGCGCCTCGGGCGATCGGCCGGACGCGCTGGCCAATCTGATGGGCATCATCCTGAACAATGGCGTGCAACTGCCAACCGTCGATCTCGACCGTCTCAACTTTGCCGACGGCACGCCCTACCAGACCGATTTTGCCAGCCAGCCCAACCCGCAGCAGGCGCTGGACCCGGCCGTGATACAAACCGTGCGCCAGGCGCTGCTGGGGGTTGTCCAGAACGGCACCGCTGGCCTCGTAGCCGGGGCATACCGGGCACCGAACGGCAGCTTGCTGCAGGTCGGCGGGAAAACCGGCAGCGGTGACAATCGCTATCACATCTACGGCCCTGGCGGCATTTTTCGCGGCGAACGGGTGGTGGACCGTACCGCGACCTTCGTATTCTTCCTCGGCGACCGGTTTTTTGGCACCGTGACGGCCTACGTGCCGGGGCCACAAGCCGCGGATTTCAGTTTCGACAGCGCGATGTCCGTGCAGCTTTTGAAGATGCTCCAGCCGCAACTCGCCCCGCTGTTGTGGCCTCCGACGTCCGACCGCCCGCAGCCTCCAGGCGCACAAAAGACGATTGCACAAACGACGCCGCCTTAGAGCAATATGCGTTTAGCTTGAACCAGCGTGGTCAAACTAAACGCATGAAATTGCTCGCTCAAACTTAAAGCTAGAGCATTCAGCTAAAAGCTGAATGCTCTAGTGGCGGGTACGCGTTGGAGCCGGAAGCTGAGCCCCGAATAAGCCGGACCTGTTCAAGCCGTATTTCCCGGACCGGGTGCAGACTGCGGCCCCGGCTGCGCGTTTTCCTTCCCTTGGCCGGCGCGTTTTTGGCCTAATTC
>NZ_JBKQJR010000184.1:0-18660 GCF_052326845.1 Acidocella sp. | reverse complement strand
GGCCGCGGGCTTGCCGGCCAGGCCCGGGATGCACGAATTGGACGCCCGCGCCTCCGCGCTGGGGCTGAAGCGCATCGCAGCACAGCCCATCCCCGCCGCCGGGCTGGGGCTTGCCATTAACGACCGGCTCGCCCGCGCCGCCGCACCCCGCTGAAATTAATTTGACAGCGGCGCCGCCGGCGGAGGCAAATACGCCATGCGGCCCTGGCTACTCGCTTTGTTCTGCCTGCTATTCTCCGCCCCGGCGCGGGCGGCGGATTACTATTTCACTGCATCGGACGGCGCGCGGCTGCACTATACGGAAACCGGCCCGGCCGGCGCGCCCTTCCTGGTCTTCGTGCCCGGCTGGACCATGCCGGGCTGGATTTTTGCGCCGCAGCTAAAAGCCTTCTCGCCCAAATATCGCGTCGTGCTGTTCGACCCGCGCGGCCAGGGTAGCTCGGAAATCACCGCCACCGGCTACAATCAGGACCGGCGCGGCGAGGATCTGGGCGAGCTCGTGGACTTGCTGCCGGGCAAGGTGGTGGTCATCGGCTGGTCGCTCGGCGTGCTGGACACGCTGGCCTGGATCCACCAGGGCGGCAGCGACAAGCTGGCCGGGCTGGTGCTGATCGACAATTCCGTGGGCGAGAACCCGCCGCCCACGCCCGTGCCTGATCCACCCGGCCAGCCCGTGCCGCCGCCAAGGAACCGTGATGAGAAGATGTACGACTTTGTCGCGGGCATGTTCCGCTCCTGCCCGGCGCGGGATTATCTCGACCGCCTGACCGCCTCCTGCCTGCGCGTCCCTCAGGCTCAGGCCGACGAATTGCGGCGCTACCCCGTGCCGCGCAGCTATTGGAAGGAGGCGATCCTCTCCACCGATGTGCCGGTGCTCTACGCCGTGCGCCCGCGCCTGGAAGGGCAGGCCCAGAATCTGCTCATCGACCGGCCCAACACCTCTATTGCGATATTCCCGAAAGCAGGCCATGCGCTGTTCGTCGACGAGGCTGACCACTTCGACGCGCTGATGCAACAATTCCTGGATGACAAAGTCGGTTTATGATGCCAGCCAACCAAGGGAATATTTTATCGCCGCAGGGCGGCTGGCACCGCGCGCCAAATAAATTGAAATTCTGGCCGCTGCTCCTGGTCTCCGCCACCGCTGTCGGCATGGAGACGGCGCTGACACGCTACTTCGCCGTGGCCAACTGGTCGGACTACGGCTACTGGGTCATCTCCATCGTCATGGTCGGGTTCGCGCTGTCCGGCGTGGTGCTGGCGCTCGGGCGCGGCGTGTTTCAGCGCCATGCCGAGGCGCTGTTCGCCGCCCTGCCGGCCATGCTCACGCTCAGCGCGGCGCTCGGCTATTGCGGCGTCATCGTCAACCCGTTCAACCCGCTGGCGCTGCAGAACCCTGACACCTACGCGCCGCAGCTCGTGCTCATCGCTTTGTATTACGCGGCGCTGCTGCCGTTCTTCTTTCTGGCCGGGCTGTACATTTCGCTCTCCTTCGCCACCAATGCGCAGCGCATCGGCGCGGTCTACGCGTCGGACCTGTTCGGCGCCGGGCTTGGCTCGGTGCTGGTGCTGGGGCTGATGTTCCTGGTCTCGCCCTTCGCGCTCATTCCCTGCCTGCTGCCGCTGCTGGCGCTGGCCGCGCTTGGGGCGGCGCGCTATCGCAAGCGCGCGGGGCTGGGGGCGCTGGCCGCGCTGCTCGCCGCTGAGTTGCTGCTAGCCCTCGGCCCGCAAGCCGCCATCAGCCAGTACAAGCCCATCTACCCGCCGCTGCACACGCCCGGTGCGCGCGTACTCGCCACCGTGCATAGCCCGCGTGGCGAGTACATGCTGCTCGACGATTTCACCGAGCGGGTGAACACCGACATCTCCAACAATTCCGGCATGATGGGCTATCCCAGCCCGCCGCGCAGCTACGGCCTGTACCGCGACGGCGCACGCATCGCCTCCCTGCCCATGCCCGGCGGGGCGCAGACCGGCTACGCCCCCGGCGCGCTGGATGCGCTGCCCTACACGCTGCGCCCGCACCCCCGCACACTGCTCATCGGCGCCTCGGGCGGCATGCGAATCGCCGAGACACTGGCGCTGGGCGCCGCGCCACTCACCGCGCTGGAGCCGGACCCGGTGCTCTACCGTGCCCTGCGCCAGGGGTTGGACGGCTCGCCGCCGGTTTCGGCTGTCCCTGGTTTGAGAATTTTCAATGACAATCCTCGCGCCGTGGTCTCGCCGGGTGCGGGGTACGATGTCATCGACATCTCGGCCGATTTCCTCGACGAAGCCCCGGCCAATGTCTATGCCTTCTCGGCCGAGGCCTTCGCCGCCGACCTCGCGGTGCTGAGCCCCAACGGTGTCCTCTCGGTACCCATCTCCATTCAGGACTTCCCTGCCTATGCGCTGCGGCTGCTTGCCACCATGCGTGAGGCCCTGGTCCTGCGCGGCGTGGCGGACCCGGGGGCGCATCTCTTCCTCTACCGCTCGGCCTGGAATGCCAGGCTGCTGGCCAGCCCCACGCCGTTCTCCGCCGCGGACATCGCCGCCGCCGCCAAATGGTGCGACGACCGCTCCTTCGATGTCTCCTACTACCAGGGGTTCGATGCCGTGGCGGCCCGCTCCAACCTCTATAACGACCTTCCAGCCGTGTCCTTCGATACGGGCACCATGGCGGCGCAGGGCGATGACGACTCGCTGGCCGACGAGGCGCCGGGCATCCTCGCGGGACAGGTGACGCCCTCCGCCAGCGCCTTCGATCTGCGCCCGGTTACCGATGACCGCCCGGCCTTCTATGCCATTCTGCGCCTCAACCAACTTCAGCTGCTGCTGGCCCGGCTGCAGATTTTGCCCCAGGCCGAGATCGGCGCGCTGGTGAACCTGGCCGTGCTGGCCCAGGCTGTGGTGATCGCCGCGCTGGTATTGCTGGTGCCGCTGGCCGCCCCCCGGCGGGAGCGCCAAAGGCACCCGGTGCTGCGCCCGGCGGTGTATTTTTCCGCTTTGGCCCTGGGTTTCCTGTTCCTGGAGCTGTTCGCCATCGAGCGCGCCAGTCTGGCGCTCGACGACCGGGCCATGGGCTTCTCCCTGGTGCTTGGGGCCATGCTGGTCTTCTCCGGGCTGGGCAGCTTTGTCTCCAGCCGCATTACCTCCGCCGCCAGCGCGATGCGCCTTGCCTGGCTGACCGTGGCGCTATGGGGCGTGGCGATGCTCTGGTTCTCCGGCCCGGCGGCACTGGCCGGCGGCGCGCTGCCCAGTTGGCTGCGGGTGGCGCTGATCGTGCTGATCCTGGCGCCGGTCAGCTTCGCCATGGGGCTGCCCTTTCCGCTCGGGCTGCGCCAGCTGCGGGGCGAGTTCTTCCTGCCCTGGGCCTGGGGGTTGAACGGCGCCTTCTCGGTCGTGGCCACCCCCTTTGCCAATTTGCTGCTGCGCACTATAGGCTTGCATGCGGTTTTAGGCGGTGCTGTTCTACTGTACACTATCGCCGCGCTCAGCTATCCCGCGCTTGAAGGACAGATTGCTTGGATTCCATCTCTGAAACGCTCAGCCGCCGTGGATTGATCGCGGGGCTGGCCGCCTGCGCCGCCGCCCCCGCCTTTGCTGACAGCGCCACGCCGCCCGCTCCCGCCATCGCCCCTGCCGCCCCGGCGGCCAGCCCGGTCCCGGCGCCTGCGGTTGCGGCCCCGGTGCTGCCCACACCGCCCACGCCGAACGGCAAGCCCTGGGACAGGGCCGCGTTCGAGGCGGCGATGGCCGCCTCCGGCCGCCCGGTTTCGCTCACCGACGAGCAGTTCACCGCCATCCAGGCGCGCAAGCCCGCGGCGATGAAGGCGATCGCCGATTACCTGACCCAGCGGCTGGGCAAGCCGGACCCGCTGGTGCTGGCGGCGTTCGAGGCCCTGCCGCGTGAGTATTACCACTACAATTACCAGGAGCGCCGCTCCACCTGCGGCGATGCCTATGACATGCCGCCCAAGCCCTGGGCGCTCGGCTACGGCTCGGCCCTCTCGGACTATCTGGGCCAGGCCTACATGACGCAGGTCATCGCGCCGAAGCCGGGCGATATTTCGCTGGAGGTCGGCACCGGCTCGGGCTTCCAGTCCTCGCTGCTGTCGCGCATCGTCAGCCACGCCTATTCCATCGAGATCATCCAGCCGCTGGGCGAGGCGGTGCAGAAGATTTTTGCGCCGCTCGGCTATGATAACGTCACCACCCGGGTTGGGGACGGTTACTATGGCTGGCCTGAAGTGCAGGGCGGGTTCGATGTCATCATCGTCACCTGCGCTGCCCAGTACGCTCCGCCCGCGCTGTTCGAGCAGCTCAAGCCCGGCGGACGGATGATCATCCCCATCGGGCAGCCCTTCAAGCAGGGGCAGGTTTTCTATGTTTACCACAAAGATGCCGCAGGGAAGATCCATTCCCGCCGTGATATGGGATGCTTCTTCATTCCGATGACCGGGACCATGATGAAGGTCCCGGCCGGTCAGGCCCAGGTCAAACCGACCTGAATTATCACAGATCTGAAGCGTATTACAGGGAAGTCATCGGCTTGCCTACCTTTGCCCGGCGTGGCACTGAATAGTACGATCGCCCAACAAGGAGGAATTCTTGGTAAAACCATTGCGTAAGGCCGTGCTCCCCGTTGCTGGTCTGGGCACCCGCTTCTTGCCCGCCACCAAGGCCATGCCCAAGGAGATGCTGCCGGTCGTTGACAAGCCGCTGATCCAGTACGCCGTCGATGAGGCTCGCGCCGCGGGCATCGACCAGTTCTGTATGGTCACCGGCCGCGGCAAGACCGCGCTGATCGACCATTTCGACATTGCCTTTGAGCTGGAGGCGACGCTGGCGGAGCGCAACAAGCGTGAGGCGCTGGAGTTGCTGCGCGAGGAGACGATGCCGCCAGGCGCCATCTCCACCGTGCGCCAGCAGGTGCCGCTGGGGCTGGGCCATGCCATCTGGTGCGCCCGCACCTTCATCGGCGACGACCCCTTCGCCATCCTGCTGCCGGACGACCTGGTGCTGAGCCAGACGCCATGCACCGCGCAGCTGGTGAAAGTGTATAACGAGACCGGTGGCAATGTGGTGGCCGTCTCTGAGGTGCCGAAGGAGCACACCAGCCGCTACGGTATCCTGAAGGTGGGTGAGACCCATGGAGACCGCGTGGAAGTCACTGGCCTCGTCGAGAAGCCCGCGCCTGAGAAGGCGCCCTCCAACCTCTCCGTCATCGGCCGCTACATCCTGCTGCCGGAGGTGATCACCTATCTCTCCCGCATGGAGGCGGGGGCTGGCAACGAGGTGCAGCTGACCGATGCCATGGCCAAGATGATCGGCCACGCGCCGTTCCACGGCCTCAAATTCGAGGGCAAGCGCTTCGACTGCGGTGACAAGATCGGCTTCCTGGAGGCGCAGATCGCTTTCTCCCTGGCCCGCCCGGATCTCGCCCCCTCGGTGCGCGAGTTCCTCAAGAACTACGTCAACGCCTGAGAAAATGACGGGCTCGCCTTGCCGGCGGGCCCGCCGTTTTTCCGGCCAGGGACGGCCTGAAATCGGCCGCAAACCGCCGCCACAACGCCGCCCGGCACATGAACAGCACAGCACGAGGCATGCATGACTTTTTCGCATAAATTCCACGCCAGCTCGCTGCGCGAGTACGATATTCGCGGCATTGTCGGCGAGACGTTGACCGAGGCCGATGCTTTCGCCATTGGCCGGGTGTTCGGCTCCATGGTCGCCGAGGCGGGTGGCCGCAAGGTAGCCGTTGGGCGTGACGGCCGGCTCTCCTCCCCCGCGCTGGCGGCAGCGCTGATCAAGGGGCTGATGGCGAGCGGGGCAGAGGTCATCGATGTCGGCCAGGGGCCGACGCCGATGCTGTATTACGCCTCCTTCGCCGAGCCGGCCGACGGCGCGGTGATGGTGACCGGCAGCCACAACCCGCCCAACTATAACGGCTTCAAGATGATGCTGAAGAACAAGCCGTTCTTTGGCAAGGATATCCAGACCCTCGGCGCGCGCGCCGAGGCTGGGCAGGTTGTCCCCGAGACCCAGGGCAGCGTGGTGGAGAAGGATGTCTCCGAGGCTTACGTCGCCCGCATGCTCAAGGACTGGGACGGCGAGCGCAAGCTGAAGGTGGTGTGGGATAACGGCAACGGCGCCGCGGGCGACGTGCTGGTGAAGCTGGTCGAGCAGCTGCCCGGCGAGCACAAGCTGCTGAACGCCAAGATCGACGGCACCTTCCCGGCGCATCACCCGGACCCGACCGTGCCGAAGAACCTGGAACAGCTGATCGACGCCGTGAAAAAGGAAGGGGCCGATGTCGGCATCGCCTTCGATGGTGACGCGGACCGCATCGGCCTGGTCGATAACGAGGGGCATATCCTGTTCGGCGACCAGTTCCTGATCCTGATGGCGCGTGACGTGCTGCGCGAGCACCCGGGCGCTACCATCATCGCCGATGTAAAGGCGAGCCAGGTGCTGTTCGACGAAGTGGCCAAGGCTGGCGGCACGCCGCTGATGTGGAAGACCGGGCATTCGCTCATCAAGTCCAAGATGGCGGAGCTGGGCTCCCCGCTCGCGGGCGAGATGTCAGGCCATATCTTCTATAACGACAAATGGTACGGGTTCGACGACGCGCTCTACGCCGCCGTGCGCATCCTCGGCGTCATCGCCCGCATGCCGGAGACTGTGGGCGAGTTCCGCGCCAGCCTGCCCGAAGTGGTGAACACCCCGGAGCTGCGCTTCGACTGCACCGAGGACCGGAAGTTTGCCGTGGTGGCCGAGGTGGCCGAGCGCCTGAAAGCGGCGGGTGAAAAAGTCGCTGATACCGATGGCGTGCGCGTGAACACTGAGGATGGCTGGTGGCTGCTGCGCGCCTCCAACACCCAGGCGGTGCTGGTTGCCCGCGCGGAAAGCACCTCCGAGGCAGGTCTCTCCCGTCTCAAGGCCGCCCTGGCTGGCCAGCTCGCCGCCTCGGGCCTGGCCCCGGATTTCTCCGCCACCAACGCCGGCCACTGAGGAGCGCGGCGCGCAGGGCGATGCCTCAGGGGCTCCGCCCCCGCCCCCCCGCCAAGGGCCGATCTCGGCGCTTACGCGGCCTTCGGCCACGGTCGCCTCGATCCCTTGGATCCCTTCCCGGATGAAAAAAAGGGCTCCCTTGTGGAGCCCCTTTTTTTTATCCGAATTATTGAGGTCCAGGAACTCGGTTCCTGGCAGGGGGCTTGGGGGACAGCGTCCCCCAAGGCGATGCTTTGCGTTGCCGTGCCCGCAGACCCGCAGGATTGACTGCGAGAACAGGGCGTTGCCGTGCTCATCGACGAGGCTGTAGTCGAACCGGGAACCTGAGAGTTTGGCGACCATGAAGCCGTGCGAACCGGAGGCGAAGCCGCCACGGATGGCCGCCTTGGGCGCGTAGGTCTGTGAGCCCGCGCCGGTGACGACGTAGGTGATATTGTCCATCTTCACCGATTGCAGCGTGTGGTCGTGCCCGGCGATGTAGACCGGTACGTTATGCTTGGCGAGAATTGGGTTCAGGCGGGCGACGAGGTCCGGTTGGTCGTGGTCCTCGCCATCGCTGTCATCGAGGGCGGTGTAAACCGGGTGGTGGCCGATCACGATGTTCCACTCGGCCCTGGAGGCGGCGAGCTGCGCGTCCAGCCAGTCGAGCTGGGCCTGGCTGTCCTGGCCATCCACGCGGACCTTGGAGCCGTAGTATTTTTTGATGAAGGGCGAGGTGTCGAGGTAATAAATCGCCGCCTTCGCGCCGTCCGGCAGGGCGGCGGTCTCGGTGTAGTAGCGCGCCGGGAGCTGCCAGCGATGGGAGCGGGCGGAATAGTCGAGCTGCGCCTGCACGTTGCCGCGATAGTCGTGGTTGCCGAGGATCACCTTCCAAGGCGTCTGCAGCGCGTCGGCGGTGTAGACCTGCTCGAAGGAGCTTTCCCACTCCGCGTCATCCACCGAAGTAACGCCGTTCTCGTAGAAATTATCGCCGACCGAGACGGTGAAGCGGCTGCCGATGGCAGAGGCGGTTTTGCCCATCTGTGCAGCCACGTTGCGCTGGTTGTCATGCCCGTTGCGGCCCCAATCGCCCACCAGGACGAAGGGCAGGGCCTTTTCCCCAGCCTTGGCCGGGGGGCAGAGCGCGGCCCCGGCGCCGAGAATGGCGGTGGAGGAGACGAATTCGCGGCGTGTCAGCTTCATGATCGGCTCCCTTGTTCTAAGCGGCCGGATAACAAAGCAGCCCCCTGTTGTCTGCGACAGTTCAGAGACAAAACAAGGGGTTCAGGCGGCGTCCAGCTTCAAAACCTCACCGGCGAGATACAGGCTGCCGCAGATCAGCACGCGGGTGGGGGCGGTGATCTGCGCCAGCGCCCCGCGTATATCCGGCCCCGGCTTGGCGATGCCGTCAGAAGCCTCGATGATGGCCTCCACGGGCAGGGCCAGATGCTGCTCGGGCTCCGCCACGGCATACACCGCAGCCGCATGGGGGATGAGGATGCGCAGCACCTTGGCGACGTCCTTGGACTGCTTCATGCCGAGGATGAGTGTTGTCGGTCCTTCCCAGGCGGCGAGCTGCGCGGCGAGGATTTCCGCGCCACCGGGGTTATGCGCGCCGTCCAGCCAGAGTTCGGAGCCCTCGGGCAGTAGTGCTGCCAGCGCGCCGCGCAGGCGTTGCAGCCGGGCGGGCCATTCGGTGCTTTGCAGCCCCTTGGCCATGGCATCGGGGCTGATGGCGAATCCGGCGGCGCGCAGGGCGGCGAGGGCGATACCCGCGTTCTCCACCTGATGCGCCCCGGCCAGGGCGGGGGGCGGCAAAGCGATACCGTCGAACACCATGCCGGTGGGGGTGGGCTCGGCGTTCCACTCATGCCCCCGGCGCAGCAGCGGCGCGTGGTTCTCCGCCGCGATGGCCGCGATTCGCGCCAGCACCTCGGGCGGGTGGAAGCCGGTGACCACGGGCACGCCGGGCTTGATGATCCCCGCCTTTTCGCCTGCGATGATCTCCAGCGTCGCGCCCAGGAAATCCTGGTGGTCGAGCGAAATGGAGGTGATGGCGCAGGCGGCGGGGTTAACCACGTTCGTCGCGTCCAGCCGTCCGCCGAGGCCGACCTCCACGATGGCGAGATCCGCCGGCACCCGCGAGAACAACCAGAAGGCGGCGGCGGTGATGGCCTCGAACACGGTGATCTGTTGCGGGCCGTTCACCGCCTCGATGGCATCCAGCGCTTCGGCCAGCTGGTCGTCCGTTACCAGCTCGCCCGCCAGGCGGATGCGCTCGTTGAACCGCACCAGATGCGGCGAGGTGAAGACATGCACGTGCAGGCCCGCGGCCTCGGTCACGGCGCGGGCCAGGGCGCAAACCGAGCCCTTGCCGTTGGTGCCCGCCACGTGGATGACAGGCGGCAGGCTGCGCTCGGGGTGGCCGAGATCGCCCAGCAGGCGTTGCAGCCGGTCGAGCTTCAGGTCGATCAGCTTCGGGTAGAGTTGATGCAGCCGCTCCAGTGCCGCGCTGACCCTCACCCGGGAGGCCGAGGCGCCCGGCTCGCGGGCCAGCTCGTTGGTCAAGCGGTGGCGCGCTGACTGGCGGTGGTGAACTCGATGAGCCGGGCCAGCGTGGCCGTCAGGTCGCCGCGCTTCACCACCATGTCGATGATGCCGTGCTCGTGCAGGTATTCCGCCCGTTGGAAGCCGGGGGGCAGTTTCTCGCGCACAGTCTGCTCGATCACGCGCGCACCGGCGAAGCCGATCAGCGTGTTCGGCTCGGCGATCTGGATATCGCCCAGCATGGCGAAGGAGGCGGTGACGCCGCCGGTGGTGGGGTCGGTGAGCACCACGATGTAGGGGAGCCCGGCTTCCTTCACCATCTGGCTGGCGATGATGGAGCGGGGCATCTGCATCAGGCTGATCGCGCCTTCTTGCATGCGCGCGCCGCCGGAGGCGGTGTAGACGATGAGCGGCGCGTGCTGCAGCACGGCGAGCCTGGACGCGGCGACCAGCCCCTCGCCCACAGCGGACCCCATGGAGCCGCCCATGAACTCGAAGGACATGGCGGCGACCACCGCCTTGTTGCCGCCGACAGTGCCATGCGCGACCAGGATGGCGTCATCCTGCTTGGTCTTGTCGCGGGCTTCCTTCAGGCGGTCGGTATAGCGCTTCTGGTCGCGGAACTTCAGCGGGTCCGGCACGGCCTTGGGCAGGTCGATCCTGGTGTAATGGCCTTCATCGAAGGTCCAGGCCAGACGCTCGGTCGCGGTGGCGCGCATATGGTGGCCGCAATGCGGGCACACCTTCTTCGCGGCCTCCAGCTCGCGGTGGAAGATCATCTGCTGGCAGGAGGGGCATTGGTGCCAGAGATTATCCGGCGCCTCCTTGCGGCCAAGCAAAGTGCGGATTTTGGGGCGGACGAATTCGGTAAGCCAGCTCATAGGCGAAGGGATTAGCTGTTTTGCGCGGATAAGGGAAGGTAATGGCGCATCATGGGCTGGTTTACCGTCCGGGGGCGGGCTGCCGCAGGGGCAGCCCGCTCTTTGAGGAAGGTGAGGCTAATTCCCGCCGCTTAGGCCCAAAAGACCTCCGGCTTTCTTTAGACTTGCCTTGCCGGTGTCGGTCATCAACGATTGCGCGCCTTGGGCCTGGTCGACCGTGGCCGTGGCGTCCGCCTGTGATGTGACTCTGGTCGAATCGGCCTGAGATTGGGTCACGTCGGCTTGCGCATTTGCCTGTTTTAATTGCGCGTTGATAATGTCGTTTTCGCGGTTTGCGTCAGTCTGTTCTTTCTCGAGTTCGATCTGTTGCTGTTCCAGAACCATTTGCCGCTCCTGGTCCTGAAAGTCCTGATCGTGCTTTTTGTCGGCTTCGGCCTCGGCCCGGGCGGCGGCGGCGGCAACGGCCTGCCTGCGCTCGGCGGCGGCTTCGGCGCTTGCCTGGGCTTCCTGTTCAGCCTCGGCCTGAGCTTCGTTTTGGCCTGAGCCTGCGCCATCGCGGAGATGCCTGCATTCACTTGGTCCTGGCTGCTCTGCGCGAAAGCTGGTGTGGCGAACGCGGCAAAGGCCAGGGCTGCAACAAAATATCTCATGATATACCGTGCAATATTGAAAGGTTCGGGTTAGCTGCTTTTGGGCGGGCACTCGGCGTTTGGCTGCACGCGCGTCTCATTTGCCTGCGTGATGACCACGAGCGCCTGACCTTCCTTGAACTGGCACAATTCGCCGACCTGCGTTGATGTGTGAATGTTGCCGTCTTCGCTGTAGCCAATCGTTACGCCATCGACCAGCGTTGTGGAGGGTACGAGCGAGCCAGCCGCCGCGCCGCCAACGCCACCCAAGGCCGCGCCGCCAAGCCCGGTGCCAACAGTGCCGCCGCTGACATTGCCGCCGATCAGCCCGCCCGCGAGAGCCCCCAGGAGGCCGCCCGCGACCTGCGCTGCTTGCTGGTTCTGCGCGTTGCTGACCTGGACTTTGGCCGGCGAAAGGGACAGGATATTGATGACCTTGGCGTCCTGCGACTGGTTGACTTGATCAGCCTGATAAACATTCGCGGCCAGATTGGCGCCAGGCTGCTGACAGGCGGAAAGCAACAAGAAGCTCGAAATTATAACGACGCTGCGTTGGTTTAAGTTCATTGCAATTGGCTTAAGTTCATTGCAAATACCCCTAAGTGGTATTGCGGTAAATAAAGCCAATTCGTTTACATATGATAAAGACAACTTTTGGTGTTTTTTTGGTCCGCAATGCCCGGATAAATGACTGATCCACCGTGGAAATGTCTTTAAGAACCAGCTACGGGGCCAGCTCTGAATGGAGCCGCGCCACCGCCCATTTCCCGGCCTCGGCCACCACCGGGTCTTCATCCGCGGCCAGGGTTTGGGCGGTTGGGAGCAGGGCAGGGGCTGCGCTGTTGCCGATGGCGATGGCCACGTTGCGGGCGAATCGGTTGCGGCCGATGCGCTTGATGGGCGAGCCGGAGAATTTCTGCCGGAAGCCAGCATCGTCCAGCGTGGCCAGTTCGGCCAGCAGCGGCGCGGTGAGGTCCTCACGCGCCGCCAGCTTCTGCTCCCGCCCCGCCTGGGCGAATTTGTTCCAGGGGCAGACGGCCAGGCAGTCATCGCAGCCATAGATGCGGTTGCCCATCGCGGCGCGGAATTCCTCCGGGATCGGCCCCGCATGCTCGATGGTGAGGTAGGAGATGCAGCGTCGCGCATCGAGCTGGTACGGGGCGGGAAAGGCGGCGGTGGGGCAGGCTGTCTGGCAGGCGGTGCAGGAGCCGCAGCGGTCGGGGTGCGGCGCGTCCGGCTCCAGGGCCAGGGTGGTGAAGATTTCCCCCAGGAATAGCCAGGAGCCATGCGTCCGCGAGACGAGATTGGTGTGCTTGCCCTGCCAGCCCAGCCCGGCCTGCGCGGCCAGCGGTTTTTCCATCACCGGGGCGGTGTCCACGAAGACCTTCACACCCTCGCCCCGTGTGGCGATGTACTGGGCCAGATGCTTCAGCCTGCCCTTGATGATGTCGTGGTAGTCCCGATGGCGGGCGTAGACGGAGATGTTGCCAACCTCCGGCCGTGCGAGATTGGCCAGCGCGTCGCCCTCCGGCGCGTAGGAGAGGCCGAGCGAGATCACGCTGACGGCTTCGGGCCATAGCGCCTGGGGATGGGCGCGTTGGTCCGCCCGCTCTTCCATCCACCCCATGCCGCCATGGCGCCCGGCGGCGAGGAATGCGTTCAGCCTTTGCCGCGTTTCGGGCGGCAGGGTGGCGGAGCAAAAGCCGATGGCGTCGAAGCCCAAGGCTTCGGCGCGCGCGGTGATCTGCGCTTTGAGGTCAGCCCCGGCCACGGTAAGGCGGCACGCCCTGGTCGGGGATCCACGCGCCCTCGGGCGGTGTGCCGGTCTGCCAGAACACGTCGATGGGAATGCCACCGCGCGGATACCAATAGGCGCCGATGCGCAGCCATTTCGGCGCCAGCAGCTCGATCAGCCGGTCGGCGATCATCAGCGTGCAGGCCTCATGGAAGCCGCCATGGTTGCGGAAGGAATGGAAGAACAGTTTCAGCGACTTGCTCTCCACCAGCCATTCATCGGGGATGTAGTCGATGACGACATGCGCGAAATCCGGCTGGCCGGTGAGCGGGCAGAGCGATGTGAATTCCGGGCAGACGAAGCGCACCACGGCGTTCTTGCCGCCTGTTTTGGCGGGGACGCGCTCCAGCACGGCCGCCTCGGGCGAGGCGGGGGCCGGGGTGCTGGCGCCAAGCTGCGTTAATCCTTGATAGCGTTCGTCGGTCATGTCGTTCCCTCCGCCCAGCCGGCGCGTACCGTATCGCAATATTCCGTGTAGTTTCCAGCGAGAATCGCATCCCGCCCGCCCTGCATCAGGCTCTGGTAATAAGTGAGGTTGTGCATGGTGAGCAGCATCGGCCCCAGCATTTCCTCGCACCGGAACAGATGGTGCAGATAGGCGCGGGTATGGCGCGTGCAACACAGGCAGGAGCAATTTTCATCCAGCGGGCGCGTGTCGTCCTGGAACTTGGCATTGCGCAGGTTGAAGATGCCCTTGGACGTGAAGGCCCGCGCCGTGCGCCCGGCGCGGGTGGGCATCACGCAGTCGAACATGTCCACACCGCGCGCCACGGAGCCGAGAAGATCGTCCGGCGTGCCCACGCCCATGAGATAGCGCGGCTTGTTCTGGGGGAGCATCGGCGCGGTGTAGTCCAGCACCTCGAACATCATCTCCTGGCCTTCGCCCACGGCGAGACCGCCGATGGCATAGCCCTCGAACTCCAGCGCCCCCAGAGCATCCGCCGACTCCCGGCGCAAATCCTGGAAGGTGCTGCCTTGTACGATGCCGAACTGGCCATAGCCTTCCCGCCGCACGAAAGCATCGCGCGAACGCTTCGCCCAGCGCGTGGACATGCGCATGGAGTCGGCGGCTTCCTGATGCGTGGCGGGAAACTTCGTGCATTCGTCGAGCTGCATGGTGATGGTGGAATCCAGCAAATGCTGGATCTCCGTCGAGCGCTCAGGCGTCAGGTGATAGGGTGTGCCGTCGATATGGGAGCGGAAGGTCACGCCGCTTTCGTCCATCTTGCGCAGCTTGGCCAGCGACATCACCTGAAACCCGCCTGAGTCGGTGAGGATCGGCCCAGGCCAGTCCATCATCTTGTGCAAGCCGCCGAGCTTGGCCACACGCTCCGCGCCCGGGCGGAGCATCAGGTGATAGGTGTTGCCGAGCACGATTTTCGCACCCGTGGCGCGCACGGCATCGGCGGTCATCGCCTTCACCGTGCCGGCGGTGCCCACGGCCATGAAGGTCGGGGTCGGCACATCGCCATGCGCGGTGTGCAGCATGCCGGCGCGGGCGGTGCCGTCAGTGGCCAGAAGGTCGAAGGAAAAACTCATGCGCGCTCCAGCAAACAGGCATCGCCATAGGAATAGAACCGGTAACCCGACGCAATGGCATGCGCGTAGGCCGTGTGGATACGCTCGACGCCGGCGAAGGCAGAGACCAGCATCAGCAGGGTGGATTTCGGCAGATGGAAATTGGTGAACAGCAGGTCCGCGATCTTGAAGCGGTAGCCGGGCAGGATGAAGATATCCGTCTCGCCGTTGAACTCATGCACCGCGCCACCCTCGCCCGCCGCGCTCTCGATCAGCCGCAGCGCCGTGGTGCCCACGGGGATGATCCGCCCGCCCGCTGCGCGCGTGGCGTTGATCTTCGCCGCCGTTTCCGCCGTGACGAAGCCACGCTCGGCATGCATCTTGTGCTGCGTGACATCCTCAACCCGCACCGGCAGGAAGGTTCCGGCGCCCACATGCAGGGTGACGCGGGTGGTTTCCACCCCGCGCTCCTGCAAGGCCGCTAGCAGTTCGGGCGTGAAATGCAGCCCCGCCGTGGGGGCGGCCACCGCGCCCTCATGCGCCGCGAACATGGTCTGGTAGTCCGACGCATCCTGCGCCGTGATGCCCTCGGGCCGGGCGATATAGGGCGGTAACGCCAAAGCCCCGCTGCGCGCCAGGGCGGCGTAGAAATTATCCGCCACGAAGCGCAGCAGGGCCGCGCCGCCTTCCAGAACCTCCAGCACCTCGGCGGAGAATTCCGGGTCGATGACCAGCACATCGCCCGCACGCACGCGCTTGGCGTTGCGCAGCAGCACGCGCCAGGAACCGCTATCGAGGCGGCGGTCGAGCGTGATGCCGATTTTCGCGGCGCCCCGCATGGCAGCAAGCTGGGCCGGGATCACCTTGGTGTCGTTCACCACCAGCAGATCGCCAGGGCGGAGCAGGGAAGGGAGGTCGCGAACGGTGTGGTCCGTCAGCGTGGCGCCGACATGCAGCAGCCGAGCCGAATCCCGCGGCCTCGCGGGGGCCACGGCAATGCTCTCGGGGGGCAAATGGTAGTCAAAATCGGAGAGGTTCATGGTCTTGACCCCAAGGGGGCTCGCCCCCTTGCGTGCGAACCCATGAATTACGCCCCCAGATACGAGGCGAGCTCGATCAGGTTGCCGTCAGGGTCTCGGCAATAGACGGACACGATGTCGCCAAGCGCGCCGATGCGCGAGATCGGCCCGCGCTCGACGGCCACGCCGCAGGCATGCAGCTGCGCCACCACGTCCTCTGGCCGCACGGCGACGACGAAGCAGAGGTCCAACGTGCCGGGGATGGTTTCCTGCGCATGGGGAATCACCTCGGCGCCGACCTCGTGCAGGTTGATCTTCTGCGCGCCGAAGCGCAGCGCCGTGCGATTCTTGCCGCCGTATTCCTCGCGCTCCATGCCCAGCACGCGCTGGTACCAGGCTGCCGTGGCCTGAAGGTCACGGCAGACCATCACGATATGGTCGATACGGTCGACGGTGAACTTCATGCCAGATCGGCGAAGAAGTCGTTGCCCTTGTCGTCGACCACGATGAAGGCCGGGAAGTCCTTCACCTCGATCTTCCACACGGCTTCCATGCCAAGCTCGGGGTATTCCAGAACCTCGACCTTCTTGATGTTGTTCTGCGCCAGCACCGCGGCCGGGCCGCCGATGGAGCCGAGATAGAACCCGCCATGCTTGTGGCAGGCCTCGGTGACGGCCTTGGAGCGGTTGCCCTTGGCCAGCATCACCAGCGAACCGCCAGCGGCCTGGAACTGGTCCACGTAAGAATCCATGCGCCCGGCGGTGGTGGGGCCGAAGCTGCCGGTGGGCATGCCTTCCGGTGTCTTGGCCGGGCCGGCGTAATATACCGGGTGGTCCTTGATGTACTGGGGCAGGCCCTGCCCGGCATCCAGCCGTTCCTTCAGCTTGGCATGCGCGATGTCGCGTGCCACGACGATGGTGCCGGTGAGCGCCACGCGGGTCTTGATCGGGTGCTGGGAAAGCTCGGCCAGGATCTCCGTCATCGGCCGGTTCAGGTCGATGGCAACGACCTCGCCACCCAGATGCTCATCGGTGATCTCGGGCAGGTACTTGGCCGGCTCGCGCTCCAGCTGCTCCAGGAACACGCCGTCCTTGGTGATCTTGGCCTTGATCTGCCGGTCCGCCGAGCAGGACACGCCGATGCCGATGGGCAGCGATGCGCCGTGGCGCGGCAGGCGGATGACGCGCACGTCGTGGCAGAAATACTTGCCGCCGAACTGCGCGCCGATGCCGATCTTGCGGGTGATCTCCAGCACCTTCTGCTCCATCTCCAGGTCGCGGAAGGCGTGGCCGGTCATGTCGCCCGTGGTCGGCAGGGCGTCGTAATACCGGGTGGAGCCCATCTTCACCGTCTTCAGGTTCAGCTCGGCGGAGGTGCCGCCGATGACGATGCAAAGATGGTAGGGCGGGCAGGCGGAGGTGCCCAGGGTTTTGATCTTGGCTTCCAGGAAGGAATAGATCTTCTCCGGCGTCAGCGTCGCGCGGGTTTCCTGGAACAGATAGGTCTTGTTGGCCGAGCCGCCGCCCTTGGCCATGAACTGCAGGTGGAACTCATCGGCGTGGTAGTCGCCGGGGGCGGCCATGATGTCGAACTGGACCGGCAGGTTGTTGCCGGTGTTCTTCTCTTCGAACATCGAGACCGGGGCCATCTGCGAGTAGCGCAGATTGGTCTCGGTATAGGTGCGGTGCACGCCGTAGGAGAACGCCTCCTCCTCGTTGCCTTCCACCCACACGCGCTGGCCCTTCTTGCCGAAGATCAGGGCGGTGCCGGTGTCCTGGCACATGGGCAGCACGCCCTTGGCGGAGATCACGGCGTTCTTCAGGAACTCCATGGCCACGTAGCGGTCGTTCTCGCTGGCCTCGGGGTCCTTCAGGATATTGGCGAGCTGCTGCAGATGCCCAGGGCGGAGCAGGTGCGAGACATCGTCGAAAGCGGTGAAGGCGAGCTCCTCGAGAGCCTCAGCCGTCACTTTCAGCACGGTCTTGCCGTCCACCTCGATGGTGGAGACGCCGGAGATATCCAGCTTGCGGTACGCCGTCGTGTCCTCGCCGAGCGGGAACATGGGCGAGTAGGCAAAACCAGCGCTGTGCTTCGTCACTACGTTCATGGCTTCAGTCTTTCTGCCGTTTACGAAAAGCGTCCAGGCTCACCACCGCGGCAGGGCCGTCATTCGGGCGAGATGGCACGTCATCGCCCTCCGGCGCCGGAATATCCGCCACCTTCACCGGCTCGGGCACAGTAACATCGAAATGCAGGCCAAAGCGCACTTCCGGATCGGCGAAGCTGGTAATGGCGGCGATGGGAATGGTGAGGGTGGAGGGGATGCCGGAGAAGGAGAGGCCGACGGACATGACGCTGTCGGTCTCGTCCACGGTGAGCCCATGGAACTGGTGCTGCAGCACGATCGTCATCTCGTCCGGATACTGGGCGCGCAGGCGGTCAGGCAAGGCCACGCCGGGATAGGCGGTCTTGAAGCTGATATAGAAATGGTGCCCGCCGGGCAGCCCCTCATGCGCAACATGTCGCAGAGCGGTTACCACAACCTGGCGCAGCGCATCCTGCGTCCATTCGTCATAGGGCAGCAGCGAATCCGGTATGGTCACATCATCATCGGTCATTTTACACTCTCCCGGGGAGCGGCATTGTCTGGGCGCGGCTTATGCCTTAGCGCGCCTCACGCTCATAGTGCCGGTAATACTTTTCCGTCACGAGGTCGGTCTGCACGACCACCGCGATAGTTCGGTCACGTTGCCGGTCTCGGTGTCCCAGATTCTCGCCTCACCACCCGCGCCTCCAGTCAGAACCCGCTTGCCATCTGGAAAGAACGCAGCAGCCAAGATTACTTGAGGGAAAGACTTGACAGCGACGCTGAGCCCGTCGCTTGTCCTCCAAACTCGTACCGTCTTGTCGCTCACGGTGAGGACGCGCTGGCTGTCGGCCGCAAACGAGACCAGGGCCACGCTATCAGTGTGCCCTGCGAGCGTTGCCAGGATGCCACCGTTTTGCATGCTCCAGATGAACACCGTACGATCCTCGGTGGCCGCGGCGGCAAGCTTACCGTCCGGCGAGAGCGCTACGTGTCTCACGGCGCCGCCGTGCCCCACGAGCGACATCAGGGGGTTGCCGCCGCGGATGTCCCAGAGACGAGCGGTCTTGTCCACGCTCGCCGTGAGAAGGGTTTGGCCATCAGGCGAGAGCGCCATGGCAACGATGCCGTCCTCATGGCCCCGAAGAACGGCAAAAGGAACCCCGCTCTCCGCATCCCAGAGCCGTGCCATGGCGTCCGTGGCAATCGTCAC
>NZ_JBKQJR010000183.1:0-6125 GCF_052326845.1 Acidocella sp. | reverse complement strand
GTGCGCGAGGCCCTGCGCGAGGCGATGACCCTGGAGATGCGCGCCGACAAGGACGTGTTCCTGATGGGCGAGGAAGTCGCGCAGTATCAGGGCGCGTACAAGATCAGCCAGGGCATGCTGGACGAGTTTGGCCCCCGGCGCGTGATCGACACGCCGATCACCGAGCATGGCTTCACCGGCATGGCCGTGGGTGCGGCGATGAACGGGCTGAAGCCGATCGTCGAGTTCATGACCTTCAACTTCGCCATGCAGGCGATCGACCAGATCATCAACTCCGCCGCCAAGACGCTGTATATGTCCGGCGGGCAGATGGGGGCGCAGATCGTGTTCCGCGGCCCGAACGGCGCCGCTGCCCGCGTGGGCGCGCAGCATAGCCAGTGCTATGCCAGCTGGTACGCGCATTGCCCGGGGCTGAAAGTGGTGGCGCCGTGGAGTGCCGCCGACGCCAAGGGACTGATGCGCGCCGCGATCCGCGACCCGAATCCGGTGATCTTCCTGGAAAACGAGATCCTCTACGGCCACACCTTCGAGTGCCCGACCTCCGAGGATTTCATACTGCCCATCGGCAAGGCCAAGGTGGAGCGTGCGGGTACCGATGTGACGATCATCGCCTTCGCGATGATGGTGGATGTGGCGCTGAAGGCCGCCGATGCGCTGGCTGAAGCTGGCATCTCTGCCGAGGTGATCAACCTGCGCACCATCCGGCCGCTGGACATCGAGACCATTGCCGCCAGTGTAAAGAAGACCAGCCGCGTGGTGAGCGTCGAGGAAGGCTGGCCCTTCGCCGGCATCGGCTCCGAGATCATCGCCACCGTGGTGGAACATTGCTTCGACTGGCTGGACGCTCCGCCGGTGCGCGTGGCGGGCATCGACGTGCCGATGCCCTACGCCGCCAACCTGGAAAAACTGGCGCTGCCGCAGCCCAATTGGGTTGTGGACGCGGTGAAGAAACTGTTCTGAGCAAGGGAGGCGCAAATGGCCATTAACATTCTGATGCCCGCTCTGTCGCCGACGATGACCGAGGGGAAACTCGCCCGCTGGCTGAAACATGAGGGCGACGAGGTGAAGTCCGGCGACGTGCTGGCCGAGATCGAGACCGACAAGGCGACCATGGAAGTGGAAGCCGTGGATGAGGGCTTCCTCGCCAAGATCGTGGTGCCGGATGGCACCGAGGGCGTGGCCGTGAATGCCGTAATCGCCATCCTCACCGCCACCAAGGGCGAGGCGGTGGACGCGCCAAGCGCCGCCGCCCCTGCCCCGGCTGCCGCTGCCCCGGCTCCTGCCACGCCTGTTGCCGCTGCCCAGGTGGTGGTTGAGCATGGCGAGCGCGTTTTCGCCTCGCCGCTGGCCCGGCGCATCGCCAAGCAGGCGGGCATCGACCTCGCCACGGTAAAGGGCTCCGGCCCGGGCGGGCGGATTGTGAAGGCGGACCTGGAAGGCGCTCCGGCGCATGCCCCAGCCCCCGTTGCCGCCCCGGTGGCGGCTGCTGCCCCGGTGGCCGCGCCGAAGCTGGCAGCACCCGCCCCGGTCATTGCCGCGCCGCACACGAAGCTGCCGAACTCGACGATGCGCAAGGTCATCGCGCGCCGCCTCACGGAATCCAAGCAGAGCGTGCCGCATTTCTACCTCACGGTGAATATCGAGCTGGACGCCCTGCTGGCGCTGCGCGCCAAGCTGAACGCGACCTCGCCCAAGGACGGCCCGAGCGCGTTCAAGCTCTCGGTGAATGACCTCATCATCAAGGCCTGCGCTATCGCGCTGAAGCGCCACCCGGGCGTGAATGCCACGTGGACCGATGAGGCGATCATCCAGTACGACGATGTGGACATTTCCATCGCCGTCGCCATTCCGGACGGGCTGATCACCCCGATCGTGAAGAGCGCGGACCGGCTGGGGCTGGCCGCCATCTCCAACACAATGAAGGACCTCGGCGCGCGGGCCAAGGCTGGCAAGCTGAAGCCGGAAGAGTTCCAGGGCGGCGGCTTCTCCATCTCCAACCTCGGCATGTTCGGCATCTCCGAGTTCTCGGCCATCATCAACCCGCCGCAGGCCGCCATCCTGGCCGTGGGCGCTGGCGAAAAGCGGCCGGTGGTGAAGGGCGATTCGCTCGCCATCGCCACGGTGATGAGCGCCACGCTCTCGGTCGATCACCGCGTGATCGACGGTGCGCTGGGCGCTGAATTCCTGGCCACGCTGAAGGGGCTGATCGAAGAGCCCTTGAGCCTGCTGCTCTAGAGCACGGTGATATCGCCTTCGCTCAATCACCATACTCTAGCTCTTTGTCTGATCGCGCGATTCAGACCTTCGGCGTCTTCGCCTACGGTCATCGCGCTCTAACCGGAAGGACCGAAAATGGCTGACAATTTTGACCTGATCGTCGTTGGCGGCGGTCCTGGCGGCTATGTCGCGGCCATCCGCGCGGCACAGCTGAAGATGAAGGTGGCCGTGGTGGAGGCCAAGCATCTGGGCGGCATCTGCCTCAACTGGGGCTGCATCCCGACCAAGGCGCTGCTGCGCTCGGCCGAGGTGAAGCACATGCTCGACCATCTGCCGGAATTCGGCTTCTCGGCCGAGAACGTGAAGGTGGATCTGGCCAAGATCGTGGCGCGGTCACGGGCCGTCTCCAAGCAGCTTTCGGGCGGCATCGGGCATTTGCTGAAGAAGAATAAGGTGACCGTGTATAACGGTTACGGCAAGCTGATGGGTGGCGGGAACCTCGCCGTGTACGTGAACGAAAAGCCCTTCGCCCAGCTCGCCGCGCCGCACATCATCCTGGCCACCGGCGCGCGTCCTCGCCAAATCCCCGGTTTAGAGGTGGATGGGAGCAAAATAATCTCGTATTTCGAGGCGATGGTGCCGGAGACCCTGCCGAAATCCCTGCTCATCATGGGCTCGGGTGCCATCGGCGTGGAGTTCGCCAGCTTCTACCGCGCGCTGGGCGTGGAGGTGACCATCGTGGAGATGATGGACCGCATCCTGCCGGTGGAGGATGCCGAGATTTCCGGCCTCGCCCGCAAGGCGTTCGAGAAGCAGGGGATGAAGATCATCACCTCCGCCACCGTGAAGAAGGCCGAGAAGGGGCCGGATTCGGTGAAAGTGACCGTGGAGGCCAACGGCAAGGAACAGGTCTTCGAGGTGGAGAAGGTCATCTCGGCGGTCGGCATTGTCGGCAATGTTGAGAATATCGGCCTGGAGAACACCAAGGCGAAGGTGGAGCGCACGCATATCGTGGTGGATGGCTACGCCCGCACCGCCGAGCCCGGCCTCTACGCCATCGGCGACGTGGCGGGGCCGCCCTGGCTGGCGCACAAGGCCAGCCACGAAGGCGTGGTCTGCGTTGAGGCGATTGCAGGGCTGAACCCGCACCCGTTCGAGACCTGGAACATCCCCGGCTGCACCTATGCGCGGCCGCAGGTGGCCTCGGTGGGCCTGACCGAGGCCAAGGCCAAGGAGGCGGGGCATGAAATCCGCGTCGGGCGGTTCCCGCTCATCGGCAATGGCAAGGCCATCGCGCTTGGCGAACCCGAAGGCCTGATCAAGACCATTTTCGACGCCAAGACCGGCGCGCTGCTCGGCGCGCACATGATCGGCGCCGAGGTGACGGAGATGATCCAGGGCTTCGTGATCGCGCGGCAGCTGGAGACGACGGAGGAGGAACTGATGCATACCATCTTCCCCCATCCGACGATCTCGGAAGCCATGCATGAATCTGTGCTTGACGCTTACGGGCAGGTTATACATTTCTGACGCATGAGCACCCGCATCGAGATCGATCACCGCGTCCGGCATCCGGAAAAGCAGGGGCGGCCGGACAATCCGATCAGCCGCAAGCCGGCCTGGATCCGGGTGAAGGCGCCCACCAGTGCCGTGTATCACGAGACCCGCGAGCTGATGCGGGAGAAGAAGCTCGCCACGGTGTGCGAGGAGGCGGCCTGCCCGAATATCGGGGAGTGCTGGTCGCAGCGCCACGCCACCATGATGATCATGGGCGAGATCTGCACCCGCGCCTGCTCTTTCTGCAACGTGGCGACCGGCCTGCCGGCGCCGCTGGATGCCGATGAGCCCCGCCGCGTGGCCGAGGCCGTGGCCCAGCTGAAGCTGCGGCATGTCGTCATCACCTCGGTGGACCGCGACGACGTGGCCGATGGCGGGGCGGCGCATTTTTGCTCCGTGATCGAGGCCGTGCGGACGGCTGCACCGGAGACCACCATTGAGATTCTGACGCCTGATTTTTTACGCAAGCCGGGCTGTGGGGAGCAAGTCGCGGCGGCCAAGCCGGACGTGTTCAACCATAACCTGGAGACGGTGCCCCGGCTGTACCCGACCATCCGGCCAGGGGCGCGCTACTACCAGAGCCTGCGGCTGCTCGACCGCGTGAAGCAGGTTGACCCGTCGATATTCACCAAATCCGGCCTGATGGTCGGGCTGGGCGAGACCAAGGCGGAAATCGGCCAGGTGATGGACGATTTGCGCATCGCGGATGTCGATTTCCTGACCATCGGGCAGTATCTGCAACCTACCGTGAAGCACGCGGCGGTGGACAGGTTCGTGACGCCGGAAGAATTCGAGGAGCTGGCCAGCATGGCGCGGGCCAAGGGCTTCCTCCAGGTTTCCGCCACGCCGCTCACCCGGTCCTCCTACCACGCGGACGCGGATTTCGCCGCACTTCGCGAAGCGCGTGCAAGGCAGCTCTCAGCGTGACCTCGTATTCCGAACAAAAGCTGGTGCCCTACACCCCGGCCCAGCTCTACGCATTGGTAGCCGACGTGGCCAAGTACCCGAAATTCCTGCCCTGGTGCGTGGGGGCGCGTATCCGCAGCCAAGTGGGGCACGAGATGGTTGCGGACCTGACCATCGGCTTCGGCCCGTTCCGGGAGAGCTTCACCTCCCGCGTGCTGCTGCTGCCCCCAGCCCCGGACGGCGCACGGGCGATCCGCGTGCAGTACGAGAAAGGGCCGTTCAAATATCTGCATAATAGCTGGGATTTCACCCCGCACCCCGATGGATGCGTCGTTGATTTCTTCGTGGACTTCGAGTTCCGCAACTTTGTGCTGCAGAAGGCCATCGGCGCCGTGTTCACCGAGGCGGTGCGCATGATGGTGCATGCCTTCCTCAAGCGCGCCCAGGCGGTATATGGCCCGGCGGCATTGGGGGCGCCAGAAGGGAACGAGCAGAAGGCGGCGGTTTAGGTATGCTGGGCGTCGAACGTCTGCCCTGGACCAGCGCAAGGCTACAATTGCCGATCTGCCTGCTGCTCGGTGCGGTGCTCTCGCTCATCGACCGTACCGATGTAAATTGGGATTTGCAGAACTACCATCTCTACGCCCCATTCGCGGCGCTGAATGGGCGGCTCACGCAGGATTATTTCGCCGCCGGATTTCAAGGGTATTTAAACCCGCTCGCGGATATTCCCAACTACTTGGCGCGCTGCGTGTTATTCCCGCACGCACCCCGCATTGCGGCACTGCTGGCTGGGCTGCCCTACGGGTTTCTGGTCTTCGTGGTGCTGCGCTTGGGACGAGCGTTGAGCGATAACTGGTGGACTGGGCTTCTTGCCGCAACACTCGGCCTGACCGGTGCGACGACGCTTTCAGAAGTCGGCACCGCCTATAACGATATTCTGATCGCCGACCTGGTGCTCCTTGCCCTGCTCTGCGCGCTGCGCGGCGGCTGGCATGGTATAACGGGCGCGGGACTGCTCGGCGGCTTTGCCGTGGCACTGAAAATGACGGCGGCAGTGTTCATCCCGCCGCTTACGTTGTTCGTGCTCTGCACCGCCGGGACGCAGCGGGAGGTACGAGCTTTAGCGCTGTTGGGCGCCATGGGGGCACTGGGCTTCATCGCTGGTTATAGCTGGTGGGGCTTGGTGTTGTGGCGGCAATTCGGCAATCCATTCTTCCCTTTGTTGGGTGGATTATTCCATTCCGCCTGGACACTTACAGCCAATTTTCAAGACCAACGGTTCTTCCCCAAATCTGCATTGCAATGGGCGGCCTACCCGTTCTTCTGGCTGCAAGGAAAAACGTTTGTCGTTTCAGAGGAGGCGGTGCGCGACCCGCGCTTTGCCTTGGCCTATCTCGCTGTATTGGCTAGAGCGTATTCCCATCTGATTGAATCGGATGGGA
>NZ_JBKQJR010000182.1:0-14125 GCF_052326845.1 Acidocella sp. | reverse complement strand
GCGCGATTTCGGCAGCGATTGTGCCAGCCGTCCACATGTAGGAATTCGCCGGGCACAGCGCCAGCTCCTTCGCCGCGAAGGCGGCGGCGAATTCCTTTTTCAGGTACAGCATCCAGTCGGTCTCGCCGGTGGTGTCGAAGTAATGGCAACCGGTGGCGAGTGCTGCCTCCACCACTGGCTTGCCAAGTTGCATGAACGGGCCAACAATGTTGAGCACCACCTTCTTGCCGGTGAACAATTCCGTCAGCGCGGCGGTGTCGTGCGTCACGCTCACGCACTGATAGTCATGGCCCTTCAGCTCGGGGATTTTCTCCATCTCCGAGGCAAGGCGCTCGGCATTGCGCCCGGCGGCGATGAAGGGAATGCCGCGCTTCGCCAGTTTCCAGGCCGTGAGCTTGCCCGTGTAGCCGCTGGCGCCGTATAGCACCACTTGATAATTGGTAGCCATTTTCTTGACGTCTCCGTTTTTTTTAATGAAAGCGCGGGTTACAGCAGGTCGGGATTGGTGAGGTAGTAGCCACCCTTGATCGCCAGGATCTCGTTGCAGCCATCCTCGATCAGAGACGCACGCGCGTCGCGCAGGATTTTCTCGATCGGGTAGGCGCGGGTCAGGCCGTTGCCGCCGAAGATTTGCAGCGCGTCGTTCGCGACTTCAAAAGCGGTTTGCGTGCCGGTGACCTTGGAGGTCATGGCGGCGTGCAGCGCCGGCTGGGCGGCCGCGAAGTTGTAGTGGGCTACGCGGCGGCCGAGGGCGCAGGAGGCCTCGACCTTGCGGAACATGTGGAACAGGCGGTGCGCGACCGACTGGTGGCGGATGATCGGCACGCCGCCCGCCTTGCGCTCATGCGCGTAGGCATGGGCGAGGTCATAGGCCGAGCGCGCGCAGCCGGTGAACACGGCACCCATCAGCGTGTTGGCGAAGCTATGAACGGCGTACACGGCGGCCTGGTACTGCTCCGGCCCGGCGAGCAGATGCTCCTTCGAGAGATGCACGTCGTCGAAGAAGATCTCGCCCTGGTTCAGCGCGCGCTGGCCCATCTTGTCCAACGGCTTGCCGCGGCTCACGCCCTTGGCGTCGCCGGGCACGATGACCACCGCGCCGTTCTGCGTGCTCGGGCCGGAACCCGTATCCGCCGCGGCGTACAGGATGCACACCTGGCCGATGGTGCCGTTGGACACCCAGGCGGATTTCTGGCCCTTGATGATGATCTCGTCGTCCTTGATGGTGACGACGCAGTTGGGCCGGCCGTAATTGCCCTGCGGGTGGGCGATCATGCGGTTCGGGTCGAGCATGTCGGTGCCGTGGTCGGGCTCGGTGATGCCCCAGCAGCCGAGCTTGCCAACGGTGAGGTTGCGGCAGAATTCATTGCCGAGCACGGTGCTCATCAGCTCCGCCAGCATGCCCGCGCCGATGCTGATCGCTAGGCCGGAATCGCCCCAGCCCAGCTCCTCGAACAGGATGCACATGATGCGCGCGCGTTCCGCGGGCTCAAAGGAGAGCAGGCTCTCCACGTTGAAGCCAAGTGCTGCGAATTGCTGCAGGGCGCCCCAGAGCGGGGAGTCCGCGGCGATCACCTGTTCCGGCGTCATGCGGTCGAGCGCGATGCCTACCGGGCGCAGGACATCTGTGGCGAAGCGCCGGGCCGTGGCCTGCACGGCGGCGGCGGCGTCGGTGAAGTCAGGCTCGGCACCCAGCGGCGTCAGCGGGACCGATGCAAAAGCTTGCATGGTTGTCATGTTTTTTCTCCTTGGACCGTTTGAACTCCGTGCCCGTGTTCTTGCTTGGGTCTGTCACGGGCAGTGATCCGAACACTAAGAGCCACGTTTGGCGGCCTCCATCACCCGGCACTGCGGTGCTGGTGGAACCGTTGGGGGGGTGGCGGGGGATGCGGCGGGGGAGTGCGGTTCAGATGGCGCTCCCGGAACAATCTGCTAGACTGCCATGGAGGGTGGACTTCCAAGGCGTCAAAAATTGAATAATTTCGTCCGCAGTAAGCTGAGTTTCATGCGTAGCCCGCATGGGCTGATCGAGAGGGAGCGCCTGGCGCCGGTGCGCGATGCCGCGGCGCGGGCGCGTCTTGTTACGCTCACCGCGCCCGGCGGGTATGGCAAGACCTCGCTCGCCGCCGCCTGGGCCGCGCATTGGCAGGAGCAGGGGGCACGCTGCGCCTGGCTGAGCCTGGAGCCCGATGACGACGTGCCGGCGCGCTTTCTGTTCGGTCTGACACAGGCGCTGCGCGGCCTGGGCCCCGGCATTGGCGACGCGGCGCAGGCCGTGCTGGCTGGCGCCTCCCTGGCGGCGCCACGGGCGGTGATGTCCATGCTGATCGGCGATCTTGAGCAGATCGAGGATGAAATGTTCCTCGTGCTCGATGATTACCAATGGATCCATGACGCCTCGATCCACGATGCGGTGGCGTTTTTGCTGCTGCACGCCCCGGCGCATCTGCACCTTGTCATTACCTCGCGCACCCGCCCGGAACTGCCTCTGGCCCGCCTGCGCGCGCTTGGGCAGTGGCTGGAGCTGGATGTCGCGGATCTGCGCTTCGATGAAGACGAGACCAGGCGGTTCCTGCAGGCCACCAGCCCGCAGGCGCCGACCGCCGCGCAGGTGCGGCATTTACATGAGCATACCAATGGCTGGGTGGCCGCTCTGCGCATCGCCGCCTTGGGCGCCAGCGGCGCCGGGGCCGTGGACGTGCAGGTCTCCGGCGCCTCGCGCGCCTTCGCGCATCTGATCGAGGACATGCTGGAGAACCTGCCCCCCGCCACGGTCCTTTTCATGGCGCGCACTTCGGTGCTGGATTACCTCAATGCCGGGCTGTGCGAGGCGGTGACCGGCGCCGCCGACAGCGCCGCGCTGCTGGAGCAGATGGCGCAAAGCTATCTGCTCGTCGAGCCGCTGGACGGTGAAGGCCGCTGGCTGCGCTACCACCAGCTGCTGCTGGATTACCTGCGCGGCAAGCTGATCCAGCGCTTGCAGCTTGACCCGGTGGAATTGCATCGCCGTGCCGCCCAGTGGTTCGCTGATCATGCGATGTGGACGGATGCGGTGCGCCATGCGCTCGCCGCGGGCGATAACGCCCAGGCCCTGGAATGGCTGGTGCATTGCGGCATGGCACTGGTGAAGAAGGGCGATCTGATGACGCTGCTGGCCTGGCGCCGCGCTTTTCCGCCGGAGTTGCTGCGCAAGCAGCCGGGCGTGCAGGTGGCGGTGGCCTGGGGCCTCACCCTGGCCATGCGCTATGGCGACGCGGAGCCGGTGCTGAGCGAGGTTGAGCAGGACGAAACCTCGCCGGGTGTCCTGGCCCAATGCCAGGCGGTGCGCGCCGTCGCCGCCGCGTTGCAGGATGATTCGCAGCGCGCCTTGCAACTCGCCGAATCCTGGCGGACGCGCCAGGGCGTGTCCGATGCCTGGACGAGCAATGTCATTTCCAACGTGCTGCGCTTTGCCTATTGGAAAGCCGGGCGCTGGGCGGATGTCTATGAACAGCCCTGGGTGCCCTATTCGCTTGAGGACGATGCGCGCAACGTCTTCTCCACGGTCTATCGCGAGATGCTGCTCGGCTACGTGGAGCTGGAGCAGGCCCGGCTGGGCGTGGCCGGGCGCCATGCGCGCGAGGCCCTGCGTCTGGCCGAGGTGCATAGTGGCCCTTGCTCGGTCGCCGCGGCATTGGCGGCCCCCCTTTGGGCGATGATCGCCTACGAGCAGGGCCAGTCCGAAGCCGCGGAGACAGCGCTGACGCCGCTGCTGCCGCTCATCGACAACACCGGCATGCTGGAGAGCGTGCTGCAAACCTATCTGGTGCTCGCCCGCATCGCGCGCGGGCGTGGCGATCCGGGGCACGCCTATGGCTTGCTCGAACATGCCGAATCCATTGGCTATAACCGCAGCTGGGACCGGCTGGTGAGCGCCATGCTGCTGGAGCGGCTGCGCTGGCTGGCGGCCGATGGCCGCTTCGACGAAGCCCGTGCCTGCGGCGTGCGCCTGGGCCGGCTGGCCATGACCCATACAGGCACGGAGCGCTGCGCGCGCACGGACCTTGGCATTTACCGCGATTGGGGACAGGCGCACCTGGCGTTGTTCGACCAGCGCGCCGCCGATGCGGTCAGTGGCTTTGCCCGGCTCTATGCCGAGGCGCGCGAGCTTCGCTTTGAATACCGGTCCCTGGCGCTGGGCGTCTCGCTGGCGCTGGCGCACATGGCGTGCGACGACCGGAGCGCCGCCTTCAGCGTATTGCGCGAAGTGCTGCAAGGCGCGCAGCGCAGCGGGGCGGGCCGTAGCATCCTCGATTTCGGCGCGGATGTACGGACCATGCTGTCCCGCTTTCTGATCAGCGATCAGCGCGATCCAGCCTTGGCGCCTTACGTGCAGCGCCTGGTGGCTGACCAGGCCGCCGCCGTGCCCGTGCCATCCGGCAGCACGGAGACGGCGCTGACGGAGCGCGAACGCAGCGTGCTGGTGCTCGTGGCTCTCGGGCAATCGAACAAGGAGGTGGCGCGGGAGCTGAACATCTCGTCCGAGACGGTCAAGACGCACCTCAAGAACATCTTCTTGAAGCTGGACGTGCAGCAGCGCTGGCAGGCCGTGGCGCTGGCGCGGTCGCTCGGCTTCCTTGAGGCTGGATGAGGGATGTCACTCCTGCTCGTGCAAAAGCCGCACGAAGGTGGAGAGAACCAAATTGGGATGACGGCTGCGCAGGGTGACGGCCTGATACTCCACGGTTTGGCCGTAGAGATCGGGCCTTATCGCCCGCATCAGGCCCGGCACTTCCCATTGGCGCGCATAGTGTGTGGGCAAAAACCCGATATAGCAGCCGGTGAGGATCAGGAACGCCACGCCTTCGCGGTCGGCGGCGGTCGCGGTTACCCGGAGTTGCGGCGTGCCGGCCAAGCCGGAAGGCGCCACGGCATCGGCTTCGGCGATTGCGGCCTCATCCAAATCCTGATCGGGGCGGGCAAAAAAAGGATGTTCCGCAGCGCAGTACAGATGGGATACCTCATCATAGAGGGGCAGCTCGCTTAGACCAGGCAATGTCCGCCCGGCTGGGATGATCCCGACATGAAGCTGGCCGTCCAGCACGCCGCGCTCAATCTGGCTGGGCGGGATCATCCGGATATTCACCCTGACATCCGGTCCCTGGGTCTTCAGGGCGCGCAAGGCCCGGGTCACGCGCATGCGCGGCGAAGTCACCAGATTGTCAGTGATCCCGATATTCAGCTCGCCCCGCAGATGGGCGTGGACGGCGTTTAGCTCGGTGCGGAAATTCTCCACGGCCGCCATCAGGCGCAGCAGGGCGTCGTAGACTGCCTCCCCCTCGTCGGTCAGCCGGAACCCGGCCCGGCCGCGTTGGCACAGGGTCAGGCCCAGGCGCTGTTCCAGGTCCGCCATGTGCTGGCTGATCGCGGGGCGCGAGATGTTGAGCTCCGCTTCGGCGGCGCTGAAGCCACCGCATTCCACAACGGTGCGGAAGATGCGGAGCAGCCGGAGGTCGGCTTCATTCAGGCGGGCGGGGAGGGACATGCGTAAGTAATATCATAACTAAGCATAATCAAGTTTAGATTTATTGGACCAAATTTACCGCGTAGCTTCCCCTCAACCACACCACCCAGATAACGGGAGCACAGGCGTATCATGTCACCCTATGATTCGAACGACGCAACGGCCCGCCAAGCGGCAGCCGGCCTCAGCCGGGACGAACTGAACGCCTATTGGATGCCGTTCACGGCCAATCGCGAATTCAAGAACAACCCCCGCATGATGGTGGGGGCTGAGGGTTGCCATTTCATCGACGGCAAGGGCCGCAAGGTGTTCGATAGCCTCTCCGGCCTGTGGTGCACCGGCTTCGGCCATGCCCGGCCCGAAATCGTGAAGGCGGTGAGCGAGCAGATCGCAGCACTCGATTTCGCTCCCAATTTCCAGTTCGGCCATCCGCTGGCCTTCCGGCTTGCCAACAAGGTAGCCGGCATGGCGCCGGCGGGGCTGGACCATGTGTTCTTCACCAATTCCGGCTCCGAGTCGGCCGATACCGCCCTGAAGATGGCCCGGGGCTATTGGCGCCAGAAGGGAATGGCCTCCAAGACCCGCGTGATCGGCCGCGTGAAGGGCTATCACGGCGTGAATTACGGCGGCACCAGCGTGGGCGGCATCGTCGGCAACCGCAAGCTGTTCGGCTCGCTGGGCGATGTCGATCATCTGCCCCACACGCTGCTGCCCGAGAACCGTTTCTCCAAGGGCCTGCCCGAGCACGGTGCCGAGCTTGCCGACGCGCTGGAGGAACTGGTCGGCCTGCATGACGCTTCGACCATCGCGGCCGTGATTGTCGAGCCCTTCTCCGGCTCGGCCGGCATGGTCGTGCCGCCCAAGGGCTATCTCCAGCGCCTGCGCGCGCTGTGCAGCAAGCACGACATCCTGCTGATCTTCGACGAGGTGATCACCGGCTTCGGCCGTGCCGGGGGCAATTTCGCTGCGCAGGTGTTCGGCGTCACGCCGGACATCATCACCTGCGCCAAGGGGCTGACCAACGGCACCGTGCCGATGGGCGCCGTGATCGCCTCCGCGGACATCTACAACACCTTCATGGCGGCGGGCGGCCCCGAGTATCTGGTGGAATTCCCGCATGGCTACACCTATTCCGGCCATCCGGTGGCCTGCGCTGCCGGCCTTGCCGCCCTCGACCTGTTCGAGCGTGAGAAGCTGGCTGACCGCGTGAACGAGATGGCGCCGGTCTTCGAGACTCTCCTGCACGGCCTCAAGGGGCTGAAATACGTGGCCGATATCCGCAATTTCGGCCTCGCCGGCGCGGTGCAGATCGAGGCGGCACCCGGCGAGCCCGCCCGCCGCCCGTGGGAGATTTCCATGAAATGCTGGGAGGCGGGCTACTACGTGCGCTACGGTGGCGATACGCTGCAGTTTGGCCCGCCCTTCATCGCCGAAAAGAGCGATCTGGAAGGCCTGATGAACGCCGTTGCCGACGCGATCGCCTCGCTGGCCTGAATCGAAGGAAGACAGAAGCATGACGACTCCCATTGCCCACCTGATCAACGGGCAGATCGTGTCCTGCCCCCAGGCCCGCCTGCAGGACGTGTTCGATCCCGCCACCGGCGCGGTCTCCGGCCAGGTTGAGCTGGCCTCCAGTGCCACCGTCGAGGCCGCGATCGCCTCCGCCGAGGCCGCCTTTCCGGCCTGGCGCGACACGCTGCCGCTCAAGCGCGCCCGCATCCTCGCCCGCTTCCAGCGCCTGCTGGAGGAGCGCGCCGACGAGATCTGCGCCGCCATCACCGCCGAGCACGGCAAGGTGACCGAGGATGCCCGCGGCGAGTTGACCCGTGGCATCGAGAATGTCGAATTCGCCACGGGCATCCCCGAACTGCTCAAGGGCGAGCATTCCAAGAATGTCGGCCCCCGGATCGACAGCTGGTCCGAATTCCAGCCGCTGGGCGTGGTGGCGGGCATCACGCCGTTCAACTTCCCCGCCATGGTGCCGCTGTGGATGTACCCGGCCGCCATTGCCTGCGGGAACTGCTTCGTCCTCAAGCCCTCCGAGCGTGACCCCAGCGCTGCCCTGCTCATCGCCCAGATCGCGCTGGAGGCGGGTGTTCCCCCCGGCGTGCTGAACGTGGTGAACGGCGACAAGGAGGCGGTGGACACCCTGCTGACCGACCCGCGCGTGCAGGCCGTCAGCTTCGTCGGCTCCACCCTCATCGCGCAGCATATCTATGCAACCGCCAGCGCCCACGGCAAGCGCGTGCAGGCGCTCGGCGGCGCCAAGAACCACGCGGTCATCATGCCTGACGCCGATCTCGATAACGCCGTCAGCGCCCTGATGGGGGCGGCCTATGGCTCCTGCGGCGAACGCTGCATGGCGATCTCGGTGGCCGTGGCCGTGGGCAACGAGGTGGCCGATCAGCTGGTGGAGAAACTGAGCGCAGCACTTGGCCGCCTTGCCGTCGGGCCCGGCTCCGATGGCACGTCCGAGATGGGCCCGCTGATCAGCAAGCCGCATTTCCAGAAGGTGCGCGGCTATGTCGATGCCGGTGTGGCCGAAGGCGCCAAGCTGGTGGTCGATGGCCGCACCCTGACGGTGCCCGGTCATGAGCGGGGCTATTTCCTGGGTGGCTGCCTGTTCGACCACGTCACCCCCGAGATGACCATCTATAAGGACGAGATCTTCGGGCCGGTGCTGTGCGTCGTGCGCGTGCCCTCGCTGCAGGAGGCGATGGACCTCATCGACGCCCATGAATACGGCAACGGCACCTGCATCTTCACCCGTGACGGCGAGGCCGCCCGCTATTTCACCGACCTCATCAAGGTCGGCATGGTGGGCGTGAATGTGCCGCTGCCGGTGCCGGTGGCCTATCATAGCTTTGGCGGCTGGAAGCGCTCGATGTTTGGCGATCTCGCCGCCTACGGGCCTGACGCGGTGCGCTTCTATACCCGCCGCAAGACCATCAGCCAGCGCTGGCCAGCCGGTGGTGTGCGCGAAAAAGCCCAATACGCGTTCCCGGCATGAAGCGGGATTGGAGAATCAGATGACTGAATTTCAGCGGCTCCATCAGACCCGCGACGAAGCCCCCGGCGCCGGAACGCTCTTTGCAGCCATCTGCGACATGAATGGTATTTTGCGCGGCAAGCGCCTGCCCTTGGCGAAACTAACCAAAACCCAGGCCGAGGGGATTCGAATGCCGTTGTCTTCCATCGGCGTCGATATCTGGGGGGTGGATGTGGCCGGCACCCGCCTGACCCTGGAGCAGGGCGACCAGGACGGCCTGTGCCTGCCTACCGGGCGGGCGCCGGTGGATCTCGGCTGGACCGGCCAGGGCACCAGCCTCTTGCCGATGTGGATGAGGAAAGAGGACGGAACCCCCTATTTCGCGGATGCCCGCTATCTGCTGGCCGATGTTCTTTCCCGCTATCAGGCCAAAGGCCTGCGCCCTGTGGTGGCGACCGAACTGGAATTCTTCCTGCTCGACCCCGGCGAAGGCAGCGTGGCTCCCGCCCTGGACAAGACCGGCACCCCGCCCCGGGCGTTCGACAATATCTACTCCCTTGAAGAGTTAAGCGAGGCTTCGGGCTTTCTCGACGAGGTTTGCGCCATGGCCGCCGCCGCGGGCATCGAGGTGGAGGCTGCCACGTCGGAAGGCGCGCCGCGCCAGTTTGAATTCAATTTGCTGCACCGGCCCGATGCTCTGAAGATCGCCGACGATACGTTGTTTTTCAAGCAGATCATCAAGAACGTGGCCCGCCGCCATGGCGCCCTGGCCAGCTTCATGGCCAAGCCCTACGAGGGCCATGCCGGCAGCGGCCTTCACGTGCATTTCTCGGTCATCGACGAGGCTGGGCGCAACATCTTCGATGACGGCACGGATCGGGGATCGGACCTGATGCTGAGCGCTGTCGCGGGTTTGCTCGACTGCATGGGGGAGCTGACCCTGAGCTGTGCCCCCCATCTCAATTCGTACCGCCGGCTCTGCCCTGGCAGTCTTGCGCCCACCGCAATCGCCTGGGGCTACGAAAACCGCACCTCCGCCCTGCGCATTCCCGCCGGTCCGCAGCAGGCGCGGCGGATCGAACACCGTGTGGCCGGGGCGGATGCCAATCCTTATGTGGTGCTGGCAACCATACTGGGCTCGGCCCTTTACGGGATCGAGGAAAAGCTGACGCCACCGCCGCCTGTCGGGAGCAATGCCCATGCCCTGGGGCTGCAAAGCCTGGCGAAAGACTGGCGGCAGGGGCTGGAATGGTTCGCGGCCTCGCCACGGGTCGGGCGCGTGCTTCATCCCGAGTTCGCGGCGGCCTTTGCCGCCTGCAAGCAGCAGGAGCAGGACGGATTTGCCAGCCGCATGACCGATTTTGAGCTTCTGACCTATCGCCTGTCCGTCTAACCAGCCGCATCGGGGCGCGATGGCGGGCAGGTCATGGTTGCTCCGATGCAATGCCGCTGTAGGTTTCCGGGCTTCCTGCCATCGTCAAAAGGCGCTAGGTTCCGGCTAAGCAATTAAAAGCAAGGAATAGACGCCAGGACCTGATGCCGGACGCAACCGCCGAAGCGAAGTGGTTGGCGTAAATGACCGGTGTGCGTGATCATCTATGATCCCGACGAGGAAGCCGAAGCGTATTCCGAAGACGTTGCTGTTTTTGCTTGCGGGTCAGATCGAGAAAAATCGTCTAGATCGGAGGGAAAAATGGACGAAAATAGTGGCCAGAGCGCCGGAAAATGCCCCGTGATGCACGGAGCGCGCCCTAACGCGACCCTTGGTGGCCGGTCGAACCGGGACTGGTGGCCCAATCAGCTGAATCTCAGGATACTCCACCAGCGCTCTCCTCTGTCCAATCCGATGGACAAGGGCTTCAACTACGCCGAGGCGTTCAAGACGCTTGATCTGGAGGCCCTGAAAAAGGACCTTCATGCGCTGATGACCGACTCCCAGGATTGGTGGCCGGCCGATTACGGCCACTACGGGCCGTTGTTGATCCGCATGGCTTGGCATGGCGCCGGCACCTACCGCATCAGCGACGGCCGCGGCGGTGCGGGCTCGGGCGCGCAGCGTTTCGCGCCGGTGAACAGCTGGCCGGACAATGTGAGCCTCGACAAGGCGCGCCGCCTGCTCTGGCCGATCAAGCAGAAATACGGCCGGAAAATCTCCTGGGCCGACCTCATGATCCTCGCCGGCAACGTCGCCCTTGAGTCCATGGGGTTCAAGACCTTCGGTTTCGGCGGCGGACGCGTCGACATGTGGGAGCCCGAAGAAGACACCTATTGGGGGGGCGAGGATACCTGGCTCGGCGACGAGCGCTATAGCGGCGACCGGGACCTCGCAAACCCCTTCGGCGCGGTGCAGATGGGGCTGATCTACGTCAACCCTGAAGGGCCCAACCGCAACCCGGACCCAGTTGCCGCGGTGCGGGACATAAGGGAGACATTCGCCCGCATGGCGATGAACGACGAGGAGACCGTTGCGCTCATCGCTGGCGGCCACACGTTCGGCAAGACCCACGGCGCGGCCGATCCGGCCAAGTATGTGGCGCGTGAGCCCGAGGGAGCCCCTATAGAGGAGCAGGGCCTGGGCTGGAAGAACAGCTTCGGCACCGGCAAGGGCGGCGATGCGATCACCAGCGGCCTGGAAGGCGCTTGGACCCCCAATCCGATTCAATGGGATATGGGCTTTTTCGACACGCTGTTCGGCTACGAATGGGAGCTGACGAAAAGCCCAGCCGGCGCCCACCAGTGGATCCCGAAGGGCGGAGCCGCTGCCGACGCCGTGCCGGATGCCCATGATCCGTCGAAACGGCACCCCCCGGTGATGCTCACCACCGACATCGCGCTTCGGGTGGACCCGGTCTATGAGCCGATCGCGCGGCGGTTCCAGAAGGATCCGGCGGCGTTCGCGGATGCCTTTGCGCGGGCCTGGTTCAAGCTCACGCACCGCGACATGGGGCCCCGTGCCCGCTATCTCGGTCCGGATGTGCCTGCCGAAGCGCTGCTCTGGCAGGACCCTGTGCCGGCAGTCGAGCATGTGCTGATCGATGAGCAGGACATACGTGGCCTGAAGGCCAGGATCCTGGCCACCGGGCTGCCCATCCCGGAACTGGTCTCGGCCGCCTGGGCCTCGGCATCAACCTTCCGCGGCTCCGACAAGCGCGGCGGCGCAAACGGCGCGCGCATCCGCCTCGCCCCGCAGAAGGACTGGGAAGTCAATCAGCCGGCCCGGCTGGCGAAGGTGCTGGAAACGCTCGCCGGCATCCAGCGGGAGTTCAACGCCGCGCAGACCGGCGGGAAAAAACTCTCGCTGGCCGACCTGATCGTTCTCGGTGGCTGCGCCGCTGTTGAGCATGCGGCGAAGCAGGCCGGTCATTTCGTGGAGGTTCCCTTCACGCCAGGGCGTACGGATGCGACGCAGGCGCAGACCGATGTGGACGCCTTCGCCGTGCTCGAGCCGGTTGCGGACGGGTTCCGCAACTACCTCAAGGCGCCATACGCTTCGTCGGTCGAGGAACTGCTGGTCGACCGGGCGCAGTTACTGACGCTGACGGCACCTGAGATGACGGTGCTTGTTGGCGGTCTGCGCGTGCTGGGCGCCAATTTCGGGCAGTCTAAGCACGGCATGTTCACCAGCAAGCCCGAGACCCTGACGAATGATTTCTTCGTCAACCTGCTCGACATGGGCACGACTTGGCATGCCATGTCGGACGCGGCGGACCTGTTCGAGGGGCGCGACCGCGTAATCGGCGCGGCGAAATGGACAGCCACCCGTGTCGATCTGGTCTTCGGCTCGAACGCGCAGCTCCGCGCCGTCGCGGAGGTCTATGCAAGCCGGGACGCGCAAGAGAAGTTCACGCATGACTTTGTGGCAGCATGGAACAAGATCATGAACCTGGATCGCTTCGATATCGGCTGAGTTCGGCCAATCTCGCCGGAGAGGTGGCGCTTTCCGCATTGCTTGCCTAACTTCCCGGGCGGAGGGCGACCGATGGCGAACGACAAGCAGAAGGCTTACTGGAGCGAGATCGCGGCGCCGAAATGGCTGAGTCTCGGGGGCGCCATGGAAGCCCGGCTCGCGCGGATCAGCGACGCGGTGATCGCGGCAGCCGGACTCAAGCCTGGCGAGCGTGTGCTCGATATCGGGTGCGGTGCGGGCCGCACTAGCCAGGAAGCCGCGCATGCCGTGGGAGAAGCAGGCTATGTGCTCGGTATCGACATCGCCGCGCCGATGATCGAAGCGGCGCGGGCCCATGCTGCGGCAGAGGCTGAAGCGGGCATGGCGCCGGTTGAATTTGCCATCGCCGATGCGCAGACGGAGCGCTTCACGCCGCCATTCGATGTGCTGCTCTCGCGTTTCGGCGTCATGTTCTTCGAGAATCCCACCGCCGCCTTCGCCAATCTGCGCGCGAGCACGAGGCCGGGAGGACGGCTTGTCTTTGCAGCCTGGGCGCCGTTGTCGCTGAATCCGCACTGGGAGATTCCGCTGCGTCTGGTCGAGGCGCTGGTGGGAACAGGCGCGCCCCGCGTGCCGCATGCCCCTGGCCCGCTGGCCTTCGACGATCCGGCCTATGTGCATGACATTCTCTCGGCGGCTGGCTGGCGCGGAGTAGAGGTTCGCGCGGAGGCGGTGTTCCTGCGGGGCGCCTCGCAGGAAGAAGAAGCCAGGGTTGCCTGCTTCATGGGGCCTGCCGGGGCGCTGCTCGACGAGAAAAAGGCCGGCGCCGAGGCCCGCGCCGCCGCCACTGAAGCGGTGAGGGAGGCGCTGCCCGGGTTCGCCGCCATCGCGCCGGATGGAAGTGTCCGGTTGCCAGCAACCATCCAACTGGTAACAGCCTCGGCGCCCTGATCCGGGAGGCGAAGGAAAGAGCGGCTGAGGCGGCGCCTTAACTGCCGCTGTTGTTGTGCTGAACCAGATCGGGCAGTATGCGGCCCTATAGCCATGGCAGTCGATTTAAGCATTTCCAGCGGGCGGATAGCCTTGCGTGGCGCGTTGACGGCGCTGGCGTTGGGGCGGTTATGGCCGCGCGCCTTGCGGGCGGCCGGTGAGGCCGCTGGCAGGCCGCTGGAGATCGACCTCTCCGCCGTGGACAGGCTGGACAGCTCCGGCGCGGCGATGGTTCTGGCCATGGAACGCCGCCATGGCGGCGCGGTGAGCCTGACCGGGATGGACAAAGAGGTGAGCGCGCTGCTGGCCCAGCTGCGCGCGGTGGCGCCGGCAACCCTGGCGCCGATGCGCGCCACAGCCGCGCCGCGGATGGACATCGTCCAGGACCTGCGCGTGAAGATCTCGTTTTTCGGCGAGACGGTGCTGGCGCTGTTCGCTTTGCCTAGCCAGCTGCGCATGCTGCGCCGGGCGGATTTCTTCCGCATTGCCGAACGCGCCGGGTTGCAGGCGCTGCCTTTGGTCCTCACCCTCGGCGTGCTCATCGGCATGATCCTCGCGTTCCAGTCGGCGGTGCCGATGCGCCAGTTCGGCGCGGATCTATATGTCGCGGACCTGGTCACGCTCTCGCTCTGCCGCGAGCTTGGGCCGCTGATGGTCGCGGTCATCCTCGCCGGGCGCACGGGCTCGGCCTATGCCGCCGAGCTGGGCACCATGCAGGTGAATGACGAGATCGCCGCGTTGACGACCATGAACATCA
>NZ_JBKQJR010000181.1:0-2919 GCF_052326845.1 Acidocella sp. | reverse complement strand
GACAGCGCCGTCACCAGCATCAGCGATCCGCGTAGATGCTCGGCGATGCGCGCCTCGTTGGCCGCGATCCCGCGCACGCAATTGGCGGTGAAAGACCGCGACGCCTCGGCCAGCAGCTCGGCCGATTCCAGCACGTTGAACAAAATGATCGGCTTGTAGGCGTTGAGCTGGAAATTGCCCTGGCTGCCGGCGAAGGCGATGGCGTGGTCAAGCCCGAACACCTGCACGGCCACCTGGGTAAGGGCCTCGCACTGGGTGGGGTTGATCTTACCTGGCATGATCGAGGAGCCGGGCTCATTTTCCGGGATCAGCAACTCGCCGATGCCGGTGCGCGGGCCGGAGGCATACCAGCGGACATCGTTGGCAATTTTCATTGCCGCCCCGGCCAGCACGCGCATTGCGCCGGAGGCCGCGACCAGCGCGTCATGCGCCGAGAGGGCGGCGAATTTGTTGGGGGCGGTGCGGAACGGATGGCCTGTCTCCTGGGCCACGAATTCCGCCACTTTGGCGCCGAAATCCGGGTGGGCGTTCAGCCCCGTGCCGACCGCCGTGCCGCCGATGGCCAGCTCGTACAGCCCGGGCAGCGTGGCCTCCAGCCCCACCAGCGCGGCGGCGAGTTGCACCTGCCAGCCGGAGATGACCTGCCCGAGCGTGACCGGGGTGGCGTCCTGCAGATGGGTCCGCCCGGTCATCACCACACCCGCGTAATTCGCCGCCTTGGCGGCGAACACACTGGCCAGCCTCCGCGCCGCCGGGAACAGCGCTCCGTGCAGCGCCTCCACCGCCGCGATGTGCATGACGGTGGGGAAGGTATCGTTGGAGGACTGGCTGTGGTTCACGTCATCATTCGGGTTTATGGGCGTCTTGCTGCCCAGCACCCCGCCCGCCATCTGGATGGCGCGGTTGGCGATCACCTCGTTGGCGTTCATGTTGCTCTGGGTCCCCGAGCCGGTCTGGAACACGACGAGCGGGAATTCGCCGTCCCATTTGCCGTCGATCACCTCCTGCGCGGCGGCGATGATGAGGCTGGCCTTGGCCTCAGGCAGCTGGCCGAGAGCCAGATTGGCCTGGGCGGCGGCTTTTTTCAGGATGCCGAAACTTCGGATGACCGCCCTGCCCCACACGTAGTTGCGCCGGCCGATAACGAAGTTTTCCAGGCTGCGCTGGGTCTGCGCGCCCCAGAGTCGGTCGGCGGAGACCGCCACCTCGCCCAGCGCATCATGCTCGATACGTGTCGTGCCCATCACAAATTCCCGTTCAGAAAGCCGAGTGCTGGCAGCGGCTTCCAGCGCCGCGGGAGATCCGTGCGGCGGATCGGCCTGACGGTGTAGCGCGGGACATTCTGCCCCGTCCGCTCCAGAAACCCGGAATAGGCGCGCACCTCCGCCTCGCGCCAGGCCTGGTCGCTCAACGCGGCGTTTCGGTTGGGGAAGACTTCAGCGATGCGGATGACACGGCCAACGATGGCAACGACGGCCCAGAGGGAATCGTCGCTGTGTTTGCGTTTCTCCGGGGCGAATTCCACCATCCAACCTCCAAGTGCGCCTTGGCATGGTAGCGCCGCCTGAAGAAAAAATCAGCGGATTTTTTTCCGGACCGCCACCACGGCCATCGCCACCAGCGCCTTGGGGTCGGAGATGAGGTAGCGCCCCGCCAGACGCAGCGGGTCCTGCGCCAGACGGTAGAGCCACTCCAGCCCGCTATGGCGCATCCATACCGGAGCGCGGCTGAGCGCCCCGGCGGCGTAACGCAGGGCCGAGCCGATGCACAGCCCTGCGCCCACGGCCTCGGGCCGGCCGCAGACGGCAAAGGCCAGCAGTTCCTGCACCGGCGAACCGACCGCGAAAAAGGTGAAGGGCGCGCGGGCGGCGCAGACGAAATCGACAGCCTCGTTGAACGCCTCGCTATTGTGCAGCAGTCCCATGGGCGGCTGATGATGCACGAACTCGATGCCCGGGTAGCGCGCCGCCAGCATGGCGAAGTCCGCGTCCTTCAGGCCGACGATGGCAACGCGAAATCCCTCGAGCTTCGGCAGCAGGGCTTCGGTTAAATCCGCCCCGGAAACGACTTCCGGTTGCGGCAAAGAGAGAAGTTTCGCCGTTAAGGCGATGAGGTAGGAATCCAGCAGGCACAGCATGGCGCGCTGATACACGCCGCGCAGCCGGCGAACGCGAAGCAGCCGCTCGATATGATCGGCATTCGGCGTGACGACATAGGCGAAGCGCGCCTGCGGCGGCCTGGCCAGCAGCCGTGCAAGAACAGATTCCAGCGAGACATTGCTGAAATCAATATCCAGCAAGGAAATAACAGGAGGGTTCAGGGCATCCATTCTAACCCCAAGGTTAAAATATGCTCGCTGGCGGCCGAGAGATAATTGGCCTGACGGTTGTTGAACTGGTACATGCCATTGAAGGCTAGGCTCGGCGTCAAATACCATTTCATCTCCATGCTGCCAGTGAACAGCGTCTCCCGTGAATTTTCTTTCATATACGCTACGTTTGAAATTTTCGCGACACCATTGACAATAACGTTTTCGAGAAGCGCGTGAGATAACGAAAGCGTTAGCTGTGTTAGTCTATATGGCGTGGCGCTGATCTCGTCCGGATCGTCTATTTCCCGTACCGCGACGAGCTGAACCTGATCCAGCCCCGTGGGCCGCCAATCTAGCCGTCCTTCCAGTACCGGCGCAGAAGCTCCGATATCGCGCGAATTGCGCTGCGCCGCACCGGCGAGCAGCGAGACGGTCCACAGGCCATCGGCTTTATCCTCCACGCCGGCGAGAATCTCGTTGGTATTGGCAGCGAAATAAGCGGTCTTGTAATCGGACTGAGTCGCATGAAGGCGCATCACATATTGGAGAGGTCCGCCTGGCGCGTAGGTGAGCGTGAGCGCCTCGCGGATGTCACGGCGGTCGAGGTC
>NZ_JBKQJR010000180.1:0-7134 GCF_052326845.1 Acidocella sp. | reverse complement strand
TCACAATCGCGTGGGCAGACCAGCTAGGAATGCCCAGACTCGCCTAACCTCAATCTCTCGAACCGCCCGGTGCGGACCCGCATGCCGGGTGGTGTGGCAGGGGAGCGATCAGTGATGATCGCCCCCTCTGCCGATTGTGTTCAGCCCTTGCGGCTGAGCTGGGTTACGTCGCGCACAGCACCTCGGGCGGCGCTGGTGGTCATGGCCGCATAGGCCTGCAGGGCGGCGGAGACATGGCGCTCGCGCTTGGGCGTCCAGGCATCCTTGCCCTTGGCCTCCATGCGGGCGCGGCGGGCGGCCATTTCCTCGTCGCTCACCGCCACGCGCAGCACGCGGTTCGGGATGTCGATCTCAATCTTGTCGCCTTCCTCGACCAGCCCGATGGCGCCGCCCTCGGCGGCTTCCGGCGAGACATGGCCGATGGAGAGCCCCGCCGTGCCGCCGGAGAAGCGGCCATCGGTGATCAGCGCGCAGGCTTTGCCCAGGCCCTTCGATTTCAGATAGCTGGTTGGATACAGCATCTCCTGCATGCCGGGGCCGCCCTTTGGGCCTTCGTAGCGGATCACCACCACGTCGCCCGCCTTGATGCGGTTGCCGAGAATGGCGGAGACGGCGTCGTCCTGGCTCTCGAAGATGCGCGCGGGGCCGGAGAAAACCAGGATGGAGGGATCAACGCCGGCGGTTTTCACGATGGCGCCGTCCTGCGCGATGTTGCCGGTGAGCACGGCGAGGCCGCCATCCGGGCTGAAGGCATGGGCGATGTCGCGGATCACGCCTTTCTCGCGGTCGGCGTCCAGCGACTCATAACGGCGGCTCTGGCTGAAGGCCTGGGTGGTTCGCACCCCGCCCGGAGCGGCAAGGAACAGGGTGGAGGCGGCATCATCGGCCGTGCGGCCGGGGGCACAGATGTCCCACGCGGCGATGGCATCGCCCAGCGTGGGGGCATATACGGTCGGCACGTCCGTGTGCAGCAGCCCGCCGCGCGCCATTTCGCCAAGAATGGCCATGATGCCGCCGGCGCGATGCACGTCCTCCATATGCACGTCGGCCTTGGAGGGCGCGACCTTGCAAAGGTTCGGCACGCGGCGCGAGAGGCGGTCGATATCCGCCATGGTGAAGTTCACCCCACCTTCTTCCGCGGCGGCAAGCAGATGCAGCACCGTGTTGGTGGAGCCGCCCATGGCGATGTCCAGCGACATGGCATTCTCGAATGCCTGGAAGGTGGCAATGCTGCGGGGCAGGGCGGTGGCGTCGTCCTTCTCGTACCAGCGGCGGGCGAGGTCCACGATCCTGCGCCCGGCCTCGAGGAACAGCTCCTTGCGGTCGGCATGGGTGGCGAGCAGGCTGCCATTGCCGGGCAGTGAGAGGCCCAGCGCCTCGGTAAGGCAGTTCATGGAGTTGGCGGTGAACATGCCGGAGCAGGAGCCGCAAGTGGGGCAGGCGGAGCGCTCCATGCCCGCGGCTTCCTCGTCGGTCACGTTCGGGTCGGCGGCGGCGACCATGGCGTCGATCAGGTCCAGCGCCTCGGTCTTGCCGCCATGGATGTACTTGCCCGCCTCCATCGGCCCGCCGGAGACGAAGATGGCCGGGATGTTGAGGCGCATGGCGGCCATCAGCATGCCGGGGGTGATCTTGTCGCAGTTGGAGATGCAGACCATGGCGTCCGCGCAATGGGCGTTGACCATGTACTCCACGGAATCCGCGATCAGCTCGCGCGAGGGCAGGGAGTAGAGCATGCCGGAATGGCCCATGGCGATGCCGTCATCCACCGCGATGGTGTTGAATTCCTTGGCCACGCCGCCCGCGGCCTCGATCTCGCGCGCCACCAGCTGGCCCAGGTCCTTCAGGTGCACATGCCCGGGCACGAACTGGGTGAAGGAGTTCACCACCGCGATGATCGGCTTGTTGAAGTCGCCGTCCTGCATGCCCGTGGCGCGCCACAGGGCGCGGGCGCCGGCCATGTTGCGGCCGGAGGTGGAGGTGCGGGAACGGTATGCGGGCATGGTTGCGTCCTGGCGTGGTGGTCGGGGAAAACTGGGTCTCGGGTTATCGCTCTATATGGAGAATGGCAACCGCCAAGGCCAGAGGCGGCTTAATGCTTGCTTGGGGGGCGCTGCTGGGCTACTCGCGCCCCATAAAACCAAGCAGGAGCCAGTCAGATGACCGCCATTGCCGATATCGTCGCCCGGGAAATCCTCGACAGCCGGGGCAACCCCACCGTGGAAGTGGACGTGCTGCTGGAATCCGGCGCGTTCGGCCGTGCCGCCGTGCCCTCCGGTGCCTCGACCGGCGCGCATGAGGCGGTCGAGCTGCGCGTTGGCGACAAGTCCCGCTACAACGGCAAGGGCGTGCTGAAGGCGATTGAGTCCGTCGAGGGCGAGATCCTGGACACCATTCTCGGGCTGGACGCGGAAGACCAGGTCGGGATCGACAACATCCTGATCGAGCTGGACGGTACCCCGAACAAGTCCCGCCTGGGCGCCAATGCTATCCTTGGCGTCTCCATGGCGCTGGCCAAGGCCGCCGCGGCCGATAACGGCATGCCGCTGTACCGCTACATTGGCGGCGTTTCCGCCCGCACCCTGCCGGTGCCGATGATGAACATCGTCAACGGCGGCCAGCATGCCGACAACCCGATCGACATCCAGGAATTCATGATCCAGCCGGTCGGCGCGTCCTCCATCGCCGAGGCGGTGCGCATCGGCGCCGAGATTTTCCATACGCTGAAGAAGGCGCTGCACGACGCCGGGCACAACACGAACGTGGGTGACGAAGGCGGTTTCGCGCCGAACCTGAAGTCGGCCGACGAGGCGCTGGGCTTCATCGCCAAGGCCTGCGAGACGGCCGGCTACCGCCCGGGCGAGGACGTGACCTTCGCGCTCGATTGCGCCTCCACCGAATTCTACAAGGACGGCGTGTACAATCTGCACGGCGAGGGCAAGAAATACGACGCGGCCGAGTTCGTGGAGTATCTTGCAGGGCTGGCGTCGCGCTTCCCCATCGCCAGCATCGAGGATGGCTGCGCCGAGGATGATTGGGCCGGCTGGAAGCTGCTGACCGAGCGCCTGGGCGGCAAGGTGCAGCTGGTGGGCGACGATCTGTTCGTCACTAACCCGGCCCGCCTGCGCCGCGGCATTGAGGCCGGCACCGCCAACTCCATTCTGGTGAAGGTGAACCAGATCGGTACGCTGACCGAGACGCTGGAAGCGGTCGAGATCGCGCACCGCGCCGGGTACACCGCCGTGATGTCCCACCGCTCCGGCGAGACCGAGGACGCGACCATCGCCGACCTCGCGGTGGCGACGAATTGCGGGCAGATCAAGACAGGCTCGCTGGCCCGCTCCGACCGCACGGCGAAGTACAACCAGCTGATCCGCATCGAGGCCGAGCTGGGTGGCACCGCCCGGTATTACGGCCCGCTGATGCGCCGCGTCTGAGAGCTGACGCTCTGAAATAAGAAACCCCGGCAGTGTGAGCTGCCGGGGTTTTTGTTTTTACGACCAGCTGTTGTCGTTCAGGTCGTCGTCGCTGGAGTTGTCCCAGCCGGGGTTGCCGAGCAGCCCGTCATCGCGGCTGTTATCCGGGAAGTCCGGCGTGCCGGCGCGGGCAGCACCTTGGCCGGTCAGGTCGTCGATGATGCGCTCACCCGCCGCGAAACCGGCGCCGGCGGCAAGGCCGGAGAGCAGCGAGCTGCCCATCCCGCCACCACCGAACCCGCCGCCCGGCCCGTAATTGGGAGCGCCGTAGCCCATGGGGGCGCCAGGCATGCCGCCAGGGGCGCCATAGCCGGGATAGACGGCGCGGCGGCGGCCGAACATGCGCAGCAGCACGAACAGCAGGACGAACCCGCCGATGACCATGATGGCCGGGCTGATGCCGCTGCCATGGTGCTGCCGGACGGGCGTGGCGGAGATATGCGCCTGCAGCGCCGCGGCCTCCTGCTGGTTGGCGAAGGGCAGGCCGGGGGCGATCTGCTGGGCCTTGTTCAGCGCCTGGGCGGCGGCGGCCTCGTTACCCTGGGCGTCCTGCGCCTCGGCCAGCAGATACCAGGCAACGCCGCTTTGCGGGTGCTGCGCCAGCACGTTGTTGAGCGCCTGCACGGCCTGGGCGTCCTGGCCGTTGGCGATCATGGTCTGGATATCGCGTGGCGTTTGCGCCTGCGCGTGCGCGGCGGTGCCAAGCAACATGGCGCCAAGCAGCGCGAGGGGGGCGAGAAAAACTCTTGTCATACCAACTCCTGTAACCGCACCTCAATTTAGGAGCGGGCGGACGAATATCCATGCCCCGCCACTGTAGCACGGGGCTGGGCCGCAATGCAGCGGGGGTAACGTAACCGCCTGTTACCGGATGCTGAAAGTACTGCAAACGCATTGTTAGTTGATGTGGCGCGGCGCCTGCGGCCGGCCAATCGCGCTGGGAAGGGGCGTTGTTCCCGCGCCATGCGCTCTGGTGCCAAGATAACCTTTTTGTTGCACCGCGTTATGGAATCCGCATAGACTCGGAGTCGTGGGGAGAAACACTGGCGGCGGCACGAAAAACCCCAGAAAAGTCTCACCCGGCACATCTGGCTGCAAGGAGACTTGTGCATGACGAGCCTCGCCCTCCACGAAGACGATACCGCCACCGTCTCGAATCCGCTCGACCTGGTTGAGCAGGTGGTCTCCGGAAATGACTGGATGTTCGATCGCCGCTCCGACTCGGAGCTGGCCGCGGAAGCCAATGGAAAATGGTGCGATTACGGCCTGTTTTTCTGCTGGTCCGACGAAATCTCGGTCATGCATTTTTCTTGCGCGTTCGACATGAAGGCGCCGGCCAAGCAGCGTGGCGCGGTGTACGAGTTGCTGGCGAAGGCGAATGAGCGGCTCTGGATCGGGCATTTTGGCATGGATGAGGAAACCGGCATGCCGGTGTACCGCCATTCGGTGCTGCTGCGCGGCGTCTCGGGCTCGGCGGAATCGGTCGAGGATCTGATCGATATCGCCGTTACCGAGTGCGAGCGCTTCTTCCCAGCCTTCCAGTTTGTGCTCTGGGGCGGCAAGAGCGCCGATGAGGCGCTGGACGCGGCCATGCTGGAGTGCGCCGGCGAAGCGTGACATAACGCCACGCATGACTGCATTACCTTCTCTCCTGCTCGTCGGCGGTGGCCGCATGGGTGGCGCCATGCTCGCCGGCTGGCGCGAACGCGGCCTCTCGCAGGCGATCGTCGTGGACCCGTCTGCCGAGTCTGCCAGGCTCGCCGGCCCGAATGTCACCGTGGTGGCGGATGCTGCTTCGATCCCCGCCAGCTTCGCGCCGGAAGCCGTGGTGCTGGCGGTGAAGCCGCAATCGGCAGCCGAGGCGCTGCCCGCCTATGCCCGGTTCGCGGGGGGCGCGGTATTCATCTCGATCATGGCAGGCAAGACCGTGCAGGCGGTGACTGAGATGCTCGGCGCTCCGGCCGCGATCGTGCGCGCCATGCCCAACACCCCGGCGGCCGTGCGCAAGGGCATCACCGTCGCCTATGCCGCTGCCGCCGTGACCCCGGCGCAGAAAGCCCTGGCGGACACACTGCTTGGTGCCACCGGCGACATCGCCTGGGTGGAGGATGAGGCGCTGCTCGATCCCGTGACAGCCATTTCCGGCGGCGGCCCGGCCTATGTGTTTCTGCTCACAGAACTGATGGAGCAGGCGGGGCTGGACCAGGGGCTGCCCCCGGCACTGGCCCGGCAGATGGCCCGGCAGACGGTGATCGGCTCGGCAGCACTGCTCGCGGCGTCGGACGAGGACGCCTCTCAACTGCGGATTGCGGTCACCTCGCCCAAGGGTACCACCGAGCGGGCGCTGGCAGTGTTGCGCGCGGATGACGCTTGGCCAAAAACTTTCCACGAGGCCATTCAAGCTGCCACAGATCGGTCCCGGGAGCTCTCCGCTTAATTTACAAGGCGGGGGCTGGTTGCTACACCGCGCCCGACCAGACTTGTACCGGGAATAGCCAGCATGAAAATTGTCGCCTGCAACAGCAACCGCCCACTGGCCGAAGCTGTCGCCGCGGGTTTGAACCTGCCGCTGGCGAAGGCCTCCATTCGGCGCTTCGCCGACATGGAAGTGTTCGTGGAAATCCATGAAAACGTCCGCGGTGAGGATGTGTTCGTCGTTCAGAGCACGTCCTACCCCACCAATGACAACCTGATGGAGCTGCTGATCACGCTGGACGCGCTGCGGCGCGGCTCCGCGCGGCGCATCACTCCGGTGATTCCGTATTTCGGCTATGCCCGCCAGGACCGTAAGTCCGGCCCGCGCACGCCGATTTCGGCCAAGCTGGTGGCAAACCTCATCGCCGAGGCCGGCGCCAACCGCGTGCTGACCATGGATCTGCACGCCGGTCAGATCCAGGGCTTCTTCGACATCCCGGTGGACAACCTCCCCGCCGCGCCGCTCTTCGCGCGCGATATCGAGGAGCGTTTCGCCGGGCGTGAGCCGATGATCGTCTCCCCGGACGTGGGCGGCGTGCTGCGCGCCCGCATCATTGCCCGGCGCCTGAACACCGATCTTGCCATCATCGACAAGCGCCGCGAGCGCGCCGGCGTCTCCGAGGTGATGAACATCATCGGTGAGGTCGAGGGGCGGGACTGCATCATCATCGACGATATCTGCGACTCCGGCGGCACGCTCTGCAACGCCGCCGAGGCGCTGCTGGCCAATGGCGCCAAGTCCGTGCAGGTCTATGTCTCGCACGGCGTGCTCTCGGGTGGCGCGGTGGCGCGTATCGCCGCTTCGCCGATCGAGATGATGACGATCACCGACTCGATCGCGGCGACGGAAGCGGTGCGCCTCGCGCATAACATCCGCCAGCTTTCCATCGCCCCCTTGCTGGCCGAGGCAATGCGCCGCATCTCGACCGAGAGCTCGGTGAGCTCGCTGTTCGACTGACAAAAGAGGGATGCCGATGAAACTCTTTTACTCCCCCGGGGCGTGCTCGCTCGGGATCCATGTGCTGCTGGAAGAGATCGGCAAACCCTTCGAACTGCTGAAGCTCGATTTCGCCAGCGGCGCGCAGTACAAGCACGAATACACCTCGATTAACCCGATATCGATGGTGCCGGCGCTGGTGCGCGACGATGGTTCGGTGCTGACGGAGTGGCCCGCGATCGCCAG
>NZ_JBKQJR010000179.1:0-10852 GCF_052326845.1 Acidocella sp. | reverse complement strand
GGTCGTTGATGGCAAGCCCCAGTCCGGCGGCGGGGATGGGTTGTGCTGCGATGCGTTTCAGCCCCAGCGCGTAGGCGCGGGCATCCAGCTCGTGCAGCCCCTCGAACAGCCGCGCCGCAGCCTCGCGCAGATCTCCGCTGGCGGAGAGCTGGAAGCAGAGCTTCGCGCCCGGTAGCGGCGGACCGAAGGCGAGCAACGCCTCATCCGCCCCGGCCTCGGTGGCGTTGAGCCGCACCGGCAACCTGGGAGCGTAATGCGAGTCCAGCATACCCGGTGAGGACGGGGCAGAAGCATCGCCCGTGGCGCGGGTGATGGGGCCGATTTCCGCCTCCAACGCCTCCAGCGTGACGCCGCCGGGGCGCAGCAGCACCGGCGTTTCACCCGAGAGATCCAGCACCGTGGATTCTACCCCGACCACGCATGGCCCAGAATCGAGCACCGCGGCGATCCGCCCGCCGAGTTCGGCCAACACATGGGCCGCGCTGGTGGGGGAGATCCGCCCGGAGCGGTTGGCCGAAGGTGCGGCCACCGGGCCGCCGAACGCCGCCAGCAGACGCAGCGCCACAGGCTGCGCAGGCACGCGCACGGCCAGCGTGGGCAGGCCAGCACCGGCAAGCTGCGACACAGGGCAGTCTTCCGCGCGCGGCAGCACCAGGGTCAGCGGCCCAGGCCAGAATTTCGTCGCCAGTTTTTCCGCCAGGGCATTGGCCATCACGTAGCGGAAGGCTGTACCCGCGTCGGCGAAATGGCAGATCAGCGGGTTGAAGCTGGGGCGTCCCTTGGCGGCATAGATCGCCGCGACGGCTTGCGCGTTGCAAGCATCGGCGCCGAGCCCGTACACCGTCTCGGTGCCAAAGGCGACAAGCTCGCCCGCGCGCAGCAATTCTACCGCCCGGCTGATCTCGTTAGGGGTCAGGCGTTCGGTCATGTGCGGGCTGGTCTAGTCCTCGGACTCGCCGGATTCGGCGCCGAGATCCCGCGCCACCTCAGGCTTGTGCAGGATCTCGTTGATCCGCGTTGCCTGCTCCATCGCCTCGTCGGCGACGAATTTCAGCTCCGGCGTTACCCGCAGGCCCAGGCGCGGCGCGATCTGCGCGCGCAGGAACGGCGCCACGCGCTTCAGCGCGGGGAGCAGCGGGGCGATGTCCTTGTGCCCGAGCACGGTGGCGAACACGAGCGCGTGCTTCAGGTCCGGGGACATCCGCACCTCCGACACGGTGATGTGCTCGCGCGCCAGCACCGGGTCGTGGAACTCGGTGCGCAGCATCACGTCGGAGAGAACGTGGCGGAGTTCCTCTCCCACCCGCAGCTGGCGCTGCGAGGGGGCGGAATTAGGCTGGGACGATTTCGGTTTCATAGCACTCGACCATGTCGCCCTCGCGCAGATCCTGGAAGCCCGCGAAGGACAGGCCGCACTCATAGCCGCGCGCCACTTCCTTCACATCGTCCTTGAACCGCTTGAGCTGAGACAGATCGCCCTGGTGGATGACCACGTTGTCGCGCAGCAGGCGGACGCCGCAACCGCGCTTGACCAGCCCCTCGGTGACATAACAACCCGCGACCTTGCCGGTCTTGGTGATGTTGAACACCTGGCGGATTTCCGCGTAGCCCAGGAACTTCTCGCGCACGATCGGCGCCAGCTTGCCCTTGACCAGCTTCTCGATGTCATCCGCGACTTCGTAGATGATCGAGTAGTAGCGGATATCGACACCTTCGCGCTGCGCCAGCTCGCGCGCCTGCGCATTGGCGCGGACGTTGAAGGCGACGAGGATCGCATCCGAGGCTTTCGCCAGCTGCACATCGCTCTCGGTGATCTGGCCGACGCCGGAGTAGATGACGCGCACGCGCACCTCCTCGTTGCCGACCCGCGTGACCACCACGCCGATCGCCTCGGCAGAGCCCTGCACATCGGCCTTTACCACAAGGGCCACTTCCTTCTGTGCGCCGGCCTGAATACGGGCCAGCATCTCTTCCATGGTGCCGCGCATCGCGGTCTGCGTCGCCACCTGGCGTTCGCGCAGCTTCTGCTGGCGGTACTCGGTGATCTCACGGGCGCGTTGCTCGTTCTCCACGACCACGAAGGGCTCGCCCGCCGTGGGCGCGCCGGAGAGGCCGAGGATTTCCACCGGCAGCGAGGGCGGCGCCTCTTTCACGTTCTGGCCCTTGTCGTTCAGCATGGCGCGCACGCGGCCCCACTGGGCCCCGGCCACCACGATGTCGCCCTGGTGCAGCGTGCCCTTCTGCACGAGCACAGTGGCCACCGGGCCACGGCCGCGGTCCAAACGGCTCTCGATGATCGCGCCTTCGGCCGTGCGGTCCGGGTTGGCGCGCAGCTCAAGCACCTCGGCCTGCAGCAGAATCGCCTCTTCCAGCTTGTCCAGGCCGAGCTTCTTCAGCGCCGAGACTTCCACATCGATGGTCTCACCGCCCATGTCCTCCACCACGATCTCGTGCTGAAGCAGCTCGTTGCGAACGCGGGTGGGGTCGGCGCCGGGGCGGTCGATCTTGTTGATCGCCACGATGATCGGCACATCCGCCGCCTTGGCGTGTTTGATCGCCTCGATCGTCTGCGGCATCACGCCGTCATCAGCCGCAACCACCAGCACGACGATATCCGTCGAGGCGGCGCCGCGGGCGCGCATGGCGGTGAAGGCCTCATGGCCCGGCGTGTCGAGGAAGGTGATCTGCGCGCCGGACGGCAGGGTGACCTGATAGGCGCCGATATGCTGGGTGATGCCGCCGGCCTCGCCTGCCGCCACGTCCGTGTGGCGCAGCGCGTCCAACAGGCTGGTCTTGCCGTGGTCGACATGGCCCATGATGGTGACGACCGGCGGACGCGGCTGCAGTTCGGCTTCCGTGTCCTCATCGCCCTCCAGGCCGATTTCCACATCCGAATCCGAGACGCGGCGGGCCTTGTGGCCGAACTCGCTCACCACCAGCTCGGCGGTGTCGGCGTCGATGGTCTGGGTGACGGTCGCCATCACGCCCATCTTCATCAGGGCGCGCACCACGTCTCGGCCCTGGGCGGCCATACGGTTGGCCAGCTCCTGCACGGTGATCGTCTCCGGCAGGATGACCTCGCGCACCACCTTCAGGCCATCGGAGCGCAACAGCTCCAGCTCGGCCTGACGGCGCTCGCGCTCGCGTTGACGGCGCACGGAGGCCAGGGAGCGGGTCTTCTCGTCCTCACCCTCGATCGCGGCCTGCACGTCGATGCGGCCACTACGGCGGTTGCCGTCGCCCAGCTTCTTGACCGGGGCAACAGGCACGCCGCGCTTGGGCGCCGGGGTGCTGAGGCGGCGGACGCCGGGGCGAGCCGCTTCTTCTTCTTCCTCAGTACCGGTGCCCGGACGGCCACCGGGCTTGAGCTGCAGCGTCTCGCGGGCAGCGGGCGCGGCAGGGCGCGCAGCGGGCGCGCCAGGACGGGGCGGCACGGCCTTCGGCGCGGCGGGAGCAGCGGGCGCAGCCTGCGGCGGCGCGATACCGGCCTTTGCATTGGCTTCTTCCTCGGCCTTCGCCTTGGCTTCAACCGCGGCCCTCGCCTCTTCCTCTTCCTTCAGCCGGGCTTCTTCCTCGGCCTTGCGGCGGGCTTCCTCGGCGGCGGAAAGAATGGAAATCTTTTCCTGCTCGCGGCGCTCGGCCTCGCGCTGCGCCGCCAGGCGCTGCTGCTCGGCCAGCACGCGCTGACGTGTCGCCTGCTCGGCGGCGGTGAGGGCACGGCCACCCGGGCCAGAGGCAGGGCGCGGGCGCGGGGCCTGCGGCGCGGCCTGAGTGGGGGCCGGGCTGGCGGGGCGCTCGGCGGCGGGCTTCAGCGCGAGTGTGGCGGGTGCCGCAGGCACGGCAGGCGCGGGAGCGCCGGCCGGAGCCGGGCCAGGTCCGCGTTTCTTGCGCACTTCCACCTGCACCACCTTGGAGCGGCCATGCGAGAAACTCTGGCGCACCGATCCGGCATCGACAGTATGCCCCGCATCCCCACGCGCCGCGGGACGCAGCGAGAGCCTGCCTTTGGTTTCATTCTGGTCGTTGCCGTCACTCATGCCTAATCCGGTCCAATCCACTCAGTCGTCGCCGGGGTTAACCGGCCTTGTTGGGCTCTACTGCCCGCTTGTCACTTCCACCGCAACACCTTGGAGGCGTTGCGCTTCGATTTCGATCATCCTGGCCAACCGCCCCGGGGCGATGACCACATGCACCGTGTGCTCACGGCCAAAGACTTTTCCCAGCGCGGCGGCGCTCAGCACCGTCACCACGGGCACATCCCGCCCGCCCAGGAACCGCGCCCGTTCCTCAGGGCTGCCATCCGCCGCCTGCACCACCAGCCCGGCCGAGCCTGCCCGCAACCATTCCCGGGCCTTCTCGAAGCCAGATATGGCGACGCCACCACGCCGGGCCAAGCCCAGCAAATCAGCCACGCGGCGAACGAGTGCCGCACGCACCTCGGCCAGGAGATCGGGCGGCAGCACCAGCTGCGCCTTGGCGGCACGGGGGAACACACCACGCCGGACTGCCTGATGTAGCACATCGGCGCGCGCACTCAACCACAAGCCTCGTCCTGGCAGGGTTGCGGCGGCGTCGAACACCAAGCGCCGCTCCGGCCCCACGACAAAGCGTAGGGCCTGCTCGCGCGGCACGGCCTCGCGGGTGACAAGGCAGCGGCGCAGCGGACCGCGCTCCTCCGCCTCGTCAATCACCTCTGGAGCCTGGGGGTCAGCCTGCGTTGCCATTCTCCCCTTCGAACCAATGCGCGCGGGCGGCCATGATGATCTCGTTGGCCTGCTCCTCGGTCATCGTGGCATTGCCCAGGATCTCCACCAGCTCGTCGCCAGCCAGATCCGCAAGGTCGTCCAGCGTCTTCACGCCTTTCTCGCCCAGGGCGATCAGGTCCTTGGCGGAGAACGCCTCAAACGCGGCAACCTCATCGGCCACGCCGAGGGCGATGCGCTTCTCCTCCATCTCGCCGGCCTGGCGCTCCAGGAAGGTGTTGGCGCGGCGCACCAGTTCGGCGGCGACATTCTCGTCGAAGCCCTCGATCGAGGCGACCTCCTCTTCCGGCGTGGCGACGAGATCCTCGATAGTCTCGAAGCCCTCCTGCACCAGCAGACCGGCGATCACGTCGTCCACGTCCAGCCCCTCGACGAACAGGCCGGTCTTGCGGCGGAATTCCTCCTGCCGGCGCTCGCTCTCCTCGGCCTCCGTCAGGATGTCGATATCCCAGCGGGTAAGCTGCGAGGCGAGGCGCACGTTCTGGCCACGGCGGCCGATGGCCAGCGAGAGCTGGCTGTCCGGCACCACCACTTCAACACGCCCAGCCTCTTCGTCCATCACCACCTTGGAGACTTCCGCGGGGGCCAGGGCGTTGACAACAAAGGTAGCCACGTTGGGCGACCAGGGGATGATGTCGATCTTCTCGCCCTGCAGCTCGGCCACAACCGCCTGCACGCGCGAACCGCGCATACCGACGCAGGCGCCGACCGGGTCGATCGAACTATCGCGCGAGATCACCGCCATCTTGGCGCGGGAGCCGGGGTCGCGGGCCACAGCCTTGATCTCGATGATGCCGTCGTAGATTTCCGGCACTTCCTGCGCGAACAGCTTGGCCAGGAAGCCGGGATGCGTGCGGGAGAGGAAGATCTGCGGGCCGCGCGGCTCCTCGCGCACGTCGTAGATATAGGCGCGCACGCGGTCGCCGTTCTTCAGGTTCTCGCGCGCGATGCATTCGTCGCGGCGCAGCAGCGCCTCGGCCCGGCCGAGATCGACCATCAGGTTGCCGTACTCGGTGCGCTTGACCACGCCATTGATGATCTCGCCCACGCGGTCTTTGTACTCATTGTACTGCTTGGCGCGCTCGTACTCACGCACGCGCTGCACGATCACCTGCTTGGCGGTCTGCGCAGCAATGCGGCCGAAATCGATCGGCGGCAGCGGGTCAACGATGAAGTCCCCGACATTCTTCTCCGGCGCAAACCTCCTGGCGATGGCGACGGGGATCTGCGTCTCCTCGTTCTCCACCGTCTCGACGATTTCGGTCCAGCGGGAGAGGCGCACCTCGCCGCTCTTGCGGTCGATGACGGCGCGAATGTCCTTCTCATGCCCGTACTTGGCGCGGCCGGCTTTCTGGATCGCCTGCTCCATCGCCTCAAGCACTTCCTCGCGCTCGATCATCTTCTCGCGGGCCACGGCATCGGCGACAAGCAGCAATTCCGGGCGGTTGACTGCGGTATCCATGAGAGTCCTCTAGTTGGTCACTGTAGGTTGGGTGGTGAAGGCGATCAGCGCGTCCGTCAACACGAGCTTGGCCTTGCGGATATCAGCGCGCTTGAGCTCGACGATCTCGTCCTTCTCCAGCTGCAGCCGCACGGTCTCGGCATCGGCATCCACCAGCTTGCCGGTGAAGCGCTTGCGGTTGCCGGGGCCGGGAAAGTTCAGCTCGACGCGCGCATCGAACCCGGCATAGCGGTTGAAATCCTTGGTGCGGGTCAGGGGGCGGTCGATCCCGGCGGAGGAAACCTCCAGCGTCCATGCGGAGTTGATCGGGTCTTCCACGTCCATCACCGCGGAGAGCAGATGGCTGACAGCCTCGCAATCCTCGATGGTGAAGGAGGCGCCATCGGCGCGGTCGGCCATGATCTGCACGGTCGGGGTTTCGGTGCCCATCACCTGCACGCGCACAAGTTCATAGCCCTGGGCTTCCAACGGCTCGGCGATGATGTCGGCAATGCGGCCCTCGAGGCCGGTATGGATTGGTCGGTTGTCGGACAAGCGGTAAAAATCCAATAAAAAAGGCGGCCTGTTTAGGGCCACCCTGCGAGAAAGCGGGTATTTGTTGGCCGGTATGTACGCCCTCCCCGCCGGAACGGCAAGGTATTTTTTGCCCCACCCCCAAAACAAAAACGGCGCCCGAAGGCGCCGTTTCCTTTCGATCCGCTACTTAAGCGGAGTAGTACATCTCGAACTCCACCGGGTGCGGCGTGTGCTCGAAGCGGTACACTTCCTTCCACTTGATCTCCATGTAGGACTCGATCTGCTCCTTGGTGAACACATCGCCCTGCAGCAGGAACTCGTGGTCGGCTTCCAGCGCGCCCAGCGCCTCGCGCAGCGAGCCGCAAACGGTCGGGATGCCTTTCAGCTCTTCCGGCGGCAGCTCGTACAGATCCTTGTCCATCGGGTCGCCCGGGTGGATCTTGTTCTTGATGCCGTCGAGGCCGGCCATCAGCAGCGCGGAGAAGGACAAATACGGGTTGCAGGTCGGGTCGGGGAAACGGACCTCAACGCGCTTGGCCTTCGGGCTGGTGGTGTACGGAATGCGGCAGGAGGCCGAGCGGTTACGGGCGGAGTAGGCCAGCAGCACCGGCGCCTCGAAGCCCGGGATCAGACGCTTGTACGAGTTGGTTGAGGGGTTCGAGAAGGCGTTGATGGCCTTCGCGTGCTTGATCACGCCACCAATGAAGTACAGGCACAGCTCGGACAGATCCGCATAGCCGTTGCCGGCGAAGAGCGGCTTGCCGTTCTTCCAGATCGAGGCGTGCGTGTGCATGCCCGAGCCGTTATCGCCATAGATCGGCTTCGGCATGAAGGTCGCGGTCTTGCCGTAGGAGTGGGCGACGTTGTGGACGCAGTACTTATAGATCTGCATCTGGTCGGCCATCTTGGTCAGCGGGTTGAACCGGGTCCCAAGCTCGTGCTGGCTCTGCGCCACCTCATGGTGGTGCTTCTCGATCGGCAGACCCATCTCGCCCATGGCGGAGAGCATCTCGGCGCGCAGGTCGGAGTCGCCATCCACCGGCGGGACCGGGAAGTAGCCGCCCTTGACGGCCGGGCGATGGCCCATGTTGCCTTCCGGGTAGTCCTTCAGGGAGGCGCCGGGGCCCTCGATGGAGTCCAGCTGATAGGTGCCGAAATTGCCGCCGGTGCCGAACTTCACGGAGTCGAAGATGAAGAACTCAGCTTCGGCGCCGATGAAGGCGGTGTCACCGATGCCGGTGGACTTCAGGTAAGCCTCGGCCTTCTTGGCGGTGGAGCGCGGGTCGCGCGCATAGCCCTGGCCGGTGGCGGGCTCGATGATGTCGCAGAAGAGGATCAGGCTCGGCTTGGCCGAGAACGGGTCCATCACCGCGGTCTCCAGGTCCGGCTGCAGGATCATGTCGGACTCGTTGATCGCCTTCCAGCCGGCGATGGAGGAGCCGTCGAACATGAAGCCGTCCTTCAGCGTGTCCTCGTCGATGGTGGCGACATGCTGCGCCGTGTGCTGCCACTTGCCCTTCGGATCAGTGAACCGCAGATCGACGTACTCGACCCCGTTCTCCTTGATCAGATTAAGAACCTTCGCGACGGCGTCGTCGCCCTCGGCCTTCTTAGCCATGTTTTTTCCTCGTTTTGTAAAATGTTACCCGTCAACCCCGCGGGGGCACACCATGCGCCTCCCGCCCAGTCCACGCGCAGCACCAGCATGTTAGCCATGCATGACCATGGCGACAATGGCAGCTTAGACCGCTGCCTCGCCTTTCTCGCCGGTGCGGATGCGGATCACTTCCTCGACCGTGGAGATGAAAATCTTGCCATCGCCGATCCGGCCGGTCCGGGCCGCGTTCATGATCGCCTCGACCGCGCGCTCGACCACACCATCCTCACAGACGACCTCGATCTTCACCTTCGGCAGAAAATCCACAACGTATTCAGCGCCGCGATAGAGCTCGGTATGCCCCTTCTGGCGGCCAAAGCCCTTGGCCTCGACAACGGTAATGCCCTGAAGCCCGACTTCGTGCAGCGCTTCCTTCACCTCGTCGAGCTTGAACGGCTTGATGATCGCTTCGATCTTCTTCATCTGGTTCACGCCGGGCCGCAAGGCCGGCGCCCTCCTCTGTGTTTCCTGCGACAGCGCGAATGCGCGCCAGCCGTTGGACTGGCGAGGGTGTTATAGCACGGTTCGTGCCAACCTAATTGCGGCCCAAATCCAGGATTGCAGCTATTTTAGTAAAGACAAATCCACCGCCATGCCCCAAGAAATAGCGATTTTTGCCTAAAATTTGCGCTAACTTGCCGCCCTGTGGTTGAGCGGGTTAGTCTGGTCTTCGAGTAAGGAATTGATCCCGTGAAACCTGCGAATGCTCTCCTGGCCCAAACGGGCACCACCATCTTCACCGTCATGTCGGCGCTGGCCGTGCAGCACGGCGCCATCAATCTCGGCCAGGGCTTTCCCGACACGGAAGGCCCGGCCGATGTGGTCCGCGCGGCCGCGGATGCGCTGCTGGATGGCCGCAACCAATACCCCCCGCTCACCGGCACGCCGGAGTTGCGCGAGGCCGTGGCCGCGGCGAACAAGCGTTTCTACGGCCTGGACATCGACGCCGCTACGGGCGTCTGCGTCACCTCCGGGGCCACGGAGGCGATCACCGCCAGCCTAATGGCGCTGCTCAACCCCGGCGACGAGGTGGTGCTGATCGAGCCGCTCTACGACACCTACCTGCCGGTCGTGAAGCTGCTGGGCGCCACTGCCCGGCTGGTGCGGCTGGAGCCGCCGCGCTGGGAGTTGCCCCGCGCCGAGCTGGCCGCCGCCTTCGGACCGAAAACCAAGCTGCTGCTGCTCAACTCGCCGATGAACCCGACCGGCAAGGTGTTCACGCCGGAGGAGCTGGCGTTCATCGCCGGCCTGCTGCGCGAGCACAATGCCTATGCCGTGTGCGACGAGGTGTATGAGCATCTGGTATTCTCCGGGGCGAGGCATATCCCGCTGATGACCCTGCCGGGCATGGCGGAACGTTGTGTGCGCATCGGCAGCGCGGGCAAAACCTTCTCCCTCACCGGCTGGAAGGTGGGCTACGTCTCCGGTCCGGCGGCGCTGATCTCGCTGGTGGCCAAGGCACACCAGAACCTTACCTTCACCACCGCCCCCAACCTGCAGCGCGCCGTGGCCTACGGGCTGGGCAAGCCGGATGAATATTTCAGCAGCCTCGCCGGTGAGCTGCAGACCAAGCGCGACTTGCTGGAAGCCGGGCTGCGCCGCCTGGGCTTTGCCACCCTGCCCGCCCAGGGCAGCTACTTCATCACCGCCGATTTCTCAGCCCTGGGCTTTACCGGGGATGACGAGGCCTTCTGCCGCGCCCTCACGGAACAGGCTGGGGTGACGGCGATTCCCGTCTCCGCCTTCTATGTGGACAACCCGCCCCGGCATTACGCCCGGTTCGCTTTCTGCAAGCAAAACGCCGTTCTGGAGGCAGCTTTGCAGCGATTGGAACGCTGGATGTCATCAAGGCCATTGACGGCATTGGCCTGACCGCGTTACGACGCCGCACCCTGGATGGCGGACGTAGCTCAGTTGGTAGAGCGCCGGTTTGTGGTACCGGTTGTCGCGGGTTCGATCCCCGTCGTTCGCCCCAGGGGTTTTGCCTGACATTTTAGCCCGCCCCTGCCCGCCCCCGTTGGCGGGTTTTCTGTTTTGACCGTTCTGCGGCCAACAAGAAACCCCGGCGGTTTCCCGCCGGGGCTGGCTTCGGCGCGAAGGCCGAAGCGATTACTGCATCACGATCTCGACGCGGCGGTTCTGCGGCTCGCGCACGCCCGGACCGGTCGGCACCAGCAGATGCGTCTCGCCATAGGCGTGGATCTCGATCTCGGAGGCCGGAACGCCGTCCGTGACCAGCTGCGCGGCAACCGCCTTCGCGCGGCGCTCGGACAGACCCATGTTGTACTGCGGGGTGCCCGAGGTGTCGGTGTAGCCGGACACGTCCAGCGTGGTGACGTTCTGCGTCTTGGAGTCGGACGCCGCCTGGGCAACGATCTGCGTCGCGCGCGGCGTCAGGTTGTACTTATCCCAGTCGAAGAACACCAGGTAGGTCTTGGCCGGGGCCGGAGCCGG
>NZ_JBKQJR010000178.1:0-16050 GCF_052326845.1 Acidocella sp. | reverse complement strand
ATCGCCGGGGGCGGATACGCCGGCGCCCGGATTAACGATGTACTGGACGTCGGGCTGCACCGCCAGCCATGGTACGACTTGCGCCTGGTACGTGACTTCTATCAGCTCTTCGGTCCCCCGCGCAGTCACGCCTGCATCCCGGTCCAGGCCAGCGGCGCGGCTGCTCACCTTGCCCAACCCAAAATCGATGCCCGCCTGGTCGTTGTCCCGCCCCGGCAGCGGAGACGCCAGCGTCACACCGCCATTGAAGAAGAAATCAATTAAGTTCTGGGTGTCCGGCGCGCCCATGATTCTGCCGAAGATATTCAGGTTTCTGGAGCTGTCGGCCGCCGATTGCCAGACCGTCTGGTCCACCACGCCGTAAATGCCATAATTGCCATGATGCATGATCGGATTACCGTTGCTATCCGGAGCCGCGAGGGAAAGCCCGTCCGTGCCGAATCTCTGATCCGGGAAGCTTCCCGTGTCGTACCAGAAGCCAAGCTTGTAGGTACCCGGCAGACCCGACGACTGACCGGCGCTCTGCACCCTCTCTCCAACCGCGGGCTCGTTCACTGAATATTGGTATTCGGCGATGTACAGCGCGCCGGTGTTCAGGTTGAACTTGGCACCATCATAGTCGAGCATCTGCGCATCCTCGCTGAACGACCCGCCGCCGGGGTTGTCATCGAACACACCAGCCAGAAGCGTCTGATTATCCGCCGGTTTGAACTGCAACCGTACGCCGAGGGACGAGAGCGGATAGGCCGGCCCCCCGCCATAAAGATCGTAGGTCGGGATCAGCGGCCAGCCGGCCATCGTGTTGACGAACAGGCCGGAATATTTGCTGATGATAAATTCGTTGTCGATGCTCTGCTGGCCGATCTTGAGATCGGCGCGGCTGTGGTCGAAGGCCTGATCGTACCACATTTCCCAGAGCCTTGTGCCATCCTCGGCCTCATTGCCATTGGCGGTCTGCAGGTTGTCCAGGTACGCGGGGCTCAGCTGTTGACCATGGATTTGCAAGGCGCTGATGTGGAACGTACCACCCTGCAACCCGAATGCCTTGCCCGTGTCGATTTCCAGAATGCCCGTGGTCAAGCCCTGCAGCGTGGCCCCTTGCTTGACACCGCCCAGGGTGTTGCCGAGCAGGTTCTCGCTATCCGTGATGTTGAGCGTGGCGCCATAATTGCCAAGGACGGTGCGCAAACCGCCCATATCGCCGAGCAGGTTTGACCTCTGCCCGATATTGCCAGTCTCGCTCTGCGCCAGAGCCGGCGCGGCAACCAGTATGCTGAGCGCCGCTGCCAGCGAGATTGCGGACAGGCTCCCCCGCATCCAATCACGATTGGATTTTCCCATTGCTCTCTCCTGTAAAGCCCGTCTGTTAGATTATGCGGTCTCGAACAGCGTCTTACCGATATATTCGCCTTTCCGCACCCCGGGTGGACAGGCGAAGACCGCGCTGCCCACATGCGTGGTGAATTGATTCAAAGCATCAATCTTCGACATCTTATCGAAGATCGTGATGAAGCCGGTGCGCGGATCTTTCTGATAAGCCTGAAAGAACAGACCGGAATCGTACTCGATACCCTGGTGCCAGGGTGGCCAGCGCTCGGCGACGAAATTCGCGCCGTCATTGTAGGAGTAGGACCGCCGCAGGATCTGCGCGCCGCCATTATTCGCCGGCGCGGCCAGCCGCATATGCGAGGTTTCCGGGATGACGTAATTGCCGTTCGCGTCCGTGGCATTGAAATCCGGAGCATCGAATTCCGTCTTGCCACCAAGCGGCGCGCCAGATGCCTTCTGACGGCCGAAGGTCTGCTCCTGGAACGCAACGCGCATGCGGTCCCAATGCTCCAGGGCAATGCGGATGCGCCGCGCTACCATATAGCTGCCACCCTGCATCCAGGCCGGTCCTTCCGGTCCTGCCCATACAGCGTCTTCCATAGCGGCCCCGGCTGGGTTCATCGTGCCGTCCTTGAAGCCCATGAGGTTGCGCGGCGTGCCTTGCGTCTTGTTGGCTGTGGCAAAACCGGTCTGCACCCATTTCAGTTCCGCCGCGCCGTAGGAGAGGCGCGCCAGCTGCCGCACGGCATGGAACGCCACCTGCGGGTCATTGGCACAAGCCTGGATGCAGAGCGCGCCGCCGCATTGCCCGTCCACCAGTTGGTCGCCGTTGAAGACCGGCAAATCCACCAACGCCGCCGGCCGTTTTGCGGCCAGTCCGTACCGGTCTTTGCCATCCAACGTAAACAGATCGGGCCCAAAGCCGAACGTGATGGTTAGCCGGGACGGATTCATCCCCACCGCTTCGCCGCTATCCTGGTCTGGTTCGGCCGGTAAGCCCGCAGTCAGGCGCGCGGCCGCCGCGGTCCAGGCTTGCAGCAAAGCCACAACGTCTTGGCGGCTCGTCGTGGCCAAGTCGAACGATGCAAAATACAGGGAATCCTGCATCGGCGTCGTGATGCCTGCCTGATGCACCCCATAAAATGGTTCCGCGGCTTCAGACATATCCTGCGGCAGCAGCGGCGAGGCTTGTGCGCGCGTGACCATGGCGCCCGCAACGCCACCCGCAAGCCCGCCCGCCACACCAAAGAAGGACCGCCTCGACGGCCCGTTTAGCTTTTTCTCGGTCATTGCGCCTGAACCACCGTGTTCATGTCATCCTCCACATAATAAAATCCCTTGCCGGTGGGATTCACGACAATGCCGAACAAATCGCCGCTCCCCGGCGGCGTTTGCGCCTCATCGGCATCGATCCATTGCGCGCCAAGCTGCTTTCCGGTCGCCGGATCAATCTCCACGACTTGGCCGTTCAGCCCATTCACCACCAGCAGATGGCCGTTAGGCGCCATGTCCATCGCCAGCGGCCGGTTGAGCAGGCCATCCTTGCTGACCAGCGTACCAGTACCGGCGCTGTCCGTTCGTGTCGCGGCATCGGGGATCGCCACGATCCGGTTGCCGATCGCATCGGAGACGTAAAGCGTGCCATCCTTGCCCAGGGTCAAGCCCGTCGGCCCGATCAGGAACACGCCGGCATCGGCCTGCGCGCTGAAGCCACTGCCGATCACCGTTTTGCTGGTGACCTGAGGCGGTTTGCCCGCGGGAATGCTCAAGCCTAGGCGCAGCACCGTAGCGGTATTCTGCACGGGTTGCCCGGGCGCACCAATGCCGAACCCGGCATTGCTGACGAACAGCGTCGCGGTGTCACCATTGTCGATCCAGGCCATGTTGCCCCAGGGATCGGCAATCTCCGGCCCTGCGACGGTGCCCGCGACCTTGCCGGTGGAATCCAGCACGATCAGACACCCTGCTCCAAGCGTTTTGGTTGTGCCGTCCGTGCTCGGCGCGCTGCCAACGATCACCCAGCCGGATTTCAGCATGACCATCGCCGTGCTCAACCCGACACCGCCAGGGCACCCAGGCAGGTTGTGCGGAATGGTGGCAAAGGTGCTGGTCTGCCCGGTGGACGGCCGGTAGTCGATGACCGTGCTACCGGTGCCCTGCAGATTAGCCCGGTTGTTGAAATTATCGACCAGCAGATCGTCTTTCTGCACCGCCCCGGCGGTCACAGGCGCCACCACCATCGCATAGGGGTTCTGGTCGCCATTCACCGGCACAGTGGAGGTGACCAGATGATGCTTGTGCACGGTTGCCAGATACGCGCCTGAACCCGCGGTTTGCGCCTGCGCCACAGGCGTTGCGGCGGCCAGGGCGAGGCAGGAAACCGTGAGCAAGGTTGAACAGGTTTTGTATGCCATCATTGTGGTTCTCTCTCCGCTATTCTAACTTTTAATGAAAATCGTTCGCATTTAAGGGGCGCAAAATGAGGGGCGCACGGCGTCATGTCAGGCTGAAACCGTCTCGGGCCCGGGCACCGTGACAGGCGCTGGATAAGCCACAACACTTCCCTCCACCTGCAGCCACACCGCGCGGCTATGCCGCGGCATGGTGTGGCTGAAGACCCTGGCGGTGACCTCCTCTGTCTGGAGTGCGCCTTTTACATCGAGCGTCACGACGGCGTCATGCCCGTAAAACGTCATGTGCTTTATCACCGCCGGTACACCGCCACAGGCGGAATCCGCGTTGATCTTAATCTGCTCGGGGCGGATCATGACCTTAACCGGCCCCGCCACATTGTCCGCCGCCAGGCATAATTCGCCCAGGGCGCAATGCACTTTTCCACTGCCGGCGAGGCCCGGGGTGAACACGGCATCGCCGACAAAATCGGCGACAAAAGCGCTGACGGGATGATGATACAGAATCTCTGGCGGGCTCATTTGCACCAATGTGCCGTGCTGCAGCACGCCGACCCGGCGGCCCATGGAGAGCGCCTCATCCTGATCGTGGGTCACCAGGATGGCGGTGGCGCCCGCCGCACGGATTGCTTCCGCCACGGCTGCCCGCGTCTCCCCCCGCAAACCCGCGTCCAACGCGGAGAATGGCTCGTCAAGTAGCAGGAGTTTCGGGTTCGGTGCCAGAGCGCGCGCCAGCGCCACGCGCTGTTGTTCGCCGCCTGAAAGCTGTTGCGGTGCGCGGTCAGCGTAATGTGCGGGCAAGCCGGCCAGGGCGAGCAGTTCCGCGACCCGATAGCGCGCCTTCCGCTGCGCCCGGCTGAGGCCGAAGACAATATTGTCCGCAACCGATAGATGCGGAAAGAGGGCCCCCTCCTGCGCCACATAGCCTATGCCGCGCTGCTCGGGACGCTTGAACACTGACTGCGAGGCAATGATTTCATCGTTGAGTCTGATTTCGCCGCCATCGGCTGATTCAAACCCCGCGATCAGCCGCAGCAATGTCGTCTTGCCGCTCCCTGACGCCCCCAATATCGCCACCAGCTCGCCGGGGGCAACGCTGAAGCTCACATCGCGCAGGACCGGGCTCTTGCCAAAGAATTTGGCCAGCCTCGTAATTTGCAAATTGGCCATGGATTATGCCGCGCCCTTACCTGTGACCGAAAACACGCTCGTCGCGCCGAACCGACGCGCCAGCAGCCAGGAGGCCAGCATGGACATCATCGCCATCGCCGCCGCGAAGGGGGCTGCCGCCGCAAAAGCGACAGTCGAGGTATCAGCCCAAATCTGCGTGGCCAATGTCTGCGTGCCGATCGGCGCCAGCAGCAGGGTTGCGGTCAACTCCGTGGTGACCGAAATGAACACCATCGCCGCTGCGGCGCCCAGGCCAGGTGCTGCCAGCGGCAAGGTCACACGCAGCATCACGGCAAACCAGCCCAAACCAAGCGAGCGCCCGGCTTCCTCCAGCCGTATCTGCGCCTGCAACAGCGCCGCACGCACGCTCACCAAAGCCAAAGGCAGGAACAGGATGGCGTAGGCAAGCAGCAGCAAAAGCGTGCTTTGGTAGAGCGGCCGCAGGGCGTGGACGGTAAACGAGATCAGCGCCAGCGCCACGACGATTCCGGGCGCGCCTTGCGCCAAATAGGCAGCACGCTCCAGCAACACGATCAGCCAGCCATTATAGCGAGTGGCGAGCAGCCCTAGGGGCAGCGCCAGCAGCATTGTTAGCGCAGCCCCGCCTACCCCAAGCCGCACCGACGTCCAGGCCGCCTGCCCCAGAGTGACCAGCGAAGACGCGGCAACCGTGGTGGCGGCGGCGCTCGGCTGTGTCAGCCAATAGGTGATCATCCCCAGCGGCACAGCAAGTGAAACGAGGCCCAGCAGCGCGAATGCGGCAGGCGCCACGGCGCGCCATGGACCCAACCGATAGCGCACCGCGCCGCGCCGTGTGCCACGCGCCACGCGCCCGTATTGCGCCTTGCCGCGCACAATATGCTCGGCCGCCAGGCAGACGATGCAGAGAGTAATGAGGATCATCGCCAGCAGGGCCGGCTCGGCACCGGAAAACCCGGCCTGATAAGCGGCGTAGATAGCAGTGGTGAAGGTGCGGAAGCGCAGCAGCGCAAAGGCACCGAACTCGACCAGCGTGTTCAGCGCCACCAGCAGCATGCCCCCCAGTAAAGCCGGACGCAATTGCGGCAACACCACGCGCAGGAACACGGCGCGCGTATTATTGCCCAGCGCCCGCGCGGTTTCTTCCAAAGCCGGGTCCATCTCCCGCAAGGCCGCCGCCACCGGTAGATAAACCAGCGGATAATAGGACATCGTCACCACCAGCAGCGCGCCCCCGAAAGTGGCGAAGGCCGAATTTAGCGACAGCCAGGCGTAGCTCGAAATGAAAGCCGGAATGGCCAGCGGCACCACGATGAGCACGCCCCAGAGCCGCCGCCCCGGCAGATCGCTGCGCTCGACCGCCCAAGCGGCGGCGGTACCGATAATGGCGCAGGCGGCAGTGACGCAGGCGATCAGCGACAGCGTATTAAGCAGCAACTCGCCAACCAGCGGCCGCCATAGCAGGGCCACCGCCAACTGCCAGCCAGCGGCCTCGGCATTGGCCGCCGTTACCACAATCGGCAGCAGCACCAGGGCAGACACCGCCGCGCCCGCCACCAGCAGCCCCGGATTGGGGCGTTTTGGCGCGGCTGCAACCCTGTCGCCAGCGGTCCGCATCGGTCAGATCAACCCTGCCTGCTGCAGAAGCTGGCCCGCCGCCTGGTCGTCGCCGAGCTGCGACACGTTGATGGCAGGCGGCTGCAAATCCTTGAACGGCGTCAGCTTGGCATTGGGGGCGATGCCGGGGCGCAGCGGGTATTCATAGTCGATATCGCTTGCCCCCAGCATTTCCTGCGCTTTCCGGCTTGCCAGAAAGGCGAGAAATTCCTGCGCCGCCGCCTGGTTCTTCGACGATTTCAACACGGCCGCACCGGAGACATTGATCAGCCCGCCAATATCGCCGCCCTTGAAATGGTAGATTTTGCTGTCGATCTTGTCCGGGCCAAGCTCGGTTTCGAGCCGGTACCAATAGTAGTTGTTGATGATGCCGGTAGCCACATCACCACGCGCCACCGCCGCGACCACGCTTTCATCGTCCTGGTAGATCAAGCCGTTGGCCTTCAGCCCCTGCAGCCAAGCCAGGGCCGCCGCCTTGCCATCCTGCTTGATGACGGCGCTGACCAGAGGCAGGAAATCCGCGTCGGACGGCGCGAACCCCACCTTGCCCTTCCATTCCGGCTTGGCGAGGTCGAGCAGAGAGGCCGGCAAGGCGCTGGCACTGACCTTGGCGGGATTGTAGGCCAGCACGTTCTCACGGGCCAGGATGCCGAGCCAATCGCCATCGGTGGCGCTGTATTGCGCCGGGATCTGTTGCAGGGTGGCGGGAGCGACAGAGGCCAATAGACCCTTTTCATCGAGCAAGTTCAGCTCGGGGGAGTTCTCGGTCAGAAACACATCGGCCGGAGAATCCGCGCCTTCCTGGATGATCTGCGAGGCGATATCCGGCCCCTCCCCTTCATGCAGCAATACCTTGATCCCAGTTTCCTTGGTGAACTCGGCCGCCAGCATCGCATCCACCTGCGGATGCTGGGCACTGTAGAGCGTCAACGTGGCCGGCTGCGCGTGCGCCGCATGCAGACCCAAGCCCAGACCGAGGCCGGCCACCATCAAGGCAGAAGCATATTTCATGAGGGATGAAACTCCACGTCTAAATGATAATAAGAATTATTCTCATTTAACTCTTGATGAGTACCTGAATATGGCCAGGCCTGTCAACCGTCTTTAGGAACGCAGATCGCGTTCTATGCCGGCGTGCGTCCCACCGCTGAGGATACCGTTGGCGGGGCCCGCGGGGGTATAGGGGAATGAGAAAATGGTAACGGCCACCGCCACGGTCCCCGAAAACCACAAATCCCCATAGCTCGGCCCCTGGCCTGCCACTCGCAAGTTAACTTCGCGGGTGCCCCTTCGAGACAGCGTGATTCATCTGCCCCTCAATGCGCCGAGGCAAGATGTTCGGCTTCCGAATACTCCTGCCAGCCGCCGCCGAGCGCTTTATAGAGCGTTATCGAACTTTGCATCGAAGCGAGCTTCAGATTGATCAGTGTCAGCTGTGCGTCGAAGAGCGCGTCATGTGCAATCAGGACGTTCAGGTAGGAATCGATGCCGGCCTTAAACCGCATGTCCGACAGCTGATAATAGCGGTCATCGGCATCCACCAGAGCCTGTTCAGCGGCGACCTGATCAGCATAGGTGCTACGGGCTGCCAGCGCGTCAGCGACATCACGAAATGCTGATTGAATAGCCTTCTCGTAGCTGGCGATCTCGACTCGCTTCTCGACTTTGGCAGCGTCCAGATTGGCGAAATTCTGCCCCGCGTCGAAGATCGGCACGCTGGCCGAAGGCTGGAACAGCCAGGTCGCTGGCCAATCGCTCAGCAGGTGGCTCAGCCCATTGCTGGCGGCACCGCCCTGCGCCGTCAGGGTAACTTCGGGGAAGAACGCTGCCCGCGCCGCGCCGACATTGTCGTTCGCCGCCATCAGCGTGTGCTCGGCAGCCCGGATGTCTGGGCGGCGTTCCAGCAGATTCGCGGGCAGCCCGGCCGGCAGATCGGGAAAACCAGGTTCGGAGTCGAGCCCGGCGGCGGCATCCATTTGCGCGACAAGCGCCGGCGGCAGCGGCGTTCCCACAAGCAGCACCAGCTCGTCCATGTCCTGGGCAACCTGCCTGGTATATTGGGCAACGCTTGCGTTCGCGGTATCCACGGTGGTCTCGGCCTGGGCCACGTCCAGCGCGGTCGCTTCGCCATGCGCCGCTTTGGCCTGAACCAGCTGCAGCGAGGCGCTTTGGGTTTGGGCCGTCGCCTGGGAGACCGCCAGAGCCTCCCGATCGGCCAGCCAGGTGAGATATTCCGAGCCGACCTGGGCGACCAGCGCGATCTGGGTGCTCTGCTGCATATAGGCGTCGCTCAGGAATGTATTATGCGCAGCGCTCGCTTGGCTGCGGATGCGGCCGAACAGATCCAGCTCCCAGGACACAGCGCTTGCGCCCAGGCTGTACTCGCGGACCTCCTCCCGGCTGGACATGCCCGTGACATCGCCCGGCGTGCTGGAGCGCAGATAGCCGGCGTCGGCGTCAACCGTCGGGAACAAATTGGCTCGCTCCGACTCATACTGCGCCTGCGCCCCGGCGACATTCAGCACAGCGATCCGCAGGTCGCGGTTGTTCGCGAGGCTCAGCACGATCAGCTCCTGCTCGACCGGGTCGGTGAAGAAGTCGCGCCACCCTATATCCGCCGCAGGCATCCCCGTGGCGGGCTTGGCACCGGTGGTAGGCGCGTCGGGGTATTGCGCCGCGACCGGCAAGGCCGGGCGGTGGTATGTGGGGATCAGGCTGCATCCGGTCAGTCCAGCCAGCAGCAGACTCGTCGCGGCGAAGTGGCGCATCTCTCAGCCCTCCTGCCCGATGGCGGTGGTGGCAGGCGCGGCCGCCGGCCGGGGCGCCACCTTGAACAGCTTGAGCACCACAATGAAAAACACCGGAACGAAGAAGATCGCCAACACGGTGGCGCTGAGCATGCCGCCGATCACGGCCGTGCCGATCGACGTGCGGCTGGCAGCACCCGCGCCGGTGGCGATGGCGAGCGGCAGCGTCCCGAACACGAAGGCGATCGAAGTCATCAGGATCGGCCGCAGGCGTTCACGCGCCGCGTGCAAAACTGCCTCGGCGAGCGACATGCCACCGTCGAAAAATGCCTTGGCGAATTCGACGATCAGGATGGCGTTCTTCGTCGCGAGACCCATGGTGGTGAGCAGGCCGACCTGGAAATAGACGTCATTGGACAGGCCGCGGGAGAGCATCGCGGCGATGGCGCCAACCACCCCCAGCGGCACCACCAGCATCACCGAGATCGGGATAGGCCAGCTTTCGTAGAGTGCTGCGAGGCAGAGCAGCACGATGATGAAGGACAGCACGTAGAGCGCCAAAGTCTGGGACCCGGCCTTCACCTGTTCGTAGGAAAGGTTCGTCCAATCCATGGTGACGCCCGGCGGGAGCTCGGCAACCAGCCGCTTCACCTCGGCCATGGCCGTGCCGCTGCTCACGCCCACGGCGGGACTGCCCTGGATTTCATACGAGTCCACACCGTTATAGATCTCGGCCTTCTCCGGCCCGAGCGTCCAGGAGCCGTCGACGAAACCATCCAGCGGCACCATGCCTCCTTGCGCGTTGCGCACATACCAGCGCGACACGTCGGATGGCAGCATGCGGGCATCCGCCGTGCCCTGCACATAGACCTGCTCCACCCGGCCCTCGCGCATGAACAGGTTCACATAATCCGAGGCGAGCGCGGTCTCGACGGTCGTGTTGATGTCGTCAACCGACACGCCGAGCGCCATGGCCTTCTCACGGTCGATGTGCAGCTGATATTGCGGCGCGTCTTCCAGCCCGTTCGGGCGCACATAGGCGAGCAACGGATCATGCCTCGCCATGGTGAGGAACTGGTTACGCGCCGCGAGGAACGCCGCGTGGCTGAGTTGTCCCTGGTTCTCGAGCTCCAGATCAAAGCCGTCGGCGTTACCCAGATCGTGGACCGGCGGCAGCGAGAAGAAGAAGACCCGGCCGTCACGGTTACCCGCGAAATGCAGCATGGCCTGATGCGTGACCGCCGCGACCGACTGCGACGCTTTTGGACGCTGCGACCAGTCCTTGAAGTGGACAACGATGAGGCCCTGATTTTCGGCCTGACCCGCAAAGTTGAAACCCGTGGCGGTGAAAACAGAATCAATGCTGTCTTTGTACTGGGACTGCAGATAGCTCATGACCTGATGGTTGAAGGCCGCGGTCTGTTCGGCCGTCGCATCGGCGGGGAGCGTCACCTGACCGAACATCAGTCCCTCATCCTCGCTCGGCAGGAACCCCGTCGGCAAGCAGGCGAAGAGCGCCCCCGTCAGGACGGTAATGAGGACGAAGCCGAGCATCGCCCGGCGCGGGCGGGCGGTCATCCAGCCGGCGCCGCGAAGATAACGTCCCCGCATCGCGTCGAAACCGCGGTTGAACCAGCCGGCGAACCCGCCTTGCGCGCCGTGCCCGTGATGAGCCGCGGGTTTGAGCAGAGTCGCGCAGAGGGCCGGCGTCAGGATCAGCGCGACCAGGACGGACAGCGCCATGGCGGACACGATGGTGATGGAGAACTGCCGGTAGATCACGCCGGTTGCACCGCCGAAGAATGCCATCGGCAGGAAGACGGCGGAGAGCACCAGCCCGATGCCGATCAGCGCCCCTGAGATCTCGTCCATGGACCGGCGCGCGGCCTCACGGGGCGAGAGCCCATGTTCGCTCATCAGGCGTTCGACGTTTTCAACCACAACGATGGCGTCGTCGACGAGAAGCCCCACCGCCAGCACCATGGCCAGCATGGTCAGCGTGTTGATGGTGTAGCCGGCGATGGCGAGGACCGCGAAGGTGCCCAGCAGCACGACCGGCACCGCGATGGTGGGGATCAAGGTGGCGCGGATATTCTGCAGGAAGACGAGCATCACCACGAAGACGAGGACAATGGCCGCGGCCAGCGTCTTCACCACCTCCGTGAGAGACATGATAATGTCCGGTTCGGTATCCAGCGGGTAAACAACCTTCAGGCCGGACGGCAGGGAGCGGGAGAGCACCGCGATCTCCGCCTTGACTGCCGCCTCGGTGGTGAGCTGGTTGGCGGCCGGCGTGAGCTTGAGCCCGAGCCCGGCGGCGGGCAGGCCGTTATAGAGGCCGGTGATCGAATAGCTCTGCGGCCCGAGTTCCACCCGCGCGACGTCACCCAGCCGCACCTGCGCGCCGCTTTGCTCCACCTTCAGCAGAATGTCCTCAAATTCCTCGGGCGTGCGCATGCGGGTGGGACCGATGATGGTGGCGTCGATCCGCTGCCCCACGTTGGACGGCAGCCCGCCCAGCTCGCCGGCCGGAATTTCCGCGTTCTGCGCCTGGATTGCGCTCGTCACATCGGTCGCCGTCAGCCCGTATTTGTACAATTTGTCCGGATCGATCCAGATCCGCATGGCGTATTCGGAACCGAGCAGATTGAAGCTGCCTATCCCGGAGATCCGGGTCAGCGGATCCTGCATGTGCGAGGCGATGTAGTCGGCGATATCGGACGAGGACATGCTGCGGTCGGTGGAAACCAGGCCCATGATCAGAAAGTGGCTCTTGGCCGATTTGCTGATATTCAGCCCTCCCTGGACGACCTCCGGCGGCAGGTCGGGGTTCGCCAGAGACAGCTTGTTCAGCACCTGCACTTCGGCAATATTGGCGTCGGTGCCTTGGGCGAAGGTCAGGTCGACTTCCATCGATCCGTTCGATTCCGCGGTGGACGAGATATATTCCAGCCCATCCAGCCCGTTCATATGCTGCAGGATGGGCCGGATCACGGTATCCGCCACCGTCTGCGCCGAGGCGCCGGGATAAGTGGCGGATATGGTGATCTGCGGCGCGGCGATGGACGGATATTGCGCCTTGGGCATGAGGAAAATCTCAATGCCACCGGCGAGCATCAACACCAGGGCCAGCACCCAGGCAAAAATCGGGCGGTCGATAAAGAAACGCGACATGGCTTGTACTCGATTTTTGGGAGGTCAGGGGGCCGTGCTGCTGGCGAGCCTGGTGCCGTCTTCCGGGACGGGAGTCACGGCAGAGCCGACCTGGACGTTCTGCAGACCATCGACGACCACGCGCTCGCCCGGCTGCAGGCCGCCGGTCACGACCCAGTCGCCGCCGATCGTGGGTCCGGTCTGGATGATCCGGAGCGTGGCGACATTGTCTTTGCCGACCACAAGCACCGTGGCGTCCCCATGCGTGTTGTGCGAGACCGCCTGCTGCGGCACCAGAATGCCATCGAGATCGATCCCCTCCTCAATTTCGGCATGGACATACATGCCGGGCAGAAGAAGATGCTGGGGGTTGGGGAAGATCGCCCGCACGAGGACAGTGCCGGTGCTCTCATCCACGTCAACGTCGGTGAATTCCGGCTTTCCCGCCAACGGGTAGGTGCTGCCATCATCCAGCTCCAGCTTAATCTTGACACCTCCGTTGCCGGTGGTCTCAAGCTGTCCCGCGTCCATTTCCCGCTTCAGGCGCAGCCACTCGGACGTGGGCTCGTTCACGTCGACATAGATCGGATCGAGTTGGGTGACCGTGGCCAGCGGGGCCGCCTGGCCCGCCGTCACCAGCGCGCCTTCAGTCTCCACCGACTGGCTGATGGTGCCGGAAATAGGGGCCAGCACCTTGGTGTATTCCAGATTGGTGTGGGCCAGCTCGATCGCGGCCCGCGCCGTTGCGACATCCGCTTTCGCCTCGTTTGCGGCGGCGACCGCATCGTCGTAATCTTGCTCGCTGACGGCTTGCGCGGCAACCAGCGGCTTGTCACGTGCGACCAGGGCGTCGGCACTCATGACCTCCGCCTCGTCATGGGCGAGCGTCGCCACCGCGGTGTCGTAGGCGGCCTGATAGATTGACGGGTCGATCTGGTAGAGCTGCTGACCTTCCTTGACGTCACTGCCTTCGGTGAACAGGCGCTTCAGGATCACACCGTTGACCTGCGGCCGCACCTCGGAAATTGCCACGGAACTGGTGCGGCCGGGCAGCTCAGTCGTACGCACCACCGGTTGCGGGGTCACCGTGATCACACCTACTTGCGGCGGTGCTGGCGGAGGCGGAGATGGCGCTTTGCGGCTGCAGCCCGCGAGCAGCGCTGCCGGTATCACGAGGCAGGCAAACGCCGCGCCGCAGCCGGCCTTGCGCAGGGGCAAGGAATCAACAAGGAACATTCGCCGCCTCACCAGGAAAGAGATCCGCACGAAAACGCCGGCAGACCGCCGGGCCGGGACGTCGTCTCCTGACGCCGTGATGGTTTCAGAATTTGCGTTAGGTCAAAGCCAGCCCCTCTCCACCTTCGGTACACAGAAATCAACACGCCGGATGGAAATCCGAATTCTGCGACGCTCTGATCGATTCGTGAGCTGAGGGAGGAAAGGTGATGGAAAGGAGGTAAATGCAATTTGAAGCCCACCATTTACGGTACCGTATAGTACAGATATGGTTTAGCTATGCCGGTGTCAAGCAGCGCAAGGCCAATGAATGATCGCCGCGAAGGTGACGGACAGGTACGCCGTTAGGAGAGTTATTGCTATCCATCGGAACATTAACAAGGCTCTTCTACCGGGCTATTACAATTTGAAACGTTATGCATGAAGGAGAACTCATTGTCTGAAACCACGTGCCGGGGACGCGGGCGCCCCAAGGCCGTACCCGACGAGGCGCAGCGCGCCATCATTGTGGCGTGCGCCAGGGAGCTGTTCCTGGAGAAGGGCTATGGCTGCACGACGACGGAGGATATCGCCGTGCGGTGCCACATTTCGAAGCAGACGCTCTACCGTCTGTTCCCGGACAAGTCCGCGATTTTTGCGGCTGTCATCGATGGCCATAGCCGGACCATGTTCGATTTGTCCAGCGATTACGACAATCTGCCGCTGGAAGAAGCGCTTGAGAGAATGTTTAAAGTCAACATCAGCGAGGAGGCGGAGAACGAACGCGTGGCGCTGCTTCGGTTGATCGTCGCGGAATCGATGCGGTTTCCTGAGCTTGGCGCCATCGTAAAGCGCAACGGCTACGAACGTCTGCTCCAGGATCTCACCGACTGGCTGGCCTATCAGCGCACGCGCGGCCTCATCGAGACGGATGACATCGACTGCGCTGCGCGCATGCTCATGAATCTGGTTTTTGGCTCGATCATTACCGAAGCCGTTAGCATATCAGAATGGTCAGGAGCGGCAAAGCGTCAAGCTGATATCCGCCGGTGCATCGCCGTGTTTCTCAATGGCGTGCGGCCCAGATAAAGACTTCGCCGCAAAGTTTCGCGGCGCGGAAGCCGGCTGATGGCAATTCCGCCCTCGTTGCGCGTCAGAAGCTCTCAAAAGGCGGCATGGCGCCTGAGGCGATGTTCCAAACAGCCATTGCCCGCCTTACTGGTTGGATGCTGAACTGCCAGACGCGCAAATGCCTCACTTCTCAGCCCGACCACATCACTTCAATCGGAACACGTCTTTGGGCATGCGTCAGTTAATGACACCGGGCGTATAAGCCGGCTTTTCTCGTAAAGGCTGGGCCAGAGTTTGGGGCAGGCTTATCCGCCAAAAAATTACATTAAGGGTAGAGCCCTTCTAAGGGGGCAGACCACGGGATGTGCCAGTATGAGGTGATGCAGCCGCATAAACGGCATTGATCACGCCACAGCTGTGGCACGGCAGGCGCCACAGCTGTGGCGTGCGGTAGCTCCGGCCTCCAGGATTTTGGCCATTTTTGCGCTGGCATGGCGCTTGCTCATTGGACACTAACCGCCAACAAAGGAGGAGTGTCCACGATGTCTGCCGTACTCGATCGCCCCCAACCTGCACCAGTCGCGCCATTACTCGCGCTATCTTGCCCTGCAGCTCAAGACGCGGATGGAGGCGCTTACGGTCTCGCGGGCGGGCATTGTGCGGCTTGATGAAAGGAGCCTCGACATGAAAGCAGCCGGCTTTTACGCCGCTCGCTACATCCGCACCGAGGATGTCGCGGAGCCGGAGATCGACGAACATGAAGTGCTGGTGAAGGTGTGCCACGCTGGGATCTGTGGGACCGATCTGCACGAATATGCTGCCGACCCGATCTTTGGTCCCGCGCGCCCACACAGCTATACCGGGGCCAAAGCACCGCAAATCCTTTGCCACGAGTTCAGCGGCGATGTCGTGCGCATAGGCAGTAAAGTAGAGCATGTGTCTCCCGGCATTCTCGTCTCGATCCAGCCGATGATCGCGCCGCCCGACGACTACCATACAAGCCGCAGCCTGCCTCGGCTCAGCGAGCAAGTGGCGGCTATCGGACTGAGTTGGAAGTCGGGCGGTATGGCCCAATATGCGGTGAACGCCGTGCCACTGCCGCGGGCGTATCGGCCGTCCATGGGGCGTTGATTGAGCCGGCAGCGGTCGCGGTCTACGCCCTGGACCGAGCGCGGGGCAATTGACCGCCGCAGGTGCGGCGGCACTGAAGTTTCGCGTCAACATTCCCATGTAATACCAAGCGCCCTAAAGATTGACACATGCCCAGTCTCTGGTTCCGATTGATATAATTCGAGCGGGATCATTGGCGATGAAATTCCAGGCTTCTTTGCTGGCGTCGCGCATGGCGTCATAGGTGT
>NZ_JBKQJR010000177.1:0-17076 GCF_052326845.1 Acidocella sp. | reverse complement strand
CGTACACACGCTTTCCAAGCGTGCGCCTTAAGCCGCTCGGCCATCTCTCCAGCACGGCGTGGGGGCCTCTGTAGCCAAACAGAGGCCGGCTGCCAAGGGGCTTTACGCGTCCATTTTCAATGCGGCGAGGAACGCGCTTTGCGGGATCTCCACCTTGCCGAACTGGCGCATGCGCTTCTTGCCCTCTTTCTGCTTCTCCAGCAGCTTGCGCTTACGGGAAATATCGCCGCCATAGCACTTGGCCGTCACGTCCTTGGACAGGGCGGAAATGGTCTCGCGGGCGATCACGCGGCCGCCGATGGCGGCCTGGATGGCGATCTTGAACAGCTGCTTCGGGATCAGATCCTTCAGCTTGCCACAGATGGCACGCCCGCGCATCTCCGCCTGTGAGCGGTGGGCGATGAAGGAGAGCGCGTCCACCGGCTCCTGGTTCACCAGGATGGAGATCTTCACCAGGTCGGCCTCGGCGTAATCCTCGATCTGGTAGTCGAAGCTGGCATAGCCGCGGCTCACCGATTTCAGCCGGTCGTAGAAGTCGAACACGACCTCGTTCAGCGGCAGGCGGTAAACGGCCATGGCACGGTTGCCGACATAGGTGAGGTCCACCTGCTGGCCGCGGCGATCGGAGCAGAGGGTGAGGATCGAGCCGAGATAGTCATCCGGCACCATGATGGTGGCGCGGATCCAGGGTTCCTCGATATGGTCGATGATCGAGCCGTCCGGCATGTCGGCCGGGTTGTGCAGCTCCTCCATCTCGCCATTGGTTTTGAAGATTTTATACACGACCGATGGCGCGGTGGCGATCAGGTTGAGGTCGAACTCGCGCGAGAGGCGCTCCTGGATGATCTCCAGATGCAGCAGCCCGAGGAAGCCGCAGCGGAAGCCGAAGCCCAGCGCGGCGGAGGTCTCGGCCTCGTAGTGGAAGCTGGCGTCGTTCAGGCGCAGCTTGGCGAGGCTGTCGCGCAGCTTCTCGAAATCATCGGCGTCCACCGGAAACAGCCCGCACCACACCACGGGGATGGAGGGCTTGAAGCCCGGCAGGGCCTCGGCCACGGGGTGGCGGTCATCGGTGATGGTGTCGCCCACGTTGCAATCGGCCACGGTCTTGATGGCGGCGGTGATATAGCCCATCTCGCCCGGCCCCAGGCTTTCCACGGCGCGCATCTTGGGCGTGAACACGCCGAGCTGCTCCACCGGATGCACCGCGTTGTTCGACATCATGCGGATCTTCTGGCCGCGCCGGAGAACGCCGTTCTTGACGCGGACCAGAATGACGACGCCGAGATACTGGTCGTACCAGCTATCCACCAGCAGGGCGGAAAGCGGGGCTTCGCGGTCGCCCTTGGGCGGGGGCAGGCGGGTGACCAGGGCTTCCAGCACGCCCTCGATGTTCAGGCCGGTCTTGGCGGAAATCTCCACCGCGTCCGAGGCGTCGATGCCGATCACATCCTCGATCTGCTGTTTCACGCGCGGCACATCGGCGGCGGGCAGGTCGATCTTGTTGAGCACCGGCACGATCTCGTGGTGCGCGTCGATGGCCTGGTACACGTTGGCCAGCGTCTGCGCCTCCACTCCCTGGGAGGCGTCCACCACCAGCAGCGAGCCCTCGCAGGCGGCGAGCGAACGCGAGACCTCGTAGGCGAAGTCCACGTGGCCGGGCGTGTCCATGAGGTTCAATATATAAGTCTTGCCGTCCTTGGCCGGGTATTCCAGGCGCACGGTCTGCGCCTTGATGGTGATGCCGCGCTCCTTCTCGATATCCATGTTGTCGAGCACCTGCTCGGTCATCTCGCGCGCGGTGAGGCCGCCGCAATGCTGGATCAGCCGGTCGGCCAGGGTGGATTTGCCGTGGTCGATATGCGCGATGATGGAAAAATTGCGGATCAGGTCGAGCGGGGTATCGGTCATGGCGGAGCTTTACGCGAAAAGAGGGGGAGATGTCATGCGGGGAGTAAAGATAAGCCCAGGGGACGGCGTCTCCCTGGGCTTATCTGGTAACGTAGAGTGCTTCGGGCGCTGACGCGCCCTGGCAATTGCGGTCAGGCCGCCTTGTTGGCCAGCAGGCCCTGGGCGATCAGGGCTTCCGCGATCTGCACCGCGTTCAGCGCAGCACCCTTGCGCAGATTGTCGGACACGCACCAGAAGGCGAGGCCGTGCGGCACGGTCGGGTCCTTGCGGATGCGCGAGACGAACACCGCGTCCTCGCCCTTGCACTCGGCCGGGGTGGCGTAGCCGCCCTCGACGCGCTCATCCTGCACCACCACGCCCGGCGCATGGCGCAGCGCCGCGCGGGCCTCGTTCACGCTCACGGGGTTCTCGAACTCCACGTAAACCGCCTCGGAATGGCCGATGAAGACCGGCACGCGCACGCAGGTGGCGATCACGTCGATCTTCGGGTCGAGGATCTTCTTGGTCTCCACGACCATCTTCCACTCTTCCTTGGTGGCGCCGTCATCCATGAACACGTCGATCTGCGGGATGCAGTTGAAGGAGATGTCCTTCTGGAAGACCACCGGCTTGATCTTGTCGGCGTCGATCCCGAAATGCGCCTTGGTGTTGCTGTAGAGCTCGTCCATGCCCTCTTTGCCGGCACCCGAGACCGACTGGTAGGTGGAAACCACCACGCGCTTGATCTTGAACTTCTCGTGCAGCGGCTTCAGCGCCACCACCATCTGGATGGTCGAGCAGTTCGGGTTGGCGATGATGTTCTTCTTGGCGAATTTGGCGATATCCTGCGGGTTCACCTCGGGCACCACCAGCGGCACGTCCGGGTCCATGCGGAACTGGGAGGTGTTGTCGATGACCACGCAGCCCTGCGCGCCCGCGCGCGGGGCATGAACGGCGGAAACCGAGGCACCGGGGGAGAACAGGCCGATATCCCAGCCGGTGAAGTCGAAGGTCTCGAGGTTCTGCACCTTCAGGACTTGATCCTCCCCGAAGGAGACTTCCTGGCCGGCGGAGCGGCCGGAGGCGACGGCGGCGACTTCCGAGACCGGGAAGTCGCGCTCGGAGAGGGTTTTGAGAATTTCGCGCCCGACCGCACCGGTGGCACCGACAACCGCAACCCTGTAGGACATGACAAAACTCCAAACTGAAGAAAAGTGCAGGGTGCAGTAGGACCAAAGCCGCGAGTGCGCAAGCGTTGCGCCCGAGTCTCCCTGGCGCGCGGCGATGCGGCTGCTTCCCGCGCTGCGGGCGGTTAAGCGCTTGGAATAAAGCTGAACCCGGCAAGAAATATGCTATACGCTGCCCCACAAGGGGGCGGTCATGCAGCAATTCATCAACGAATTCGGTGGCGGTGTCTTTTACGTCGCCCGTCTTTTGATGTCTGGCGTCGGGATTGTCGATAACGGCTTTACCATGTTCATGCAGGCGGTGGGGGTGGCCAACCCCAGCCTGCAACTCGATTTTTTGCTGCTCATGGTTGTTGCCATAGTGGTTCTGGCAATGCGTCTCATCGGCGGGGGGATTGGCTGGTTCATCCTGTTGCTCTGCATGCTGCTGCTGCTGCATCGTGTGCTGCCGGGGATGAGCGGGCCGGGGAGTATCCCTGTGGCCTCCCCACTGCAGAACGCCATGCAGCAATAGCAAAGCTGGTAGATTTGCTTGACGGTTTGCCCATAAAACGGCAGGTGGTCCGTTGCATCCCGTTGCAGCGCTGGCCGTGTGAGGTCGTGTGCGCGGGGCAATTTTTCCGGGCCGGGCCCCTAGGGAGCAAGAATGACCGCTGACGTAACCCCCGAACTCTATGGCATCATCGAAGAAAAAGGCATCGACGAGGTCTCCCTGACGGAGCGTCACGGTAGCCCGAAGGCCGTGTTCGGCCTGTGGATGGCGGCGAATATCGAGTTCGCGACGCTGACCACTGGCGCGCTGGCCACCGGCTGGCTTGGCCTGTCCTTCTCCTCGGCCGTGCTGGCCATCCTCATCGCCAACGTGCTGGGCGGGCTGGTGCTGGCCTTCTTCAGCACCTTCGGCGTGGATTACGGCCGCCCGCAGATGATCCAGGGTGCTACCTGGTTCGGCCCGCTCGGCAACAAGCTGCCTTCGCTGCTCAATTTCTTCGGCGGCTTCTCCTGGTTCGCGGTCAACACCATCGCCGGGGCCTATGCGCTGCAGTATTTCTTTGGCGGCAGCCTGATTGTCGGCGTCGTCATCCTCTCGCTGGTACAGGTCGCCATCGCCTTCTTCGGGCATGACCTGATCCAGACGGCTGAGAGATACCTCGTCTACGTCCTCACCCTGGCCTTCCTGGCGCTGACCGTGGTGGCGGTGCAGCATCTCGGCCTCTCCGTGCCAGAGAATGTTAAGGCCGAGGCGGCGGTGGGCGGCTTCTCGGGCGCCTTCATCCTCACCTTGTCCATCATGGTGGGCTACATGGTCGGCTGGATTCCCTATTCCTCCGACTATACCCGCTACCTGCGCACCGATACCGGCGCCGCCAAAATGAAGAGGACCGTGTTCTCCTACGCCTTCCTCGGCTCGGTGATCTCCACTGTGTGGATCGAGGCGCTGGGCGCGCTGCTGGGTGCCGCCGTCTCCTTCACCAAGCCGTCGGACCTGTTCACCTCCTGGATGCCGGAATGGTTCAAGGTGCCGTTCCTGATCGCCGTCATCCTCGGCACCGTCAGCGCCAACATCATCAACATCTATTCCGCCACGCTCTCCGCCCTGGCCGTGGGGGTGAAGCTGAAGCAGCATGTCGCGTCGCTGATCACGGGCGCCATCGGCACCGTCATCGCGGTGCTGGCGGCGGCCAACTTCATCACCAACTACGAGAACTTCCTGCTGGTGCTCGGCTACTGGACCATGCCGTGGATCGCCATCACCCTGTTCTGCCACACCACCAACCGTACCTCGCGCCTGCCGGTAAGTGCGGCGTTCGTGGCTTGGGTGGCGTCCATCGTGGTGTCCTGGCCGTTCTATAACCAGGCGCTGTATGTCGGCCCGGTGGCGGCGAGGTTCCCGCAGTTCGGCGACGCCACCTTCATCGTCTCCTTCGTCGCCGCTGGCCTGTTCTACTACGTGCTGACCAGGCCGGCCGTGGTGCAGACCGCCGCGGCGGAATAAGAGCCCCTTACAAAACCCTACTATGCCGGCCGCCTGGCACCGCATTTCTGCGCTCCGGTGCTCGAAAAACGGTACCACTCGGCTCGGCCTAGCGGGTTTTGAAAGGGCCTCTAATACCAAGCCGCGTTGATGATGACCCATCCAGAACCGTCATTGCGAGCGTCACGCGAATGCGTGCATTCGCACGACGCGAAGCAATCCATCTCCGCGACATTGCTGGAAAAGATGGATTGCTTCGCTGCGCTCGCAATGACGGCAGAGAGTCATGCATCTCGCAAGCGGGTATAAGCCAGGGGCGCAAGCCAGGATACATGCCGGCCAGGGGGCAGCCTCCTGGCCGGTTTTTTTATGCCTTCGTGCCGGTGGTCACGCTGGGGCGCAGGTCGATCTCCGGCAGGCGCGCCACCAAGCCGAGGCCCAGGGCCAGGAACAGCGCGGCGGTAAGGAAGCCGAACCGGAAGCCGGAGGCCGTGGCGTGGCCGGCCAGGGTGATGGCCAGACCCGCCAGCGTGGCGCCAAACGTGCCGCCCATGGCGCGCACCACCAGCAATATGCCCGTTGCCGCGCCCATCTCGCTCCGGTTGGCAAGGCTTTGTACCGTCACCAGCGTTGTCGGCATCAGGGCACCCAGCCCCACCCCCGCTAGGGCGGCGAACGCCACCGGCCAGGCCGGGCTCGCGGCATGCAGGCTGAGGCAGAGCAGTGCGAAGCCGGTTACGCCGACCAGCAGCCCCGCGGCCAGGACGGGCTTCACCCGCCCGGTGCGCCGTGTGACCTGCCCGGCGGCGAAAGCGCCGATCGCGGTGGCGAACAGCAGCGGCACCAGATGCATCCCGGCGGTCGAGGCGGTCTCGCCATAAATCCATTGCAGCAGCAGCGGTAGCAGGAAGATGGCGGTGAACATGGCCGCCGAACTCAGCCCGCCGAGCGCGGCGACATGGCCGATCCGGCCCAGCAGCGCGGCGGGCAGAAGCGGCGCGGGGGCCGTGCGCTGCTGCGCCGCGAGCAGGGCGAAGCCGAGCAGGGCCGCGGCGCAGATCGCCGCCTCGGGCGCCGAGGCCCAGGGGAAGTCCGTGCCGCCCTCGGTCAGTGCCAGCACCGTGGCCGCAACGCTGAACATCAGCAGCAGCGCCCCGGCGTAGTCGATTCTCCCTTTGGTTCCGGCCACGGGCAGGCCCCGCAGCGCGCGGGCGCTCGTGATCAGCGCAAAGGCCACCAGCGGCAAATTGCCCCAGAAGATCCAGCGCCAGGACAGGTGCTGGGTGATGAGCCCGCCGGCCACCGGCCCGGCGATGGAGCAAAACGCCCAGGTGGCGGCGAACCAGCCCTGGTAGCGCCCGCGCTCGCGCGGCGGCACCACATCGGCCACCGCCGCCTGGCCGACGGCGGCCAGCCCCCCGCCGCCCAGCCCCTGCAACGCCCGGCCCAGGGCGAGCATCGGCACCGAATCCGCCAGGGCGCAGACCACGCACGCGGCCAGGAACACCAGCAACGCCGGGGCCAGCACGGCGCGGCGCCCCAACTGGTCGGAGAGCTTGCCGTAGATCGGCGTGGTCGCGGTGGTGGTGAGCAGATAGGCCGAGATCACCCAGGAGACATGCGAGACGCCATGCAGGCTGGCCGCGATCTGCGGGATGGCGGGCAGGACCACGGACTGGTCCAGCGCCACCAGCATTATACAAGTGAGAACGCCGGAAATCACCCGCAGCCGCTCGGCGTGGCTGTACTCGCGCCGTTCCGGTCCGGCCGTGGCGCTGGCGTTCGCGGTCATTCTTCTTCGCACTCCTGGATTTGCGTTTTTTTCCGCACTGCGGGAATAGAACAAGCCGCGCTCCACAGGAACCCGCGAAGGGGTTTTCACAGCCAAGGGCCAGAACCGACCATGCCGCTCAGCCGCACCGTTCCACGCCGCCTCCTGCATATGCGCGACATCCGCCTCAGCGGCTATGAGCGCGAGGACGGGCTGATGGATGTCGAGGCCCATATGACGGACGTGAAGACCTACAGCGCCCCCAACATCGACCGGAACGGCATCCAGGCCGGGGAGCCGCTGCATGACATGTGGCTGCGCATGACGCTGACGCCCGAGTTGGAGATCGTGTCCTGCGAGGCCGCGATGGATGCCACGCCGTACTCGATCTGCCCGGAGGTGGCGCCCAATTTTGAGCGCCTCGCCGGGCTGGTCATCGGCAAGGGCTTCCTCACCCAGGCGGCCCAGCGCGTGCGCGGCGTGGAGGGCTGCACGCATCTGCGCGAGTTGCTGCAGCAGGTGGCTACCGTCGCGTTCCAGACCCGCCATGGCCTGCGCAAGCCCACGGACCAGCCTGCCCCGGCGCATCATCTGGGGGCGGAGCCGCGGATGGCGCCCAGCATGCTCAACACCTGTTACGCGTATAACGAGGCCGGGCCGATCGCCGCCCGGGCCCGTCCGGCTCCGGCGGAGGATATGCTCAAGGATGAAACAGTTAAATCTTGACGAACGCCAAGTCGGTTCCGGCCTTGCTGCGCGCAAAACCCTATGTTACTGCCCCGCGCAGCCCCGGCTGAAGGGGCTTGAATTTTAGACCACGGCAACTAGGCGGGACAAAAATATTGGCCGAGATCACAGGCACTGGCGAGACCGGGTTGACCGCGCGCTACGCGTCGGCTCTGTATGCACTGGCTTTCGAGCAGAACTCCCTGAATGAGGTGGTTGAGCAGATGGAGGCTCTTGGCCGCCTGATCGCCTCCAGCGCGCCGCTCAAGCATCTCCTGGCCAACCCGCTGACCGACATCGCCAAGGCCCGCCCGGCGCTGAACGAGGCGCTGATGGCCGAGGGTTTCGGCCCGCTGGTGCGCAATTTCGTCAACGTGGCCGTGGCGAATCGCCGCCTGCGCGACCTGCCGGCCCTGATCGCCGGTTTTGCCGCCTATGTCGCCGCCAAGCGCGGCGAGGTGGTGGCCGATGTCACCGCCGCGCATGAGCTCACCGATTTGCAGCGCACTCAGCTGCGCGCCCGCCTGGCCGAAGCCGGCTATGGCAATGTCCGGCTCGTCGAGCATACCGACCCCAGTCTGCTCGGCGGTCTGGTGCTGAAAGTCGGCGCCAAAATTTTCGATACAAGCCTGAAGTCACGCCTTAACCGGCTCAACTATTCTCTCAAGGGAGCTGCCTGACATGGAGATCCGCCCAGCCGAAATCTCCGAGATCCTGAAGCGTCAGATCGCGGATTTCGACACCGAAGCCAATGTTGCCGAGACCGGCCAGGTCCTCTCCGTGGGTGACGGCATTGCCCGCGTCTTCGGCCTGAACAACGTGCAGGCTGGCGAGCTCGTGGATTTCCCCGGCGCCGGCGTCAAAGGCATGGCGCTGAACCTCGAGGCGGACAATGTCGGCGTCGTGATTTTCGGCGACGACGTGAAAATCCGCGAGGGCGACACCGTCACCCGTACCGGCCAGATCGTCGACGTGCCGGTGGGCAAGGGCCTGCTGGGCCGCGTTGTGGACGCGCTGGGCAACCCGATCGACGGCAAGGGCCCGGTGATCTACACCGAGCGCCGCCTGGTCGAGACCAAGGCGCCGGGCATCATTCCCCGCAAGTCCGTGCATGAGCCGATGCAGACCGGCATCAAGGCCATCGACGTGCTGGTGCCCGTCGGCCGCGGCCAGCGCGAGCTGATCATCGGCGACCGCCAGACCGGCAAGACCGCGCTGATCGTCGACACCATCATCAACCAGAAGGCCGTCAACGCCACTGGCGATGAGAGCAAGAAGCTGTACTGCATCTACGTGGCGGTCGGGCAGAAGCGCTCCACCGTGGCGCAGCTGGTGCGCACCCTCGAGGAATACGGCGTGATGGAGTACTCCATCGTCGTCGCCGCCACCGCCTCCGACCCGGCCCCGATGCAGTACCTGGCCCCGTACACCGGCTGCGCCATGGGCGAGTTCTTCCGTGACAACGGCATGCACGCGCTGATCGGCTATGACGACCTCTCCAAGCAGGCCGTCGCCTACCGCCAGATGTCGCTGCTGCTGCGCCGTCCGCCGGGACGTGAAGCCTACCCGGGCGACGTGTTCTACCTGCACTCCCGCCTGCTGGAGCGCGCCGCCAAGATGTCCGACGACAAGGGCGCCGGTTCGCTGACCGCCCTGCCGATCATCGAGACCCAGGCCGGCGACGTTTCCGCCTACATCCCGACCAACGTGATCTCCATCACCGACGGTCAGATCTTCCTGGAGACGGAACTGTTCTTCAAGGGCATCCGCCCCGCCATCAACGTTGGCCTGTCCGTGTCGCGCGTCGGCTCCGCCGCGCAGGTCAAGGCGATGAAGCAGGTGGCCGGCAAGATCAAGCTGGATCTGGCGCAGTACCGCGAAATGGCGGCCTTCGCCCAGTTCTCCTCCGACCTCGACCCCTCCACGCAGAAGCTGCTGGCCCGCGGCGCGCGTCTGACCGAGCTGCTGAAGCAGCCGCAGTTCAGCCCGCTCTCCGTGGCTGAGCAGGTCATCTCCGTGTTCGCCGGCACGCGCGGCTACCTCGATACCGTCGCGGTGTCCAACGTCGGCAAGTTTGAGGCGGCCCTGCTGACCTCGATCAAGGTGAATGCACCGGAGATCGTCAAGGCGATCGAGACCGACGGGCAGATCAAGCCGGAGACCGAGACCAAGCTGATCGCCTTCATCGAGAACCTGCTCCGCACGTTCGGATAAGCACATGCCCTCCTTGAAAACCCTGCGCAACCGGATCAACTCCGTCAAATCGACGCAGAAGATCACGAGCGCCATGAAGATGGTGGCGGCTGCCAAGCTCCGCCGCGCGCAGGCGCAGGCCGAGGCGGCTCGCCCCTATTCCAGCCGCATGGGCGAAATGCTCGCGGCTCTGGCAGCCTCCGAGGCGGGCAACCCGAATGCCAGCCCGCTGCTGGTTGGTAACGGCAAGAGCAAGACGCATCTGCTCGTCGCCGTCACCGCCGACCGCGGCCTGGCCGGTGCCTTCAACGCCAATATCGCCAAGGCCATCCGCGCCAAGGTGAAGAGCCTTGAGGCCGAGGGCAAGACCGTGAAGGTGTTCACCCTGGGCCGTAAGGGCAATGACTCGCTGCGCCGGGATCTGGGCGACAAAATCGTCGGCACCAAGAACTTCGTCGGCAAGAAGTCGGCCGCGTTCGCGGATGCCGAAGCTGTGGCGCAGGAACTGGTGCGCGGCTTCAAGGCCGGCGAGTACGACGTTGTCACCCTGGTGTTCAACCACTTCCACAATGTCATGACCCAGAAGGTGACGGAGCAGCCGCTGATCCCGGCGGCCCAGCCGACGGCGAACGACAACAAGACGGAGCACAACTACGAGGTCGAGCCGGATGACGGCACGCTCCTCGAACGCCTGCTGCCGCGCAACCTCGCGGTGCAGATTTACGCCGCCCTGCTGGACAACAGCGCCGGCTTCTACGCGGCGCAGATGACCGCCATGGACAGCGCCACGCGCAACGCGGGCGAGATGATCAAGAAGCTGTCGCTCAGCTATAACCGGGCGCGGCAGGCGAACATCACCAAAGAACTGATTGAAATCATTTCCGGCGCGGAAGCCGTTTGAGGACAGAGAGATGACAAGCAACAACACCGGCCGAGTGACGCAGATCATGGGTGCGGTCGTCGACGTGCAGTTCGACGGCGCGCTGCCCTTCATCCAGAACGCGCTGGAGACCAAGGTGGGCAACCGCCGTCTGGTGCTTGAAGTCGCCCAGGAAGTGGGCGAGCGCACCGTGCGCTGCATCGCCATGGACAGCACCGACGGCATGGTCCGCGGCCAGGAAGTGACTGATACTGGCGCGGCGATCTCGGTGCCGGTCGGACCGGGCACGCTGGGGCGCATCCTCAACGTGATCGGTGAGGCGATTGACGAGCGTGGCGACATCCCGGCCGCTGCCCACATGCCGATCCACCGCTCAGCTCCGGCTTTCGATGAGCAGGCCGCTTCGGCCGAGATCCTGGTCACCGGCATCAAGGTCGTCGACCTGCTGGCCCCGTACCTGAAGGGCGGCAAGGTCGGCCTGTTCGGCGGCGCCGGCGTGGGCAAGACCGTGCTCATCCAGGAGTTGATCAACAACATCGCCAAGGGTCATGGCGGCGTGTCCGTGTTCGCCGGCGTGGGCGAGCGTACCCGCGAGGGTAACGATCTGTACCACGAAATGATCGATGCCGGCGTCATCAAGCTGGGCGAGAACGACACCGAGGGCTCCAAGGTGGCCCTGGTGTACGGCCAGATGAACGAGCCGCCGGGCGCGCGCGCCCGCGTCGCCCTCTCCGGCGTGACGATGGCCGAGTACTTCCGCGACGTCGCTGGCCAGGACGTGCTGTTCTTCGTGGACAACATCTTCCGCTTCACCCAGGCGGGCGCCGAGATGTCCGCGCTGCTGGGCCGCATCCCCTCCGCGGTGGGTTACCAGCCGACCCTGGGCACCGACATGGGCGCCCTGCAGGAGCGCATCACCTCCACCAAGAAGGGCTCCATCACCTCCGTGCAGGCCGTGTACGTGCCGGCGGACGACCTTACCGACCCGGCGCCGGCCGCCACCTTCGCCCACCTCGACGCGACGACGGTGCTCAACCGCGCCATCGCCGAGAAGGGCATCTACCCGGCCGTGGACCCGCTGGACTCCACCTCCCGCTCGCTCGACCCGCGCATCGTGGGCGAGGAGCACTACCAGGTGGCGCGCGATGTGCAGCGCATCCTGCAGACCTACAAGTCCCTGCAGGACATCATCGCCATCCTGGGCATGGATGAACTCTCCGAGGACGACAAGCTTGTCGTCGCCCGGGCCCGCAAGATCGAGAAATTCCTCTCCCAGCCGTTCCATGTGGCCGAGGTGTTCACCGGCTCCCCGGGCGTGTTCGTGAAGGTCGAAGACACCATCCGCTCCTTCAAGGGCATCGTGGCTGGCGAGTACGACCATCTGCCGGAGGCGGCGTTCTACATGGTCGGCACCATCGAGGAAGCCATCGCCAAGGCCGAAACCCTCAGCGCGAAGGCGTAATCGATGGCCATTGCCCTGGAAATCATCAGCCCGGAAAAGCTGCTGCTGGCGCGTGACGTCGACATGGTCGTCATCCCCGGCACGGAGGGCGATATCGGCGTGCTCCCGGGGCACTCGGAGCTGATCACCGGTCTGCGCGGCGGGTTGGTGGACATCTACGAGAAGGGCCAGGTCACCGACCGCTTCTTCGTCTCCGGCGGCTTTGCCGAGATCACCGAGTCCCGTTGCGCGGTGCTGGCGGATGAGATCATCCGCCAGGCCGATCTGGACCCGGCCAAGGCGGCGGACAGCCTGGCCAAGGCTAGGGAAGCGTACAACGCGGTGGATCCGCACAATGCCGATGCGTATCGCGAGGCTTCCGACCAGTTGATCTCGGCGCAGGCGATGGTCGACTCCGTCGTCCCGCACAAGGTGTAAAGCCAGCCGCGAGGCACCAAACAAAAAAGGCTCTCCCGCAGGGGAGAGCCTTTTTTGTTTGCGAAAGGTGGCTTACTTCGACAGCATCTTCAGCCCGACGAGGAAGAGGATCGTGCCCAGCAGCAGCTTCAGCACCCTGTCCGGCGCGTAGCGCGCCGCGTAGCTGCCAATGACGATGCCGGGGATCGACCCCACGAGCAGCGTCTCCAATAAATGGAAATTGATCGTGCCCAGATACCAATGCCCGAGTCCGGCCAGCAGGGTCAGTGGCACGGCATGGGCGATGTCCGAGCCGACGATGCGCACGATTGGCAGGCGCGGGTAGAGGATGAGAAGGGCGATGGTGCCCAGCGCCCCGGCCCCGACGGAAGAGAGCGACACCAGAATGCCCAGGAGAAAGCCGACCGCGATGGTGAGCTTGAATGAGCTGCCGTCGCCGAAATTCGGGTAGCGCCGGGTGATGGCGTGCGCAATCTGGTCCTTGAACAGCAGCGAGGTGGCGCTGAGCAGCAGGGCCACGCCCAGCGCCGTGGTGATCGCGGTGGTGACCGCCTTGCTGTTAATGCCGAAATAGCTGATCGCGAGCAGGCTCAGGATGGTCGCGGGCACGGAGCCGGTGGCCAGGCGGCGCACGATGCTCCAGTCCACCGTTTTGCCGGCGCTGTGGATGGTGGTGCCCACCGTCTTGGTGGCAGCGGCGAACAGCAGGTCGGTGCCGACTGCGGTGGTGGGGTGAAAGCCGAAAATGAGCACGAGAATAGGGGTCATCAGCGAGCCGCCGCCAACGCCCGTCATACCCACGGCCAAGCCCACGAGCAGTCCGGAAAACGCGTAGCCAGGCTGAAGTGTCATATGGTCTATTATGTTCATAGGCTTGCCTTACACATGGCTGGCTGGCTGGGCAATCTATGCCCGGGTACGTGGATGCGCCCGGCGCCAGACATCGAGAAGCTGGGCGGTGTCGACGTCCGTGTAGCGCTGTGTGGTGGAGAGGCTTGCATGGCCGAGCAGTTCCTGGATCGCGCGCAGATCAGCCCCGCCGGCGAGGAGATGCGTGGCGAAGGAGTGGCGCAGCGCATGCGGCGTTGCGTGCTCGGGCAGGCCGTTGAAGCGGCGGAAATCCCGCAGCGCCTTCTGGGCGACCCCGGCATTCAGCCTTGCGCCGCGCGCACCCACGAACAAGGGCTCGTCCCGCCCCGGATTCGGGTGCAGCTTGAGCCAAGCGGCAAGTGCCGCGCGCACCGCGGGGAGCAGCGGCACGATGCGTTGCTTGTTGCCCTTGCCAGTGACGCGCAGCGCGTCATCCGCCGCGGGCAGGTCGCCGATGTTCAGTGAAAGCGCCTCGTTGATGCGCAGGCCCGCGCCATAGAGCAGCGTCATCAGCGCGGCATCGCGCGCCTGCAGGGCCGGGGTGTCCTCCACTTCGCCAATCTCCTCCGCCACGGAAAGCGCATGCTCGGCGCTCAGGGCCTTGGGCAAAGGGCGCTTCGGCCGGGGGCGGGAGATCAGCGCCAGCGCGGTGTTCTCCACGCCATGGCGTTTCTTCAGGAAGCGGAAGAAGGTCTTGATCGCGGAGAGTTTGCGCGCGCGGGTGGCGTTGGTATCGCCCGCCTTGGCGGCCACGGCGAGCCAGGCGCGGATATCCGCGGCGTGCAGCTCGCGCAGGGTCTTCAGGGTAGCAGCCTCGCCGGTATGTCCGGCGAGGAAGTCGAGAAACCCGCGCACATCGCGCCCATAGGTTTCCAGCGTTTTTTCAGCGGCCCGGCGCTCGGCGCCGAGCCAGCTTAAAAAGTCAGAGGCAATGTCCTCAGACAATGCTCTGCCCGGTGGCCGCCCAATCCTTCAGGAAGGCGGCGAGGCCCTTGTCGGTGAGGGGGTGGTTGTAGAGCTGCTTGATCACGTTGGGCGGGATCGTCGCGACATCGGCGCCCAGCTTCGCCGCCTCGATCAGGTGGATCGGGTGGCGGATGGAGGCGGCCAGCACCTCGGTCCTGATCGCCGGGTAGTTGGCGTAGATCTGCACGATGTCCGCGATCAGCTCCATGCCGTTATGGCCGATATCGTCCAGCCGGCCGATGAACGGAGAGATGAAGGTGGCGCCAGCCTTGGCGGCCAGCAGCGCCTGCGCCGCGGAGAAGCACAGCGTGACGTTCACCATGGTGCCTTCCTGGGAAAGAGCATGGCAGGCGCGCAGGCCATCCGGCGTCAGCGGCACCTTGATCGCCACGTTCTTGGCGATCTTCTTCAGCACCTTGGCCTCTTTCATCATCTGCTTGTATTCGGTGGCCGCCACTTCGGCGCTCACCGGGCCATCCACCACGTCGCAGATCTCGGCGATCACATCCAGGATCTTGCGGCCGGACTTGGCGATGAGGGACGGATTCGTGGTCACGCCGTCCAGCAGGCCGGTTTCGGCCAACTCGCGAATCTCGTTAATTTCGGCGGTATCGACAAAGAATTTCATGGTTTACTTTCCGGTGGTCTGGGTCTCTGCTTAAGCATACAGCATGGAGCCTCCCGCCCAAACAACCCGTGTGAGCGTATTGCTCCCCTACAAGTTCGACACCGCGTTCACCTACGCGGCGGACGAGCCGCTCCTCCCGGGCACGCTGGTGCGGGTGCCGCTGGGCTCGCGCGTGGTGGCAGGGGCGGTGTGGGACGACAAGCCAGATATGGCGGTGAAGGTGAAACCTATCGCCGGGGTGTACGCCTTCCCGCCGTTGCCTGAGACGACTCGTAAGTTCATCGATTGGGTGGCGGGCTACACGCTGGCCCGGCGCGGCGATGTTCTGGCCCTGGGGTTGAAGGAGCAACTGCTCGCGGCGCCGCCAAAGCGCGCCAAGCAGTTCGCCTTTGGCGGTGCAGACCCGGCGCTTCCCGGCCCAGTGCTCTCCCCGGCACAGCATGATGCCGCCCAGGCCCTGTGCGCATCGGTGCAGGCGCAGAAATTCGCGGTGACGCTGCTGGACGGCGTGACTGGCTCAGGCAAGACCGAGGTGTATCTGGAGGCTGCGGCCGAGGCGCTGCGCCTGGGCCGCCAAGTGCTGGTGCTGCTGCCGGAAATCGCGCTCTCCATCCAGTTCCTGGAGCGTTTCGCCGCCCGCTTTGGCGCTCCACCGGCGGTCTGGCATTCGGACCTCACCCCGGCGCAGCGGCGCGAGACCTTCCGCGCCGTGGCTGAGGGCCGGGCGGATGTGGTGGTGGGCGCGCGCTCGGCGCTGTTTCTGCCGTTCCCCAAGCTCGGGCTTATCGTGGTGGATGAGGAACACGAGAGCGCCTTCAAGCAGGAGGACGGGGTGATGTACAACGCGCGGGACATGGCGGTGGTGCGCGCCAAGTTCTGCGCCTGCCCGGCCGTGCTGGTGAGCGCCACGCCGAGTCTGGAGAGCGTGGAGAACGCTGCCCAGGGGCGGTACCAGAAGCTGGACCTGCCCTCCCGCCATGGCGGTGCGGCCATGCCGGCGATCCATGCCGTCGATTTGCGGCAGGACCCGCCGGAGCGCGGCAAGTTCCTCTCGCCGAAGCTGCTGGCGGCGATGCGCGAGACGCTGGACCGCGGCGAGCAGGCCATGCTGTTCCTCAACCGCCGCGGCTATGCGCCGCTAACCCTGTGCCGCAAATGCGGCCACCGGCTGGCCTGCCCGCATTGCAGCGCCTGGCTGGTGGAGCACCGCTCGCATGCGCGGCTCATCTGCCACCATTGCGGACACACCATTCCCAAGCCGGTGCTCTGCCCCTCCTGCGAGGCGGAGAATTCCTTCGTGCCGATCGGACCCGGGGTGGAACGCATTGCCGAGGAGGTGGCGGAAGCCTTTCCCGAGACGGAGGCGCTGGTCATGGCATCGGACATCATCGCCGGCCCGGCCCAGGCGGCGGAGGCGGCGCGGCGGATCAACTCGCGCGAGGTGGGGATCATCATCGGCACGCAGATGGTCGCCAAGGGCTGGCATTTTCCGCTGCTCACCCTGGTGGGGGTGGTGGATGCCGATCTCGGCTTGGCCGGGGGCGACCTGCGTGCGGGCGAGCATACGGTGCAGATGCTGCACCAGGTGGCCGGGCGCGCCGGGCGGGCCGAGGCGCCGGGACAGGTGCTGCTGCAAACCTTCGCGCCCGAGCATCCGGTGATCGCAGCACTTCTCTCCGGCGATTTGCTGGATTTCCTGGGGCAGGAGGCGGCGCAGCGCCGGCCCGGCCACTGGCCGCCCTTTGGCCGCCTCGCCGCCCTTATTATAAGTGCCGAGGATGAACGTCTGGCCGATCAGGCTGCGCGCGACCTTGCCCGCGCCGCGCCGCAAGGGAAGGGGATCCAAGTGCTCGGCCCCGCCCCGGCGCCCATCGCGCTGCTGCGAGGCAGGTTCCGCCGCCGCCTGTTGCTGAAGACCGTGCGCGAGATCGCCGTGCAGAAGCTGCTGCGCGACTGGCTGGCGCGCGTGGAAGTGCCGCGCTCCGTGCGGGTCGATGTCGATATCGACCCGGTATCTTTTATGTAGGCTCAGAGCCCCTTTTAAAACCCGCTAGGCAGAGCTGAATGGTGCTGTTTTTCGAGCACCGGAGCGGAGCGTACGTTGAAGTACGTGA
>NZ_JBKQJR010000176.1:0-14853 GCF_052326845.1 Acidocella sp. | reverse complement strand
CTCCGGGTAGGTCGTCCAGGTGAAGTGCGGGAGCGCGGGTATGTCCACGGCATCGGCATTGTCGATGAGCGGCCCGCCACCGGCGCCGGTCGGGTCGTTGGTGCCGGTCATCAGGAACATGCGGTTGGGATGGGTGGGGCCCGGCACGGCGCAGAAATAATGGTCGCAGATGGTGAAGGCGTCGGCCAGGGCGAAGTGGAACGGGATGTCCGCCCGCGTGTAGTGGCCCATGGTTAGGTCGGTCTTGTTGGCCGGCCAAGCATCGTGCCGTCCGCCATTGATCGCGGCCTGGGTCTTGCCCCAGCTATGGTCGAGCCAGGGCACTGCCTGCGCAGCAGTTCGTGAAGTGTCGAGATGGAAGGGGGTGAGCGTCTCGCCCGGCGCCTTTTGCCGTGGCTGGAACCAGACCGGCTTGCCGCCGGGCAGGCGGATGGGGAAGCGGTCGTTGAACCCGCGCACGCCGCGCAGCGTGCCAAAATAGTGGTCGAAGGCGCGGTTCTCCTGCATCAGCACGACGATGTGCTGCACGTCCTCGAGGGTGCCGGTCTTGTGGTCGCCAGGCAGCGCCAGCGCGCGGCTGATGCTGGCAGCGGAAAACCCCGCCGCGAGGGCCGAAAGTTTGAGGAATTCGCGGCGTTCGACCATGGGCACCTCCAGGCGTATGCGGCTCTGCTATGCCCCAAAGCCCCAGTGCCACTCCAGAGCGGCGTGGCGGCGTCATGGAGTGTTCATGGCGGTCCGCTTTGCCCCGGGACGGGATTTATAGCGGACGGGCAGCTTCCGGCCCGCTCTAGCCAAACCGGCCGGCTGCACCAGGGATACAGAGGACCGCTTGCCCTCTTACCCCTTCTTTTTTGGAGGGGCGGCCGGGGTAGAAATTTTCTTTGATAAGGAAGTCGCGGTCTCGGCGTTTACGACCAGTTTGCTTGCCTTTGGTTTCTTAACCTCACGATTACTGCGCTGCTGTCCCTTGGCCATTTTCTTGTCCTTTGCCATGCGATAAAAGACGCAAGCCCGTCATATCACTGCCAGTTAGCGGTTCATACCAATTCCTCTGGCCTTCTCCATTAAAGCCTGGACTGCCGCCGTAGGCCGGGCTCACTGTTTCTCACACCAAATCCACCGCAAACTGCTTCAAGTCCTCCAGCTTACACCACTGGAGCGCGCCTATCTCTGTCGCCCGGAGAAAAACACGTGGTGCGGCCCCTGCAAGGAACGCCTCCTGCCAGCGCGGTGCGCATAGGCACCACCGGTCACCCGCCTTCAGGCCGGCAAACCCGAATTCCGGCCTGGGGGTGCAGAGATCATTCCCCTGCGCCTTGCTGAACGCCAGGAACTCTGCCGTCATCTCAACGCAAACCGTATGGCTACCGGCGTCCTCCGGCCCGGTGGCACAACATCCGTCACGGTAGAACCCGGTGATCGGGTTATACGAACAGGGTTCCAGCACGGTACCCAGCACGTTTAACGATTTTTGCCGTCGTCCACCGCCGCTGGTATCCAATGGCATTCTATTTCTCCTTGAGCCCAATCGCCGTCAGCTGACGGCCGCCACGACATATGGTTCCTCATGCGACGTCCGTCATTCGCTTCGCCAAACCAGGCAGTAAATCTGCCTCGGCATGGCTGTTACAATTGCTGGAGCGCAAGCCGCGCAAGCTCGCGGCGGTGGCTCTGGCCAACAAGATGGCCCGGATTATCTGGGCCAGCGGCCATGTCGCCGCGTCAAAGGCCGTACACATGACCGCATTCGAATCCAGACCAGATCCTGCCTCAACGACTTGAACCCCACGGGCCATCCACACATGCATGGTGGCTGGGGTGCTTTTTGGTGTGGCCGGCGCCGCGCCTTTCAAAGCGGCTGGCGGTGGCGGCCACACCAAAACCTCTGGCGCCGGCGGCCGGCAACAGCGGGGCTGATCCAATCAGCAAGCTGAAAGCCTCGGGCTGGCTTGCAACATTCAGATAAACGTCGACAAGATTACTGGCCGGCGGCAATCCCCCCGTTTTTAACGGGGCTGGCTGTAGAATTTACGCGGCATTGGACGCCACTTAAAAAAACTACATCGAGGGTGGAGCCATGAGTTGAGAGGCGCACTCAATGTCTTGCTATGAGCGGAACAGTTCACGGCACCTTTGCCGGATATCGTTGAAGATATCACGCATCAGCACACCAAGGCGCTCCGCTTCATGCAAGTCATACTCTTTCCGCATTTTACTACCGGATTGACTTTGCATGGAATCTCTGGGGTCAAATTGCGCTGGCGTTTTTCCGGGTTTTTCTGAGTTATCCTTTTGCATGGGCGACATTACATCTCCTCCTGGAAAAAACTCGTTTTAATTTTGCTTAATTGACAACAGTTACCTGCAATACCCAAAAGATTTGTGAGAGAACCCCTTCTTCCTCCAAGGTTCTCCATCGTTCATATGCCGCAACCATAGTCTCGAAAGTTAATCGGCACCGGCATCACAACAAGCCGCCCCGGAAGCTTCCGGGCAAGCCTTATACTTGGAATGACCCGCGGCACATCTCCGGCAAATCACCCTATCCGTCGGCGCCGATCGCGTCCAAAAACCTTACAACTTCACCGTCGGTCCTCGTGAGCGATCATTGCGGATAGTTAGACAATATTTTCGACAAAGGTTTGACAAGCATATGACATGACCCGAGTCCTGCCAAATTCAAATATTACAATGCCGCACTGGAAAAATAGCATATATCCATTTTCTGGATTTGATTTAGATGTCTAAAACATTTCTTGTGATGTATAAAATATGATTACATCTGGGCAACTAAAAGCCGCCAGGGCGCTTCTTGGCATCGACCAAAGGGAGCTTGCCGAACTCTCGGGATTGTCGCTGCCGACGATCCAGCGAATGGAGGGCAGCGAGGGCGTCATCCGCAGCAACGTCGATTCCCTGATGAAATTGCTCGAAGCACTGGATCGGGCCGGGCTTATTTTGGTGCGCCCAGGCGAAGTATCGGATGCCTCCGGCGGGCGGGGCGTCCGGCTGAAGAATGGCGGATCATGACGCCGGTCGTCCTGCTCTGTGTGCTGACCTGGATCGTGCTCGGTGGCATTGGCACCATTTGGGGGCACAATAAGTCTACACGGGTAATCGTCTATGGCGGGTCGTTCGCAGTCGCGGGGGTGGCGCTCATGGCCGCACTGCTTCAGCTCGTCTTCGGGTTCATACCGCGGCCATCGATGGCGCTGCCTTTTGGCCTGCCCTGGCTCGGCATGAATTTCACCATGGATGCGGTATCCTCGCTCTTTTTGGTCGTCATCAACCTCGGCGCGGCGGCGGCAAGCTTGTATGGCATCGGTTATGGCCGGCACGAGCACGAGCCGTGGCGCGTGCTGCCGTTCTTTCCGGTCTTCCTGGCCGCTATGAATCTCGTTCTCATCGCGGCGGACGCCTATGATTTCCTGATCTTTTGGGAGTTCATGTCGCTGGCATCCTGGGCGCTGGTGATGGCGCATCATAAAGAGGCGGAGACCCGTGGCGCCGGGATCGTCTACCTGCTGATGGCGAACGCCGGCACGCTTGTGCTTCTGCTGGCCTTCGGGCTGATGGCTAGTGCTCAGGGCCATTATGACTTCGCCTCCATGCGGGCGGCGCATCCCTCATCCTGGATCAGCGCCACCGTGATGTTCCTGGCACTGGTCGGCGCAGGGTCGAAAGCAGGGCTGGTGCCGCTGCATGTGTGGCTGCCGCGCGCACACCCCGCCGCCCCCGGTCACATTTCGGCGTTGATGAGCGGGGTAATGACAAAAGTCGCCATTTACGCCTTCATCCGCATCGTGTTCGATCTCGCTGGTCCGGCCGCCTGGTGGTGGGGTCTGATTGTGTTGATCGTGGGTGGCGTCACGGCCGCCCTCGGCGTGCTTTACGCAATGATGGAAGAGGACATCAAAACCATCCTCGCCTACAGCACGATCGAAAATGTCGGGCTGATCTTTGCGGGACTCGGCTTGGCACTGGCATTCAAGGCGGACGGACTCATGGCTGCCTCGGCCCTGGCGCTGACCGCAGCCCTGTTCCATGCCTTTAACCATGCGCTGTTCAAGAGCGCCCTGTTTTTCGGGGCCGGCGCAATTCAGCATGCGACAGGCTCACGTAAACTTTCGCAACTCGGGGGGCTTATCCATCGCATGAGAATCAGCGCGGTACCCATGCTGGTGGCCGCGATGGCGATCGCGTCACTCCCCCCGTTCAACGGTTTTGCCTCGGAATGGCTGATCCTACAGGCCATTCTGCTCAGCCCGGCGCTGCCGCAACTGGGGCTCAAACTTGCCGTGCCGGCCATCGGCGCGCTGCTGGCACTCGCCGCAAGCCTCGCCGCCGCGTGCTTCGTCCGTTTTTATGGTTTCGCCTATCTGGGCAAGCCGCGCAGCCCCGCCGCGGCCGCCGCGCAAGAGACCGACGGGTTCTCATGCCTCGCCATGAGCAGTTTCGCCGTGCTCTGCGTGGTCGTTGGGGTGTTGCCCGGCTTTGTCATCGATCTGCTTGCCCCGGTGACGCACTCCCTGCTCGGTGCGCGCATGCCTTCGCAAGAAGGGCTGTCGTGGCTGACCATGATTCCCATCTCCGCCAGCCGAAGTTCCTACAATCCCCTGCTGATCTTCATCTTCATCACCGTGAGCGCCAGCCTCGCCGCCTTTGCGCTGCACCGTTACGGCTCGCACGTGATCCGCCGCGCACGGTCCTGGGCCTGTGGTTATGCCGGCCTTGAGGATGCCTCCTCGCCGTCAACCGCGATCAGCACGCAATATTCGCCCTCCGGCTTCGCGCAGCCAATCCGGCGCGTCTTTGCAAACCTCGTGTTCCAGGCACGCGATACGGTGACCATGCCGGCCCCCGGTGACATGACGCCGGCACGGCTCGTCTCCACCTGGGCCGATCCAGTGTGGTCAGCATTCTACGCACCGCTGATCGCAGGTGTCAGCCGTGTCGCCGACCGGGCAAACCGGCTGCAATACCTCACGATCCGGCGTTACCTCGGCTTCGTGTTCATGGCGCTTATTTTCCTGCTCATTTTGGTCGCATTATGGAGTTGATCGCTCAGCTTGCCCTACAGCTTGCGCAAATGGTGCTGGTGCTTGCCCTGACGCCGCTCCTAACGGGGTTCGTCCGCAAGCTGAAGGCCCGTCTACAGCGGCGCGCCGGGCCGCCGCTGCTCCAGGTTTATCGCGATCTCGCCAAGCTCATCGCCAAGGACGCAATCGTGGCAACCGACGCTTCCTGGCTGTTCCGGGTTTTCCCTTATCTTATCTTTGCCGCAACCTGGGTGGCTGCCTCGCTGGTGCCTAGCTTCGGGACCAATTTGCTGTTTTCCTGGTCTGGCGATCTGATCGTGATTGTCGCCCTGCTGGGCAGCGCGCGGTTCGTCCAGATGCTCGCGGCTCTTGACGTTGGCACCGCGTTCGGCGGGCTCGGCGCCAGCCGCGAGGCGATGATCGCCTCGCTCGCCGAACCGGCGATGCTGATGATGGTCTTCACGGTCGCGCTAGTCGCGGGAACGAGCCAATTATCGGCCATCGCCGAATTCATGCATTCGGGGGAAGCGGGGCTGCGCCTGTCGCTAGCACTTGCCTTGGTCGCGCTGGTTATCGTCGCCCTTGCGGAGACCGGGCGTTTTCCGGTCGACAATCCCGCGACTCATCTCGAATTGACGATGGTGCACGAGGCGATGGTGCTAGAATATTCCGGCCGTCACCTCGCCCTGGTCGAACTTGCCAACGCCCTACGGCTGTTGCTCTACATCTCACTGATTGCCTGCATTTTCATACCATTCGGAATCGCGCCAATGGGTGCGGGGGCCGGCGCGCTCACGATCGGTGCCATCGCCTACATCGCTAAGCTGGCGGCCGGTGCGGCCCTACTTGCCCTATTCGAAATGAGTTTGGCTAAAATGCGGGTGTTTCGCGTACCGAATTTCGTCGGGGCGGCGTTCATGCTCGCCGTGCTTGGAACACTCCTCATCTTCGTATCGGCGCCCCTATGACAAATACGATGGCATCCCTGATCCCGCCGGCAATGTCGCTCAGCATTGCGAATGTTCTCGCCGGCGCGCTGGTTATGGTCAGCTTCATGATGATGTATCAGGATCGGATTTCTTCTGTCATCAACGTGCTCGCCCTGCATGCCGCCACGCTCGGCTTCGCGGTCGCCTGGCAGGCTTATATCCAGGACGCACCTGAGCTCTACATCACGGCGGCACTGGCGTTAGGGTTCAAAGCCATGGTGATCCCGCTGGCGTTGCACCGGATCGTCGCAAAATTGGGAATCCATAAGCAGGTGGAAACCGTGGCCGGCATCAGCGAGACCATGCTGGCCGGGATCGGTCTTGTCGCGCTTTCGATCGTCGTCATGCTGCACACCGCGGCGCATGCCGAGGCGCTGGCCCGCGAGGACGTGGCGCTGGCCCTCTCCGTGATCCTCCTCGGCATGTTGATGATGGTCACGCGGCGCAACGCCGTCAGCCAGATCGCCGGATTCATGTCCCTGGAAAATGGCTTGATCCTCGCGGCGGCCGGTGCCGAGGGAATGCCCCTGGTGGTCGAAATCAGCGTCGCCTTTTCCATCCTGATCGCCTTTATCGTGATCGGTGTCTTCCTGTTCCGCATCCGTGAGCGATTCGACACAGTGGATAGCACGGCGCTTGATGCGTTCAGGGGAGGGCTCCGGTGACCAGCCTCGCAGACGGCGCTGTTGTCGCTACCATTGCGGTGCCCGCCATCGCGACAGCGATCCTCGCCGTCGTGCCGTCCTGGCTGCTGGCGGCACGCATCAACATTCTGGCGAGCCTGCTAACGCTGCTCGCCGCCGCCGCGCTGCTGATCCACCGCCCGCCGCCGACGTCTCTGTTCCTGATCGATGACCTCAATATCGTGTTCCTGCTCCTGAGCGGTTTCGTCGGCTTTACGACCAGCCTGTTCAGCGCGAGTTATATCGCCCATGAGCTGGAAATCGGCCACCTGACACCAGGTTACCTGCGCTTCTATCACGCAATGTATCAGGTAATGATGGTCGGGATGAATCTCGCCCTCGTCACCGACAATCTCGGCCTGATGTGGTTCGGCGTCGAGCTTGCGACGCTCTCTACCGTGATGATGGTGGGCATCTACCGTACTCCTGCCTCTATCGAAGCCTCATGGAAATACCTGATCCTCGGCAGCGTCGGCATCGCCTTGGCCCTGTTCGGGACAATCCTGGTCTATCTCGCGGCAAAGCCCGTGCTCGGCACCGGCATGGGGGCGATGCAGTGGACCAACCTGTTGCGCCAGGCCGGTGCTCTCGATCCTGACCTGCTGAGCATTGGTTTCATTTTTCTGCTGATTGGTTATGGCACGAAGGCCGGGCTCGTGCCGATGCACGCCTGGCTGCCGGACGCCCACGCGGAAGGCCCGACGCCAATTTCGGCGGTCCTGTCAGGGCTTTTGCTGAACGTCGCGCTCTACGCGATATTGCGCTTCAAGGTGCTACTCGCAGCCAGCACGGCGCCAATCGAACCTGGCGTGCTGATGGCGATTACCGGCCTTATCTCGCTGTTTTTCGCGGCAATCATGCTGTACCGGCGGCGCGACATCAAGCGCATGTTTGCTTATTCATCGATCGAGCATATGGGCATCATCGCCTTTGCCTTCGGCATTGGCGGGCCGCTCGGCAATGTCGCGGGGCTGTTGCAGATGATGATGCACAGCCTCACCAAATCGGCGATTTTCTTTTCCGTGGGCCATGTCGCGCAAGCGAAGGGCACGCAACAGATGGCCGAGATCAGGGGGCTGACCACGAGTCACCCGTTGCTCGGCTGGACGCTCGTGGCCGGTGTCGCGGCAATCGCGGGACTGCCGCCTTTCGGCATCTTCACATCCGAATTTCTATTGATCACCTCGACCTTTGCCCGCGCGCCAATTCTGGCTGTGCTGCTCGGGTTCGGTATCCTGCTCGCATTCGGTGCCTTGCTGATGCGCATGACGGAACTCTGCTTCGGTGAACCAAGCCCTGGTTCGCATGCGGTGACGGCGTCGTCAGTCCCGATTTTTCTCCATCTTGGCATCGTTCTGCTGGTCGGACTTGCCCTGCCAACCTTCCTTTATGATTGGTTCGCCCACGTGGCGGCACTGCTGGGTTGAGATGACATTGGTCGATCTTAAAACATGGGAGGCGGCAGCGGCCGAAATTGCTGAAGGCTCACTGGCTCTCATCGCAATCTGGGGCGAACGCAGGGATGAAGGCGCCAACGTGCATCTCGCGGTACGGGGCAAAGGTGCTGCTTCAGCCGAGGTGATCACCCTGCCCACGCCCGATCTCCACTTCCCATCCATTGGCAAGCATCAGCCCGGCGCGATTTTGATGGAGCGGGCCATCTTCGACCTGCAAGGTCTGACCGCCGGCGGATTGCCTGACCCGCGTCCATGGCTCGACCACGGCGTCTGGCCGCAATCGCGCGCGACCCAATCCTATGCATTCAAGCCGGTGATCGGCGAGGGCATACACCAGATCCCCGTCGGACCGGTTCATGCCGGTACGATCGAGCCGGGACATTTCCGATTTTCCGTTAATGGCGAAACCATCGTCCGGCTCGAAGCACGGCTCGGCTATACGCATAAGGGCACGCTCGAATTGATGCGCGGCGCCCCGGTCGATCATGCCGCGAAACTTGCCGGCCGCATCTCTGGTGATTCGACGGTTGCCTATGGTTTCGCCTTCGCTCGCGCCGTCGAGCAGGCACTTGGCTTGGAAGTCCCGCCGCGTGCGAGCGCGCTGCGAGGTGTGATGGCAGAGATGGAGCGTCTCGCAAACCATTTTGGCGATTTTGGCGCTATCTGCAGCGATGGCGGCTTGCCATTGCTGAACGCTTATGGCGCCGTCCTGCGTGAGCGTGTGTTGCGCCTTGCCGCGTCATGCTTTGGCCATCGGCTGCTGATGGACCGGATTATCCCCGGTGGCGTCGCCATCGACATCGCAGAGGGCGGCGCCGCGGCAATCACCCGCGAAACCGCAGTTCTGCGCGACCAATTTGAGCGTCTCGTCGAAGTCTACGAAAACACGGCGTCCTTGCAGGATCGCGTGGTCGGCACCGGACGGCTCGATCCCGCGATCGCGCGGCGCCTTGGCTGCGGCGGTTATGCCGGCCGCGCGTCGGCACAGAATTTCGACGCCCGCCACGACATGGCCTATGCGCCTTATGACACTCTACAGTTCAGTGTGCCATGTCATGATTCAGGAGACGTTGATACGCGCGTGCGCGTGCGCGTGGAAGAAATCCGCCAGAGTTCCGCGCTGATCCACGCATTACTCCGCGATCTGCCTTCCAGTCCACTCCGCGTTCCGTTGCCCGAGAGTTTCCACCCATGCGCGGGAAGCGCTGTCGTGGAGGGCGTCCGCGGCGATGTTTTCGCCTCTGTCCGCGTCAATGCTGGCCGTGTCGAAAATGCCTATTTGCGTGATCCGTCCTGGTTCCTTTGGCCGGCGCTCGAAGCCGCGATCGAGGGCAACATCGTCGCTGACTTCCCTCTCTGTAACAAATCCTTCAATGCCTCCTATTCCGGATGTGATCTCTAGGCCACCATGCGCAAAACCCTGATCGACGCCATTTTATATGGCAGCCTGACCGAAGCGCCGCCCATCGTAACGGATCAGGAAAAGACTAAGTTGACTGATGCTTTGGATCATGCCGCGCGCCGGCGGCTCGGCCGGTCTCTCGCGATCCGCGAGGTGGATGCCGGCTCGTGCAACGGCTGTGAACTCGAAATCATCGCGCTCAACAATGCGCTCCACGACCTCGAGCGCTTTGGTTTAAAAATCGTTGCCTCACCGCGCCATGCCGATGTACTGATGGTCACCGGCCCGGTAACCCGCAATATGGAGGCGGCACTGCGCCTGACCTTTGATGCGATGCCGGCGCCGAATTATGTTGTTGCCGTGGGCGATTGTGGCTGCACTGGCGGAATGTTTGCAGATAGCGACGCCTGTATTGGCGCGGTGAGTCATGTGATCCCCGTCGATCTTCGTATTCCCGGTTGTCCTCCTAATCCCATTACATTGCTCAAGGGATTGATCATGTTATTAGAGACTTCATAGGATTTAAAGTAAGCCTGGTCGTAGCCTCTAGTGTATCCGTTGTGATCAAGCCTCCTTAGCGGTTCAAGAGCATTGGTTCGCCTAGCCTGCTGCTAATTGGTATCGCCCAATGGGCCAGCAGCAACACCCTGAACATGAATGTCCGGTTTCCTTGAGCAAGCATCAGAAAGCAGACCGGCAGTTCCCGGCCCCTCCAGGACTAACAGCGCTCCGCGTGGCCGCTTCGGCGACCTTGCATGCCGGGCGGCTTCAGGCCGTAGCGGTTTCAGGCTAGATATAACGCAATGGCCATCCGTGACATCTTGAAATTTCCCAATCCGCGTCTACGGCAGCCCGCGGCGGTCGTCTCCGTCTTCGATGGCGCGCTGAAAGCCTTGTCCGGTGACCTCCTTGACACCATGCGCGCAGCACCCGGCGTTGGCATCACAGGTCCGCATATCGGCGAATCGTGGCGGATTACCGTTCTTGAATTAGTACCGGGCGAGGTGCGCATATACGTCAATCCTCAGATCGTCTGGCAATCCGCTGAGCTGAAACCTCATGAGGAAGGCAGCGTCTCCATGCCCGGCGCCATCGAGACAGTCGAACGGCCGGCCCGCGTGCGTGTGAGGTACCAGGATATTGACGGTGTCCCGGCAGTAGAAGAAGCGGACGGGTTGCTAGCCGTCTGCCTACAGCACGAGATCGACCAGTTGGACGGCATTTTCTGGGTCCATCGCCTGTCACGCCTGAAGCGCGACAGGCTGGTAAAAAAATGGGAGAAGCAGCGGAATCGTTGATTGCCCGCCGCGCACGCGCAGGTGGCAGACGATGGCCAACGCCCATCCATTTATCGTAGGCTGATCTGCGGAGAGGTCATTTCTGCTTACGACTGACGGCATGGTTTTCCGCCCGCCCGCTCCCGGCCCATCCAGGCCGCCCCGCCCCCCAGATTGCTTTGCGCCCATTTTAGTCGTTCCCGCGACCTGGTTGATGACCAGAAAGCTGCCGTTCCCACGGGTACGGTTTTTAGAATTCAAGAATTATGAACGGTAGCGTAGCGCCTCAGCCAACAGGGCGAAGGCCGGGCTTGGTTGGCGGTTTGGATAGTAGAGGTGATAGCCGGTCATCAGTGGCGACCAGTCAGCAAGAACCCGTACGAGACGGCCTGCCGCCACGTGTTCCTGCACCAAGTCCTCGGGCAGATACGCCAAACCGAGACCGGCCAGCGCGGCGTTTAGAATCAACGATATTGCGTTGAATGCCAGCGGCCCCTCAGCCCGCACCTTCAACTCGCGCCCGTTTTTAGCGAACGGCCAAGACCAGAGGCCGCCCGACGTCGGCAGTCGCAAGTTGATGCAAGCGTGAGCAGTCAGGTCGTGGGGCGTGTCTGGCCGGGGGCGCTGTGCAAAGTAGGACGGCGCACCAATGAGAGCTTGGCGGAAGTCAGGCCCAATCCGTAGCGCGATCATATCCTTGGCAACCTGTTCACCGAGACGCACGCCCGCATCGTATCGCTCGGCCACTATGTCGGTTAGGCCGTAGTCGTTGATGATCTCGACTTGGATATCCGGATAGTCCTTCAGGAGCCGTACCACAGCAGGCGCGAGGATCGTGTCCGAGGCATGTTCGACCGATGTGATGCGTAGGCTGCCAGCGGGCTTTTCGCGCATGGCAGTCAGGGCGGCTAATCCGGCATCGATCCCATCGAAATGCGGCCCAACGGTTTGAAATAGGCGCTCGCCCGCCTCGGTCAGGGCGACGCTGCGGGTGCTGCGCGTTAGGAGCCGCACACCAAGGCATGCCTCAAGAGCACGAACCGTTCGACTGAGCGCCGGTTGCGACACGCCGAGTTGCGCAGCGGCACGTGTGAAATTTCGCTCCCGAGCTACGGCCAAAAAGGCGACCAAGTTCGTCACAATTTCCCGCACAATTCATGCTCCTTGATTATAAGTCTAAGGCAAAAATAGCATCTAATAACATAGATAGACACTGACTAATTTAGCCTTCGACAATCACGGGCAAACGATCGTTTGTCCTGAACGCAAACACGGCAACGGGTGTCAGAATGATAGGCAAAGTCTGGTTTGTAACCGGTGCAGGCAGCGGAATTGGCGCAGGTACCGTCAAGGCGGCGATTAAGGCTGGCGACCGCGTCGTCGCAACGGGCCGAAGTCTCGATAAGTTGCGCAAGGCTCTCGGCGACGAGACCGAAAACCTTTTCTTTGTCCAACTGGACGTAACCGACGAGACGCAGGCCAAGGCGGCAGTTGATAGAGCGGTGCAGCGATTTGGCCGCATCGACGTATTGGTCAATAATGCGGGTTACAGCCTCCTAGGCAATTTCGAAGAGCTGAGCATCCCTGAGATGGAGCGCCTGTTCGCGACGAACTTCTGGGGCGTCGCCTATGTCATGCGTGCGGTTCTCCCGGTGATGCGCAAGCAGCGGGCGGGCCATATCATCAACATTAGTTCTACGGCCGGTGCGGTCGGGCTGAAGCATTGTAGCGCATACAGCGCAACCAAGTTTGCGGTTGAGGGTCTTTCGCTCGCCACGGCGACCGAGGTAGAGCAGTTCGGCGTCAAGGTCACTCTTGTCGAGCCGGGCTTTTTCCTCACGGATCTGCTGGCTGCCAGCAATGCCAAATATGCCGACAGCACTATCGCCGACTATGCCTCCGAAGGGCCAGCCGAGGCGATGTGGTCCCCTTATGACGGCAAGCAGACGGGGAGCCCCGACAAGCTGGGCGACGCTCTCGTCGAACTCACCCACATGGCGAATCCGCCACAGGTGTTCGTCGGCGGCAGCGACGGTCTTGCGATGGTCATCCCTGCGGTCGAAGCTCGGCTCAAGGACATACGCGACCACGACGTTTTGTCCCGAACCACGGACATCGCATCCTGAAATCCCATGGGGCAAGCTTGGCGGCGCCCGCCCGGCCAGTCAGTCAGAATCAAAACAAAATAGAGATCCACTGTGATTTGGGAATTTGAAATGTTAGGCATCAACAACGTTGAATTCATGAAAAAATTCGTAGAGTTTATCAACTCGGCGAGCGAAAAACTTGCCTATGAACTCGTATCGCCAGACGCCATCTTTCACGTTCCGGGGCGTCCCGAGCCCATGATTGGGCCTGCTGGTTATCTTATGATCATCGCGATGATGCGAGGGGGCTTTCCGGATGTTCAGTGGACAGTGGAAGAGTTGATTTCCGAAGGCGATAAGGTCGCGGCGCGATTCACGATGCGCGGGACGCACCGTGGGCAGTTCATGGGCGTTCCGCCGACAGAGAAGCCGATTACCGTGCAGGCGTTGAATATCTACCATCTGACAAACGGCCAGATCGTCAAAGAGTATGCCTCACCCGACATGTTCGGGCTGCTGACCCAGATCGGAGCCTTGCCGGTCTAAGAACGGCACAGTGGCAAACCAAATGTCAGCTATCTGCGTTTTTCGATTCAGAGCAGACCAGTCGCTTTCGGCCCCTTTCAGACAACACCCCCGGGAAGGCCAAACTTCCGCCTGCCCCCGAGCGCGGAGTGCGAGGCTTTAAGTAAAACCGCATTGACGCACAGGACTTGATGCCTAGCCAGGTTTTGGCGAAAGCTTAAAGCCCTGCATATATAGTCGGCTTTGTGAAGGCGCATTTTGGGGTGGACCGGCGCGCTAAGGTCATCCATTCCGTGGTGGCGACGGCGGCGAATGTGCATGACAGTGCGGTACTGGGTGACCTGCTGCATGGCGAGGAGCGCGACGCCTGGGGCGATCAAGCCTATCAGGGCCAGGGCGAGATCATCAAGGAGAAGGCCCCCAAGGCGCGCGACCGCACCAACCGGCGTTACCGGCACCGCGGCGTTGTGAATGAGGCCGAGCGGGCCAGGAACCGGAAGAAGTCCAAGGTGCGCTCACGCGTCGAGCATGTGATCGGCGTGATCAAGTTCACGAAAGTGCGGTATCGCGGCCTTGCGAAGAACGCCAACCGGTTGTTCGCAACCTGTGGGCTAACGAATCTCTACATCCTGCGGCATAGGCTCCGAACCGCGTAGGATAACTGCGTCAAAATCGTAGAAAAATCGGGGCTTCAAGAAAGCCAAAAACAAAAAACCGCAAATCATGATAATTAACGCAATCCGGTCACGCTATGCAGAGGTTCCCTAAGTCCGGCAGGCTGCTAGAGCGCTCTTTGATTTTTTATTGTTTGGTCGGAACGACAGCGGTCGCATCGACCTCGATCATCATACCCGGCCATGCAAGTTGGCTGACATTCACAAAAGTATGCGCCGGCAAAATCGCACCGCTCATCGCCTCGGCGAAGCATTTGTTGTAGTCATGACTATACCTCATGTCCGTAACGTAGGTTGTAACCTTGACGATGTCCGCCATCGTGCCCCCCTGCGTTGCCAGGATTTTTTTGATCTTAGAGTAAGAGTATCGGCACTGTTCCAGAAAATTACCCTGATACAAGATGGTTCCGGTATTCGCATCCTCGGCGCCCATGCCAGACAAGTAGATGGTTTTGGCGGATCCACTAACGGTGACCGCATCAGCGAAGATGTTCTTGCTCCAGACGCCGAACAGCGTCTGTTTCTTGAAGGCGTCGGTCACCGCTGGAGATTGCTGGGCCTGACTGGCCGTCGATACTGCTGTCAGACAGGCGATAGCCAAAGTCATTCTGAACATAAACATTCACATTCCCCAACGCTTGAGATCGCCACGAAAATATGTTTGATGCTGACATAAAATATACTAGTTCGTTTTAAAAGAGGAGTCGATACCTGGAC
>NZ_JBKQJR010000175.1:0-14290 GCF_052326845.1 Acidocella sp. | reverse complement strand
CCTCGATTGACGACCAGTCCGAGGTCTGCCGCCGCTATATCGAGCGCCAGGGCTGGACGCTGGTCGACACCTACGCTGATCCGGCGACCAGTGGCTCCAGCGCCTTCCGGCCCGGCTTCCAGCGGCTGCGCGCCGACGTCGGCGCCCCGCGCATCGATGTCGTGGTGACGGAAGCCATCGACCGGCTCAGCCGCAACCTCGGCGACATCGCCAAACTGTTCGACGAGCTGACCTTCAACAACGTGCAGATCCTCACCACCGGTTTTGGCCTGGTCACGCAGATGCATGTCGGCATCATGGGCATGATGGGGCAGATGCAGCTCGCCGACATCCGGGAGAAGACGCGCCGCGGCATGGCGGGACGCGTGCGCGAAGGCAAGATTCCGAGCGGCCTTGCCTATGGCTACGCCGTGGTCCCGCCCCCGCTTGGCGCCCAAGATGCCGGTGAGCGCAGGATCAACCCAGCCGAGGCGACGGTGGTCGAGCGGATCTTCCGGGATTACGCCGCCGGCATGGCGCCACGGCAGATCGCGGCCGCCCTGAATGACGAAGCCATTCCGGGCCCGGGCGGCCGGCCTTGGGGCGACACCACCATCCGCGGCCAGGTGGACCGCGGCACCGGCATCCTGAACAACACCTTATATATCGGCCAGCTGACCTGGAACGCCTGCAGCTACGTGAAGAACCCCGCCACCGGCAAACGGACAGCGCGGGTCAATCCGGTCGAGCAGCACGAGATCACGGCGGTGCCCGAGCTGCGGATCATCGACGACGAGCTCTGGCACCAGGCGAAGGCCAGGCAAAACGAAGTGCGCACGGAGATGGGCAAGGATGCCACCGGCAATCCGCTCAACCGCGCGCACCGGAGCAAGTTCCTGCTCAGCGGCTTGTTGAAGTGTGGCTGCTGTGGTGCCGGCTATGCCGTGGTGGCCAAGGATCGCTACGGTTGCGCCATTTATCGCTCCAAAGGCACCTGCAGCAACAATATCTCGATCACCCGTCAGATCGTGGAGGCGCGTGTCCTCGCCGGGTTGCAGGGACGGCTGCTGACGCCGGAGCTGGTCGCCACCTTTGTCACCACCTTCCAGCAGGAACTCGCCCGGCTGCACCGCGAGTCCGGGCAGACGCAGGCGCGGCTGAAAGACCAGCTGGCCGCGGTGGAGCGCAAACTCGAGGGCGTGCTGCGTGCCATTGAGGATGGTGCCTGGAATGATGCCCTCAAAACCCGGCTCAACGAATTGGAGGCACAACAGGCTGCATTGCGGCAGCAATTGCAGACAGCCGCCAGCCCTGCCCCAGTCGTGCGCCTGCACCCGAACGCCGCGACGCTTTACGCGGCCAAAGTAGCCGAGCTGCAGACGGCCTTGGATCAGCCGGACATCCGCATTGAGGCGATGGATGTGCTGCGCACGCTGATCGAGCGGATCGTGCTGACGCCGGACGAGACCGCCCCGAACGGCCTGGCGATCGAGCTGTTCGGCGATCTGGCGACGATCCTGAATTTGGCGTCGTCAACGGGCCGGATGCCGGGCAAATCTGCTGCGCTTGGCGCAAAGAAAAACCCTCAAGAAGCTGGCGCCGCTGAGGGTTTACTGTCGGTGGTTGCGGGGGCCAGATTTGAACTGACGACCTTCAGGTTATGAGCCTGACGAGCTACCCGGCAAAGCGCTCCTCAGCCCTTATACCACCTTATATACCGGCATTGGCCGACTAATACTCATTAAAAATCAGACGTGTTTGTTCTTTTCCTCTCATTGAGGCCCTTCGGCCATTGGGCGCGCCGGCTTCCGGCGCGCCTCTTAAGCGGCCGTCCGGCCGCTCCTATGGAGGAACCTTAAACTCTCGAGATGCTCATAAAATTGGTGCGGGCGGTCGGAATCGAACCGACACTCTGTTGCCAGAACCGGATTTTGAGTCCGGCGCGTCTACCAGTTCCACCACGCCCGCGGATGGGATTTCTATACCGACGCCTTTGTCGTCTGCCAAGACGACCCCGCCATCAAGTCTCGATCCCTTTCGTAGTCTCCCGCCCGAATTTAGAAAACCCCACACCAGTCCCGCGTTTGAAACTGCTGCCAGATCCTCGGCCACGGCGGACGTTCACAGACGACGCATCGATCATGTGCTTGATATGGGCAGCATAGTGCTTTTCGATCATTTCCACGCTCGTCCGGCAGTTTTTCGCCACTTGGTAGATATCAGCCCCCTCCATCAGCCGCATGGAAATATAAGTATGCCTGAGGCTGTAGAACGTTCGTGGATTATCCTCCCGATCTTCCTTCAAATCCAATTCATCAAGAATTCTGTTCCATAGCTCACGGTGCTTGAAGGGAAAAAGCAGGTCGGTCGGCTCCGGCATCCTGTCTTCAGATGAAGCCTTTCTATCCTCTTTTGCGGTACCTCGAATCCGGCGCCCTATAGACTCCACCGGCCTGAACCTCTGCCTCAATCGCTCAAACGGAAGGACGGCGCCGGGCATGCTTTTGCAGTAGCCAACACCACGCTTCCCCCGAACGCTAATTTCCAAAATGGTCTCCTTCGTTGCGGAATCCTTGACGATTTCAACATCACGGAACTCCAGCTGCCACGCCTCGTCGGGGCGAAGACCGGTATTGACCATGAACAGCACAAAATCATGCATTTGCTCGCAGGCCCATCGCCAGCGCGGATTCGGTGGGTTGACGACACGCTCCCTGGTCGCTGTGTACAGCCGCTTATATTCCTCGGGCGACAACCACGCTCGATGGGAAACTTTTCCTGACCCCTTATAGGGGGCGGAAAGGTCGGGGACATTGTCGATCCAGCCATGGCGTTGGGCCGCCTTCAGCACAAGCCGCAGAGTCACCATCTCCTGGTGCATCGTCGTGCGGGACGGCCGCTTGGGCTCGCCCGTTTTGGCATTTTTCCGCGAGGTGGCCCGGTGCATCCGGTATTCCTGGACCAAGCCAGGCGTTATCTCGGAGAGCACCTTTTCGCCGAAGAATGGCTCCAAATGGACCCTAAGCCTATTCCAATGGTCTTTTACATATTTGGCGTTCCGCTCGCCGGCGATGAGTGCCTCGTACTCTTTTCGGAATTGGGCGGCAGCGAATTTGAATGTCTTGCCTGACTTTAACTCGCCTGCACGGAGCTTACCCTTAAGGCCAAGATACCAGTCCTCAGCGAAATCTTTAGCTTGGGCGAGGCTCTCTTCCTTCGTGCTGACCAGAAAATGCCGCCCCTCAAGAAAGGCAGCGCACTGCCAGAAGCGGCTTCGGTCACGCCTGTAGACGTGAAGCTTCCCACCCAACAGCTCGTGATGTGCCGTCATGATGACACCTTCCGCCTGAAGCCTTTCGCGTGTGCAAAAGTGTGTAAGAAGTGTGCAGTGAGATTTCTATGGTAGAATTTACCATAAGTTATTGAATTTATAGTGGAAAATCTGTGAAATCCTGGTTAAGAACCGGATTTTGAGTCCGGCGCGTCTACCAGTTCCACCACGCCCGCTGACGGGTTCAGTGTGTAGGGGCGCCGCGCAGCGAAATCAACCGGGGTGGGCTTGCGTGCATCTTCGGCATTGGGTATAGCCCCGGGACCAACCGTTCCCGAATAGCTCAGTTGGTAGAGCAAGCGACTGTTAATCGCTCGGTCGTAGGTTCGAGTCCTACTTCGGGAGCCATCTTTCCTTTTAAATTCATAGACTTAGCGGCACGGACGCCTTGCAAAGGGCTTGCTGCCGTCAATCTGGCGCAGCCTCGCATGGCCACGCCGGACATGGCCTGAAGCCATGCCCGCAGCGCGCCAGAACCGGGTGCCGGTGTCAGGCCAGAAGGATAGTTATCGGGGCGCCTGGCAATATTGCTGCACATATGGCGCGAACGCCGCCTGCAGCGCCGGCCGGCTGAGCTTGAAATTCTCCAGCAGGTAGGGGGCATGCTTGCCATAGCCGCCGCGGGGCCGGGCTTCGCAGTGCCGGGACATGGCGGCCAGCGAGTCGCTGCCCAGCTTCATGTCGAAATGCGCGTAGATTCGCGCGATGGCCGCCAGCGGCGCCGCCACCAGATCTTCGTAGTGCAGGTGGAATTTGCGCTCAGGCGGCACATCCGCGCGCTGGTCGAAGGCCAGCAGCAGATTCGCGCCCTGGGTCCAGCGCGCCGCCACCTGCGCGCCGATCTCGCCGGCATCGATATTGTTCAGGAACGGCCGGCGAAGCACCTCGGTCAGATGCGCGACGGAGCCGAGCACGGCGATCGGGTCACGGTGCACGATGACGAATCGGGCATCCGGGTAGATCTTCAGGATCGAATCCAGGGTGAAGGTGTGGTCCGGGCATTTGAGCACCCAGCGCCCTGGCGTGCCGTTCTGCAGAAACTGCAAGAACAGCTTGTGGAAGCGGAAGGCATCGTCATGCCCCTGCGCCTCCAGCCAGTTGAAATAGGAGGGCACGCGATGCGTCGAATCGAAGCGCAGGCTCTGGAACACGTGCGAGGTGATCTCGCTGCATTCCTGCGGGCTATCCGCGGTGATCGGGTGCATTTCCCGGAAGCCCGGCGCCAGACCGGCGAAGAGTTGCAACTGCTGGTCCACCGCGCGCGCGCTCTTGTCCTTGGCCGGGTCGAAACCCGCCGGGCGCGGGGCCGGAAACATGGTCTGCCAGTTGCGCGGCACCAGGCTGTCGGCATCCTCGGCCATCAGGCTGTGCATGAAGGTCGTGCCGGACCGCGGCAGGCCGAGAATGAACAGCGGCCCCGAGACCGGGGCGGCGCCCAGCGCCGGGTTGGCGCGGTGAGCGTCCTCGATCATCTGCGCGTTCTTGAGCAGGCGGATCGTATCCCAGTGCAGCGAAACTTTGCCGAACAGGCAGAGATCCGACTCCACCCCTATGGACGCCATCAGCTGCTCCAGCCCTTCCCGCGACGCGGCGGAGGGCGTGGCGCGGGCCGCCGCGATCAGCGCCTCAGGCTTGGTCAGCGAGAGCCAGGACGAGGGAACAACCTTGTCGGCCAGTGCAAACGCTCCGGCAATGAGCTTAACGAAAGCGACCATGCTACTTGGGCCTGCGCTCGATCAGCTCAATCTTGTAGCCATCCGGGTCTTCGATGAAGGCGATGACCGTCGTGCCGAACTTCACCGGGCCGGGCTCGCGGGTGATTTTCGCCCCGGCGGCGCGCAGCTTCTCGCAGGTGGCGTGAATATCGGGCACGCCGAGCGCCAGATGTCCGAAGGCCGTTCCCAACTCGTATCGATCGACCCCATAATTGTAAGTGAGTTCGAGCACGGTATGGCTGTCCTCGCTGCCATAACCGAGGAACACGAGCGTGTACTTGCCCTCCGGCACATCAGTCCGGCGCAACTCCCTCATGCCGAGCAGCTTCGTGTAGAATGCGATGCTCCGGTCCAGATCCCCCACACGCAGCATGGTGTGCAGGTACGAAAATTCGCTCATAGATCAGCCCCCTTGCCGTATCCCCATTAAGGACGAACGCCGAGAAGAAAAACCCCCTCTTGGTCTGCCGCCGTAATGGTTAACATTTTCTCAGCTAAAATCGTACTGCCAGCTTCGAAGGCAATACCGCGCAGCCCCGCTTCCCGCGCATGGCGAATCGTGGCGGGGCCTATGGTCGGCAGGTCTGCCCGGCGCTCCTGCCCCGGCTTGGCGAGCTTTACCAGCACGCCTGCGGGGCCCGGCCGCGTCACGGCTGGTATGCGGGAAAGCATGGCGTCCGTGCCTTCCACGGTCTCCACCGCGAGCACGATCCCCTGCTGCACCACGCAGGCCTGGCCGATATCGGCGGCGCCGATGATCTTCAGCACCTCCGTGCCGCGGGTGATGTCGGCCATGGCGGCAGCGTCCGGCGCGGCCTTGGTCAGCAGCCCTTCCGGCGCCAGAACGTCGCTCATGATCTCATGGGCGCCGAGGATGCGGAATCCATCCTCGGACAACACCCGCACGATGGCGGCGAGCAGCCCGTCATCGCCCAGAAACGCGGCCCTGCCGACTCGGGCGAGCAGCTTCGCCCCCTCGGCATCCGGGCGCAGAGCGAGGAAGGAGGGCCGCTTCACCGGCCCGATCATGACGAGGTCGGCGCAGCCCTCGTCGCGAAAGGCGCGGACCATGGCGCCGATCGCCCCCAGCCGGAAGAATTTGTGCGGGAACGGACGCAGCACCTCGATCTCGGCGAAGCCCTCGATCCCGGCGATGAAGACCGATCGGCCAGCGGCCCGCGCCGCAGCGGCGACCTGCCCCGGCAAGGGCCCGCCGCCGGCGATGATTCCGAGCGCTGTGGTCACTTAAGCCTCATCATCCCCCGCCCCGGCGACATTGGTGAGAATGCCGTGCTTCGAGGGGGTGGCAATGAAGGCGAGGATTTCCTGGACATACGGCTCGTTGGCGTAGGTCTCGCGCGCCTGGGCGACGCGATCGGCAAACACGCCAGGACCGATGAACAGGAATTTGTACGCGGCGTTGACGGCGTGCAGTTGGGCCTTGTCCAGCCCGCGGCGGCGCAGGCCGATCAGGTTCAGCCCCAGCAGCTCGGCGCGGGTGCCGAACACGCGGGCATAGGGGATGACATCGCGCGTCACGCCGGTGAGACCGCCGATCATGGCGCCGGTGCCGATACGCACGAATTGCAGTGCCGCGGCATTGCCGCCGATCACCGCGCGCGGGCCGATCTCGACATGCCCGCCCAGTGCCACATTGTTGGAGATGATGACGCCATCGCCCACATCGCAATCATGCGCGACATGGACGGTCGCCATCAGCAGGCAGTCGGCGCCGATTTTTGTGATGCCGGTGCCGGTGACAGTGCCTCGATGAATAGAGCCATGCTCGCGGATCTGGGTGCGCGGGCCGATCACCGTCTCGGTGTCCTCGCCCTTGTACTTCAGGTCCTGCGGTTCCAGCCCCACCGTGCAGAAGGGAAACAGCTTCACCCCTGCCCCCAGCCGCGTGCGGCCATTGACGGCAACATGCGAGACCAGGGTGACGCCATCCTCCAGCACCGCCTTGGGGCCGATTGTGCAGAACGGGCCGATGCTCACGCCCTGCCCCAACTCCGCCCCGCGTGCGATGATGGCGGTGGGGTGGATTTCAGTCTGCGCCATGTCGTGCATTGCCTCCGCCCGGCTCTATTAGTCGTCTGCCCCCGCTCTACGCGGCAGGGGCAGACGGGCCAAGTCAATCATTGTTACCGGATGTTTCTCCGGAAGCCTTTGATTGTAAAATTTAAACCGGCTTCACCTGATCCATGATCATGGCCGTGATGGAGGCTTCCGCCACCACCGCGCCATCTACGCGGGCGACTCCGGTGAAGCGCCAGACTTGGCCGCGGCGGCGGTCCTTGGTCAGGGTCAGGCGCAGCGTGTCACCCGGGGTGACCGGCTTGCGGAACTTCGCGTTCTCGATGGACATGAAATACACCACCGGAATCCCGGCCTCCGGCCCGAGGGTGGAGATCACCAGCCCCGCCGCCGTCTGCGCCATGCTCTCGATAATCAACACGCCGGGCATCACCGGGTGGCCGGGGAAATGCCCCTGGAAGAACGGCTCGTTCATCGACACGTTTTTGATGCCGATCGCGGAATGATCCTTTCGCACGTCCACGATCCGATCCACCAGGAGGAACGGATAGCGATGTGGAATCATCGTCAGGATCTGCTTGGTCTCGATCAGCGGCACATCCACAGGTGGAAGCTGGTCCTGGGTTACGTCGGTCATCATTCAGTTCCCTGTCTTCGGTCCTTTACGCGCATTCTGCGCCAGTTTTCGCAAGGTGAGCACCTCGCGGAAGAAAGCCTTGGCGTTCTGCGCCGGGGCGCCGAGCACCTCCTCGCCCGCCGGCACGTCCTGCATCACACCCGACTGCGCGCCGATCCGCGCGCCAGCGCCGATGTTCAGGTGCCCGGTAAGGCCTGCCTGCGCCGCGATCATCACGCCAGGGCCGATTTGCGTGGAGCCGGAAACACCGGCCTGCGCCACGATCACCGCGTTGGCGCCGATATTCACGTTATGGCCAATCTGCACAAGGTTATCGATATGCACGCCCGGGCCGATCACCGTGTCCTGGGCGGAGCCGCGGTCGATGGTGGTGTTGGCGCCGATCTCGGCACCGTCGCCGATGAGCACGCGGCCAAGCTGCGGCACCGGGGTAAAGCCGGTCTTGGAGATGGCGAAGCCGAACCCGTCCTGCCCGACGCGGGCGCCGGGGTAGAGCACCACGCGATTTCCCAGGATGGCGTGCGAGACTGTGGCCTGCGGGTGGATGCGGCAATTTTTGCCAATGACCACCCCGGGGCCGACATAGGCCAGCGCGCCGATGCTGGTGCCGGCGCCGATTTCCGCGCCCGCGGCAACCACCGCGCCGGGGCCAATCTCAGCGCTCGGGTCGATGACCGCCGAGGGATCGATAATGGCGGCGGGATGGCGCCCTGCCGCAGCCTCGGGGAACGGGTGGAACAGCGCCGAGATTTTCGCCCAGCCGACATAGGGCTCGGAGGTAACGAGGGCCTCGCAGCCCTCGGGCACGCTGCCGGCGAAATCGGGGTGCAGGATCACCGCCCCCGCCTTGGTGGCGGACAGCAGATCGGCATAGCGGCGGTTGTCGAGGAAGCTGACATCCTCCGGCCCCGCGCTTTGCAGCGGCGCCACGCCGTGGATCAGCCGCTCGGGCGCCGTGGTTTGCGTGCCCAGCAGCGCCGCGATCTGGCCGAGGCTGTGCGGTCCGGTGCGCCGGAAGAAGCGGGCGTCACCGGGTTTGGCGGTCTCCTGCATCTATCCGCCTTACTGGCCGAGGCCCTGCCCGTCGCCGTCCTGGTCAGGCGGGTTCACGGCCATGTCGGGGGTGACAACGGAGGGCGGCACCTTCACGCTGGGAAGCAGCTTGTTCAGCTCCGCCGCCGCTTCGTCGGTAATGTCGAAGGCGGCGACGTTCAGCGCCACCTGCTCGCGATGCAAGATCAGGTTCATGCCGTGGGCCTGGGCCTCCTGGCGGATGATGGCGATCAGCTCAGCCTCGATCTGCCCAAGCGCCTCCTGGCCGGAATTCTGGATGGCCTGGTTCTTCTCCTGGAACTTGGTCTGCGTCGCGGCGATCTCATCGCGAAGCGCCTGCTCCTTGGCTTCGAGCTGGGCATCAGAGATCTTGCCGCGCTGCGCCAGGATGGCCTGCTGCTCGGCTTCGATCTTGCCGCGGGCGGCCTGCGCCTCCTGGCCGAGTTCGGCCTGGCGCTTCTGGATTTCCGCCTGCACGCCCTGGGCGGCGGTGGATTTCTGCATCACTTCCGGCACGGAGAGCACACCGATGACGGCGGTCGGCGGCGCGGGTTCGGGCGGCAGGGCCGGCAGGTTGGGCACCTGCGGCTGCTGCGGTTGCGCGGCCTGTTCTTGGGCTTGCGGCTTCGGCGCGGGCGCCGGGGCGGCAGGCGCGGCAGCCGGGGCGGTCTGCTGCGCGCTGGGCGGGATGAAATAGCCGGAGGACTGGGCTTGCGCGGCAGGCGCGAAGCCGAAGGTCAGGAACGGCAGAACGAAGGAGTAGCGGGAGAAGCGTGACACTGAGACACCTCGTAGCAAAGAGAATTAGAACTGCGTGCCGAACGAAATACGGAATTGCTGGGTCTGGTCACCCCGCTCCTTTTTGAACGGGTCGGCCAGGGAGAGATTGATCAGGCCGAACGGCGTGTTCCAGGACACGCCGGCACCGGCGGACATGCGCGGGGACTTGCTGTCGCGTAGCGTGGCGGTGCCGATGGTGTTCGCGCCCCAGAGCGAACCGGCATCGACAAAAGCGAAGCCGGAAATGCCGAGATCCGGGGAAACCGGCAGCGGGAAATGCATTTCCGCCGAGGCCGTCCACATGTGCCGGCCGCCAATCTGGCCACCGGAGCTGGTCTGCGTGCCGCTGGAGTTATACTGCGGCTCGGCATACGGGCCGATGCCACCATCGGCGAAGCCGCGCAGACTGTCGCCGCCTACGAAGAAGCGGTCCTCGATCTTGTCGTTATAACCCCCAATATTGATGAGATCGCCGCCGGTGGCCGAGAGTTTCAGCACCCAGGCCTTGTTGCCGAGCAAACGCTCGAACGGAATGTAATAGGCGATATCCGGGCTCAGGCGGACATATTTCGCGCTGCCGCCAAGGCCGGCGACATCGGTGGTCAGGTTGATCAGCAGGCCCGAGGTCGGGTGCTGGTCATCATCCACATAGTCGAAGGACAGCGTCTGGCTGACCTGCGACAGCGTACTCTTGCCCGCCTCATTTTGAATATAGATGTTCGAGCTGCTCGCCGTCGGGATGTCGTAGATATCGCGCTGGCTGATCGTGTACGTGAAGTTCTGCCGCACGTAATCGTTGAAGCGGTAGCCAAGGCGGACATCGGCGCCGATAGTGCTCTCCGAGTAGGAGTAGGACTGCCCGGACGAGGTGTAGGAGTTGGTCACCGTCCGGAAAATATCCGTGCCGGCGATCAGGTTGCGGTCAAGGAAGTACGGGTCGGTAACGCCGATATTGATCTGCGTGCCGCGCTGGGCGATCAGGCCGTTGACTGATGCGTTAACGCCGGTGCCGAGGAAATTGTTCTGGCTGAGGCCGGTATTGAGCAGCGCGCCAAGGCTGGTGGAGTAGCCGCCGCCCAGCGAGAACTGGCCAGTGGCCTGCTCGGTGACATGCGTGTTCAGCACCACCTGCTGCGGCGTGGAGCCGGGGCTGGTGGTCAGCTTCTCGTCCTTGAAGAAGCCGAGATCCTTCAGGTGCTTGGTCGAGTCGTCGATCTTGGTCTGGTTGTAGGCATCGCCTTCGGCCACGGTCAGCTCGCGGCGGATGACTTTGTCCTCGGTACGGGTGTTGCCGGTGACGTCGATGCGCTGGATGTACACGCGCGGGCCGTTGATGACATTGAGCGTGATCGCCAGCGTCTTGGTGTCGGGGTCGGTCTGCACCTGCGGGTTGACCTGGGCGAAGGCGTAGCCGAGGTCCAGCGCGCGCTTGTTCACCGCGTCGATGCCGTCCTGCAGCGCGTCACCGTCGAACCAGTCCCCGGCCGAAAGCGGCACCAGCCCGCGCAGCGCCTTGCTGGAGAGCGTGCGGATGCTGGAATTGATGGTGATCGAGCTGATCTTGTAGCGCGGCCCTTCATAGAGGACATAGGTCAGGTAGAAGGATTTGCGGTCCGGGCTCAGATTCGCGTTGGCGCTGAGGATCTGGAAGTCCGCATAGCCCTTGTGCAGGTAGAATTTGTGCAGGAGGTACTGGTCGTACTCAACGCGGTCGGAACTGTACTCGTCCGCGCTGGAGAGAAAGCGCCACCAGGCGGATTCACGGGTGGAGACCACGTCCTTCAGCGCACCCTGGCTGAAATGGTTGTTCCCGATGAAGGTGATGCGGCTGACGTCGTTCTGTGTGCCGTCGGTGCAGTTGAACACCACGTTCACGCGATTGTCCGGCAGCTCGATGATCTTCGGGGTGACGGTGGCGTTGTAATAGCCCTTCTTGGCGTACAGGCCGAGGATAGCCTGCCGGTCCGCCTCGGCCGCCTCGGCAGTGAACACCGAGCGGGGCTTCAGGCTGATCGCGGCCTGGGCGTCTTTGTCCTCGACCGTCTTGTTGCCGGAGAACAGCACCTGGTCGACCGTCGGGTTCTCGGCCACGTCCACGTCCAGGTTGTTGCCGTCGCGGGTGATGTTCACCGACTTGAACAACCCGGTGGCGTACAGGGTCTTCAGCGACTGATTGATGCGCTGCGGGTCGAACGGGTCGCCCACCTGCACCACCATGTAGGCAATGATGGTCGAGGTATCGATGCGGTGATTGCCGGAGACGTTGATGGCCTGGATGACCCCGCCGGCAGGCACGGCCGCGGGTGCCTCCTGCGCCCGCGCCGCACAATTCGGGCTCGGCGCCAGCAGGGCCGGCAGCAGGCAAACGGACGCCAGAAGGACGGAGCGCGGCTTAAGCAATCGATATCTCCCAAACCAATTTAAAGCCCGGCGCGCCGGGAATCTTCTGTATCGGGCGTTTGGCACGCGAAACGCCTCCGGGCAAGGTGCGGCAAGGCTCCTGCCGCGCCTTTCCCTACAGTAAATGCGTGATCCAGGAGACCGCCCCGAGCCGCGTCAGGTCGTTGAATGTGACGAACAGAATTAGCGTGAGCAGCACGGCGGCGCCGAAGCGCAGTGCCCCTTCCCGCACCGCCGCCGGAAGCGGGCGGCGCAGCACCGCCTCCACCGCGTAGGAGAGCAGATGGCCGCCATCGAGCACCGGAATCGGGAGCAGGTTCACCAGCCCGAGGTTGATGGAAATGATCGCGACGAGGTTGACGAAGGTGACGAAGCCGAGCGCCGCTGCCTCGCCGGTGATCTGGACGATGCCCAGCGGCCCCGCGAGCTCCTTCAACCCCTGATGGTGCACCACCAGTTGCCCGAGCACGACGAACCAGCCGCGGATCTGGGACACTGTCTCCTGGGCACCGGCGGCGATGGCCGCGGGCGGGCTGTAGCGTTGCAGCACCGACTGCTTGCCCACCACGCCGAGGCGCCCGGCCGTCTCGCCATTCGCCGAGACCGAACCGAGCTGCACCGGCTCGGTAAACACGGTCTCACCGCGTTTGATGGTGAAATCCAGCACCGTGTCCGGATGCGCCGAGACGATCTCCTGCAACTGGCTGAAATCCTGGATCGCCGCGCCGCCAATCGCCAGCACCTGGTCGCCGGATTGCAGATGCGCAGCCGCGGCGGGGGAGTTGGGCAGGATATCGGACAGCACCGGCTGAGTGACGACCCGCCCGGCGGCCATGTACAGCCCCGAGAACAGCACGAAGGCCAGCAGTAGATTCGCCAGCGGCCCGGCGGCAACGATGAGCGCGCGGGACGCCAGCGAAGCACTGGAGAAGGAGCCCGGCGTTTTCACCGCCGCATCCTCCGATTCGCCCCAGCCCTGCATCTTCACATAGCCGCCGAGAGGCAGGGCGCAGATCTGCCACACCGTGCCGGATTTGGCCGTCCGCTTGGCCAGCGCCGGGCCGAAGCCGATGGAGAACACCTCCACCGTCACCCCTTGGCTGCGCGCGGCCAGGTAATGCCCCAGCTCGTGCACGAAGATCAGCACACCGATATCAACGGCGAAGGCGAGCCCCGTGCGCAGCGCGTCCCACATCGGCTCAGGCAGCCTTGGCGTTGGTCAAGGCCGTGGCGGCGGCGCGGGCGGCGGCATCCAGCGCCAGCACGGCGGCAAGATCATCCACAGGCGGCGCGCCGAGCTTGGCCATCACCGTCTCGACGATGCGGGCGATGTCCAGGAACCCGATCTGGCGGTCGAGGAAGGCGGCCACGGCGATCTCATTGGCCGCGTTCAGCACCGTCGGCGCGCCATGCCCGGCCGTCAGCGCCTCGCGCGCGAGGCGCAGCGCAGGGAAGCGCACCTCGTCCGGGGCATGAAATTCGAGCTTGGCCGCGGCCACCAGGTCCAGCCGCGGGGACTGGGTGGCGATGCGCGACGGCCAAGCCAGGGCATGGGCGATGGGCACGCGCATATCCGGCGAGCCGAGCTGCGCCAGCACCGAGCCATCGGCGTAATAGACCATGCCGTGGACGATCGACTGCGGATGCACGAGGACATCGATCTGCCCGGAGGGAAGATCGAAAAGTCTTGCAGCCTCAATAACTTCCAGGCCCTTGTTGAACATGGTCGCGCTGTCGATGGAAATCTTCGCGCCCATCGACCAGACCGGGTGGCGCAAAGCCGCCTCGCGGGTGATGCCGCGCATCTCCTCCAGCGAGTGGTTGCGGAACGGCCCGCCCGACGCGGTGAGCACGATCTTGTCGATGGCCTTGGTGTTGCCATCGGCCATGGCCTGCATGATGGCGTTATGTTCGGAATCGACCGGCAGCAGCGTCGCCTCCGCCTCCGCCACGGCGCGCAGGAACACATCGCCGGCGGAGACCAGTGCCTCCTTGTTGGCGAAGGCGATGGTGCCGCCATGCTTCACCGCCGCCAGCGTCGGCTCGAGCCCCGCCACGCCGGTGATCGCGGACATCGTCCAGTCCACCGGCCGCGCCGCCGCGTCCAGCACCGCCTCGCGCCCGGCGGCGCAGGCAAGCCCGGTGCCGCCCAGCGCCTCCCGCAGCTCGCCCAGCAGCGTCAAGATCGTCTCCGGCATCCGCACCCTGAACGTCAAGAGCCTGCGGGGCCTGGTGCCGTTCTCGAAGGGCGACTGGTTCGACGGCGATGCGCTGCAGGAGGCCGTGACCGCGCTCAACAACCGCGCGCTCAACCTCGGTTACGCCTTTGCCCAGGTGAACCCGGACGTCCAGACCGAC
>NZ_JBKQJR010000174.1:0-3465 GCF_052326845.1 Acidocella sp. | reverse complement strand
ATACCTCGATATGCTCTCCCATGGGTCATCTCCCAGCGACAAAGGGAGCTGCACAATTGCAGCCGCCTAGCGCCGAGCGGTACGTTATCGTCTAAACCGCCCAGCCGGGACGGACATGCGGTCTTACTTCATATGGGAAAGATCGGTTAAATCAAAAACGATCCGGCCCTGAAGAGGGCAGCCCGATCGAGTGGAGGTAGAATGCGTTACAGGGTCAAAAGCTTGCAGGAAAGGGTGCGTGAGCCGAGCCTGACGGTGCTCCTGGTGTTTCAACTTTTTATCATCTTCGCAGTAGGCCCCCTGTTTTCTTGCGGTATCAACATTTCGCCCGACGTACTGATCGGCGGATTCGTCATCGTTGTTGGTTTTGTCGTCGTGGCCTCGCGGGAGCTGCGGCCGACGATTTTGGTTATAGCAGCACTTTTTCTCAGCGGGGCGGCGGTTATCATGCGCGAGATCAACGAAAATGCGCTGACCGACTGGTTGGGGGGCGGGGGCGGAGTTTTCGCGGTGGGTAGCATAAGTTGGGTGGTGGCCAAAGCGCTTTCCGCGCCGGGCCGGATGAGCGCACACCGCATTGTTGGCGCGATCGTCCTCTACCTGAATTTTGCCATCATGTTTACGGTGCTGTTCAGGCTCATCGCTGAGCGCGTGCCCGGATCCTTTTCAGGCATTCCGGCCCAGTTCATGCATGGAACCTCGATTGGCGATCTGATGTATTTCAGCATCACGACATTAACCACTGTCGGATATGGCGATATTACGCCTGTAAACCCCGTGGCCCGCAGTCTCTCCAATCTTGAAGCGATAATCGGTCAGCTCTATCCGGCCATCATCCTGGCCCGCATAATCACGCTGTACACGCCCAAGGCAGGGCCAGAGAAATGAGGGTCTGAACGGCGACACCTGATTTGCCCGCACAGAACTGACGTCGACGCTGGCGGCCGGCAGGTACGGGCAGAGTGTGAGTCGGCATCATGCGATGGTCCCATAAAACCCGGTTGAATCTGATGGTTAGCGCGCCGATAGCTGCCGAAAACCCTTTGCCGATTTACAACTATGGGGGCCATGAGACGGGCGCATCCTGCGCATGGCGACGCGATTGCTTCGGCTTGGCTGAAGATTGTATTCATACACGATGGACATTCATCAGGGACAATCCCGGGCAGCCCCGTCAATGACGGCGGACGCTGATACTGTGTTGCGGACGGTTTTCGGGCTGCGTGGGTTCCGGGGTGAGCAGGCCGCAGTGGTATCTCACGTAATCACGGGCGGCGACGCGATCGTGTTGATGCCGACCGGGGGCGGGAAGTCACTCTGTTACCAGCTTCCCTCGCTCTGCCGCCCCGGTGTCGGTATCGTCATCTCGCCGCTGATCGCGCTGATGCGCAATCAGGTTGCGGCGATGCGCCAACTCGGGCTCAATGCGGCCGCCCTGAACTCGAGCCTCACGGGGGCCGAGCGTGCCACAGTGCGTGCGGACCTGCGCGCCGGCCGGCTCGATCTACTCTACGTTGCGCCCGAACGCCTGATGATGCCGGATTTCTTGGAGATGCTGGATGAGGCGCAAATCGCTCTATTCGCCATCGACGAGGCGCATTGCGTCAGCCAGTGGGGCCATGATTTTCGTCCAGAATACCTCCAGCTTGCAGCCCTGGCCAAACGCTTCCCCGGCGTGCCGCGGATCGCGCTCACTGCCACAGCGGACATGCAATCTCGCGAGGATATCAGGCGGCGTCTCCAGCTCGATGACGCGCGGATGTTTCTTGCGAGCTTCGACCGGCCCAATATCCGCTACAACGTCGTGCCGAAAGCCGCGCCGCAACGCCAGCTTCTGACATTTTTGCGCGCGCATCCAGGTGAGAGCGGGATTGTTTACTGCCTGAGCCGCAAAACGGTGGAAGAAACCGCTGCCTTTCTGAAGGCCAGCGGCATCAACGCCCTGCCGTATCATGCCAAACTGGATCCCGAAATCCGCTCACGGCATCAGGACGCATTCCTTGCCGAAGAGGGGCTCGTGCTCGTCGCCACCATCGCCTTTGGCATGGGGATCGATAAGCCGGATGTACGGTTCGTCGTGCATCTCGACCTGCCGGGTAGCCTTGAAGCCTTCTATCAGGAGACCGGCCGCGCCGGGCGGGACGGCATGCCCGCCGAGACGCTGCTGCTCTACGGCATGCAGGATCTGGTCTTCCGGCGGCACATGATCGACCAAAGCGCCTCGCCACCCGATGTGAAGCGGGTGGAACGCGCCAAGCTCGACTCGTTGCTCGGCGTTTGCGAGGCGGCGTCCTGCCGGCGCCAGGCGATCCTCGCGCATTTTGGGGAGACGATGGCGCAACCCTGCGGCAATTGCGATACCTGTCTGACGCCGGTGGAAACCTGGGATGCGACGACCGCGTCACGCAAGGCGTTGTCGGCGATCCTGCGCACCGGACAGTCTTTTGGCACGGGCCACCTGACAGACCTGCTTCTCGGCGTGAAGACCGAAAAGATCGTCCGTCTCAATCATGACCAGCTACCGACCTTTGGCGTTGGCACGGAACTGGACCGCAAGGGCTGGGGCTCTGTTTTTCGGCAGCTCGTGGTCCGCGGCATGATCGAGGTCGACCATGATGCATTCGGCGCGCTGCGCATGACCCTCGCAGCTGAACCCATACTGCGCGGCCATGAGCCTGTGCATCTGCGGCGGGAGCGAACGGCCTCTGCCGCCGCCGCGGTGATGAAGAAGAAAAATGAACGCGCGGTGCTTGGGGCCGAGGATTCCGAGTTGTATGAAGTCTTGCGCGGCGAACGCGCAAGACTGGCGCGTGAGCAGGGGGTTCCCGCTTATATCATCTTCCATGATGCCACCCTGGCCGCGATCGCCACGGCGCGTCCGCGCACTCTCGATGAACTCGGGGACATCCCGGGCATGGGCAAGAGCAAGATCGAACGTTACGGCACCGCAGTTATAGTCGCCGTTGCTGGCAAGCCCCGATAGGCAATCCATGTCGAGAGTAGTTAATTGTTGGGGTGGACGGCTGGCCGTCCACCCATGCATGGTGGCCGGGTTGGTTTTGATATGGCTGGCGACGGTCACATCAAAACCCAGGTCTTGCTGCCCAACGGCAAGCTCTGAAGGCGCAACGGGATTAACAGGGTGCGGAAAAAATCCCTTTCCCTGTGCATAATGGCGTGATTCCTTACTGCCACCATCTTACTGAGGACGGGGCATGCGCGGCGGTGACATCAAGACCGAAAGTTTGTTCTCGTATGTGAGCTGCGAAGCGCGGGTTCCCCCGGATCATCCATTACGGCCGATCCGGGCCATCGTGGACGAGGCACTGGTGAGCTGCTGCCGGTTTCGTGGACAGTAAGTTAAGCTAGAGCGTATTCCCATCTGATTGAATCGGATGGGATTCCCAAAACGGCTTTGATCTGATTCAAGATGCATGCCGGCCCCCTTCGCCAGCACACATCTTG
>NZ_JBKQJR010000173.1:0-4865 GCF_052326845.1 Acidocella sp. | reverse complement strand
GCACCGCAGCCTTCTCCGACTTCGGCGTGGAAAACCTGGAGGATATCATCAGAGAACGACGACATCTGAAAAAGTAAGACCCGCGTCTTTCACCGGATGGATACCTTGGAATTGGCTGATCGCCGATCCAGAGCGCATCAAATCAATCGGAAACCGCGACTGGGCGTATGTCAGTCTTTAGACTGGGTTGGTATGATTTTGGCCTCTTAGCCATGTCTGGCGGCAAATTTTGCAACAACGGGGCGTCCACAGATGAATCGGCGCCACGTTGTGACCCCATAAAACACAGCCAAATCTAATGGTTGGCGCGCCGAAAGGCGCCGAAACCCCTGGACGATTTACAGCGAAGTGTCGAAAAATAAGTCACGGCTCCTCCGTTTGCAATGGCACGGCCGCCTCCGGCTCGCCGCATTGCACGAGCATGGCGGCGCGGGCGCTATCGCGCAGCCGCAGCGCGGCCGTGAAATCGGCTCCCTCCGGGGAGATGGGCATGCCGACCCGCATCGACACGGCGCCGTGCCGCGGGAACCATTGGCCGCCACGTAGAATCGACCGTGTTCCGCGCAAGGTCACGGGCAAGATTGGGAGATTCTGGCTCGCCGCTATCACAAAGGCGCCCAGCTTAAAGGCGAGCAACCCGGGAGCACGCGTGAATGTCCCCTCGGGAAAAAAGACCAGCGTTTGGCCCGCTTGCGCCGCCAGAAGCGCTTCGCGCGTGTCTTCGACGCCGCCTTCCGGATTGGCGCGTTCGACGAAAATCGTGCCGAGCGCCTTGAGGAAATGGCCCGCGAAGAACTGCTCTTTCAGCTCCTTTTTGGCGACGAAGGCGAGTTCGCCGGACAGCGCAGCCGACAAGACCAGCCCATCGAGATAGCTGGCGTGGTTACTGATGACGATCCCGCGTTCCGAAGGTGGCCATACGCCCTTCACCTCGATCCGGATCCCCATGAGCCAAAGCGCCAAGCGCGCCGCGCCGTGCAGCAGCGCCCAGCGCCACGCGATACGTGGCAACAAAAGAACCATGGGCCAGAGGAGGGCGCCCAGCAGCACAACAACACCCCACCACCATGCGGCATAGCAGACCTCACCCAGTAGGCGGCCAAAGCGCCGGAACTGCGGACCAAAGCCGGCAATCCAGAGCCGCACGATTTGCCGCCATACCGGCTGCGGATGCAGCGCAAGCCGGCCTTGCTCGAACAGCTCGCGGGCCGCGGCGCGGCGGAGCTTGCCGCTGGACGTCTTCGGGACGGTGCGCGGCGCGACGAGAATGACCTCTTCCGGCGGCGCGTCGAGACGCCGCGTGGCGGCGTCCTCTATGCGCTGCCGCAACGCTGACACGGCAGCCGGGTCCGTCTCATGTGTCTCGGCGAGAATGACAAGGCGCTCAGTCCCTGCACGTGGATCGTGGGTTCCGAAGGCCACGACGCACCCCTTGCGAACACCGTCGACCTCGCCGATAGCGGCCTCGATCTCCTCCGGGTAGATATGGCGGCCGGCACGGATGATGATGTCTTTCGAGCGGCCGGTGATGAACACGTCGCCGTCGGCGATATAGGCGAGATCGCCGCTATTGAGCCAGTCTCCGTCGAAGAGCTGGCGCGTCTTGGCCGGGTTGGCGAAATAACCCGCAGTCGCGGACGGACCACGGAATTGCAACAATCCCTCCTGGCGTTCGCCAAGCTCCCCCATAGCGCCCACGATTCGGATCTCATGGCCTGGTAATGGGCGGCCGCACGCGACGAATTCCAGCGCATTTGGATCGTTTGGTCCAGCCGGAAGGGCGTTGCCGTTCCTGGCCAGCGCTCCGCGATCAACGCGGTCGATGATCGGCGCGCGGCCGAGTGGAGGGAAAGCTAATCCCACGGCATTTTCGGCCAGGCCGTAGACCGGCGCCATCGCCTCCGGCCGGAAGCCATATTGCGCAAACCGCGCTGCAAAGCGGTGAATTGTCGCTGGGCTGACCGCCTCGGATCCGTTGGCCAGCATCCGTAGCGAGCTGAGGTCGAGGCCAGCGATCGTGGCATCTTCGATCTTGCGCAGGCAGAGCTCGAACGCGAAATTGGGCGCTGCCGAGAGCGTGGCGCGGTGCCGGTGGATCGCCCAGAGCCACTGCTCCGGCCGGACCAGGAAGGTGAGTGGCGACATGACCACGAGCGGGGCGGCGAAATAGAGGCTGCCCAGCCAAGCGCCGATAAGCCCCATATCGTGATAAAGCGGCAACCAGCTGACGAAGATGTCCGCGGGGCCGGCCTCTAGCGCCTGGCCGATCGCCCTGATGTTGGCGAGAAGGTTGAGGTGGCTGAGGGCGACGCCGTTGGGGTCTCCGGTGCTCCCCGATGTGTACTGCAGCAGCGCAAGGCCGTGCGGCGCCACTTGGCCCGGAAGCGTACCGGTTCCCTTGCTCAGCGTCTCGACACTGACCACGTCTCTCAAGCTTTCCACTTGCAGCTTCAGCAGACGCGCCACCGCGATGGTCTCCGGCGATGCGACGAGCAATACCGCACCGGCATTGCGTAAGATTCCGGCTTGCCGTCTGAGATGCTCCTCAAGCTGCGACGGGCGGGCAGGTGGGTAGATGGGCGTCGGCACGCCGCCCGCATATAGAATGCCGAAAAAGGCGATGAAAAAGGCTTCGCTCGTCGGCAGCATGATCGCCACCCGGTCGCCCGGCTGAAGCCCCGCCTGCCGAAGACCGCGCCCGACGCCGCGCGACCGCTCCGCAAGCTCACCATATGACAGGTTCGTCTCCGTCCCGTCCCCATGCCAATGGATGATGTGAACGCGCTCGGCATGGTGCGCGACATGCCAATCCAGCACCGCGGTGAGAGTCGTGGAGCCGGCGGGCGCGGGTTCGGCGGTACCAGGTTCGATGCCGCGCTGAACGGCGGTATCGAAGGCCGCTGGCGCTGCTTGCGTGCCCTGCAGCGCCGCCAACAGATCGCGGAGCGTCTCCGCGTCGGCGAGCAGCTGTTCCGGCAAATGAACCGAGAAAGCCCGATCCACCCGCAAGAGCAGCTCTGCGCGCGATAGACTGTCGAAGCCCCAGTCCCGCTCGAGCGAGCTGTCGAGGCCGGCCCGTTCGCCGGCGTGGCTGTGCGGATGAAGTTCGTGATAAAGGTCCCGAGCAATGTGGACTAATCCTGGCACGATGGTCGCAGCGGGTTGCCCTCCGGCACTTGCAGCTTTTGGTTGAGCGATAAGTTGTGGCGCCATATTTTTAGTCCTCGACGCTAGGAAAAAGATCGCCGGCCTTTCCCGGCCTGTTGCTCTATCAGACTGTTAATGTGCTCCGGCCGATCCCCGGCGATGCTCTCCGGCACCGCGGCGCAAGGACCAGCCTGACGAGCGGGCGAAAAATTTCTCAACATTGGTCTTGGCGGCATTTCGGGAAGGCGACGCCAAGCCCTAGCGTGCGGCATCTATACGCGCAGGTCAGCATGTCACATGCATCAGCGCGATCTTGCGCTTCGTCGATCGGTTGAACAATTGGATCGCCTCCTGCGTTGGTCGGAGCACCACGTCGCATCCCTTCTTCGCGAAGTAATCCTCGGCCTCTGGGGAAAGGCGGACATTGCCTTCCTGGCCGCTGCCGATGATGATCAGATCGCATCCCTTCTCAAAGACGAATTTGGCTTCCGCCTCCGAGACAACATGCGATGTTCCATACTGCTCCTTTGACAGCTTCTTCTTTCGTTTGCTCACCTTGTCGCCTAATCCGATCGTCACATCATGACCGTAGGTCTTCCCGTCAATTGTAATGCTGCCAAACTCACTGCGATCGATATGCAAGGCATACCTTCCTTCCGGCCAATGGTCTTTTTTGCATTTTGCACGTTAGCACTTGGGCACGCCGCAGCCGATACGCCATCTGCGGCCGACTAAAAAACTTTTATACCGCCTTCCCCTAGAGACTACAATGAATCCGACCGCGCAGCGCGATCGGCGATGAACCGGGGATCTCTCAAATAACTCTTACCGAAATTCCGAAGGCTTTGAGTTTCAGAAAGCTCCAGTTGGTATGAATGTCAGCTTTCCGGGACCCTGCCTGAATTAGCAACTGCGAGCAAAGGTCAGGAATCCACCCAGAACAGCCGACGCCATGGGCATCACGGCCAAAACCAAATTCGGCCTGGGTGGCCGGGAGCCGCCTGGCTCTTCCCGGGCAGCGAACTCAGAAATGCAGACGGCTGCTCTGGTAGTCCTGGCGTTGGGCAATCGACCTCTGGTAGCCGTAGGGCCGCCTACCTGCCAAGCCTGGAACCGGACGCTCAGCATTACCCGGTGCCGGCGGCCGTGCATCTGCAGCCGTCGGTCTAGGGTCACCACCACATATGGTTCATCATGTATGAATTTAATATAGTGCCGTTAAGAAGGGTAACCCACCAGCACTTTAATCCGCATTAACTTTCGGGATCGCTTCTCGGAGCCCCCGAGTTGGGCTACATTGCCGCGGAAGCGGAGCGGACGGGTAGTCTATGTGAAATTTCGGTTTGAAAGTTGCACGATCATGAACGACATAATGCCAGAGCCTTATGATTTTCCCCGCTATGATCGTACCGAGTTCCTTGCCGATCGCGCTGTGCATTTCGTCGGCATCCTCGGGGCTTTAGGTGGTGTGGCTTGGTTAATCTCTCGCCTGCCGCCAGAGGCAAGTGCCAAACTCATCATATCAATCTGGATTTATGGTTTTGGCCTGCTCGGCATGCTGACGGCTTCAGCACTCTACAATTTGAATTTGGCAGCCGCCGGACATGTCAAAGCCAGATTCCGTCGCTTGGATCACGCCATGATTTTTGTGATGATCGCGGCCAGCTACACGCCTTTTGCATTAGACGCATTTCCGGAATTTTCCGGGCATCTGTTGC
>NZ_JBKQJR010000172.1:0-18545 GCF_052326845.1 Acidocella sp. | reverse complement strand
CGGGGAAGCGCAGCTCCAGCACCTCGGGGTCGGTGATGCGGGTGTTGGTCATGTGCGTGTGTACGGCGGAACAGCCATTAAAGCCGGGCCCAGCCCCGGCGCCGCCGCAGATCGTCTCGTAATACTGGTGGCGGGCATTGCCGAACAGGAAATTGTTCATCGTCGCCTGGGCGGAGGCGCAGGCCCCCATGGCGCCGAGCAGGGCCACGGTAACGGCCTGGGAAACCTCGGTATTGCCCGCGACCACGGCCGAGCCGGGTGGCGGGGCGAGGAAGGAGCCCACGGGGATGATGATGGTGAGTGGCTTGAGGCAGCCTTCGTTCAGCGGGAGATCGGTGCCGGTGAGGCAGCGGAAGGCGTACAGCGCCGCCGCGGTGGTGACGGCCTTGGGCGCGTTGAAATTATTCTGCCCGGCCGGGCCGGTGCCGGTGAAATCCACCGTGGCACTGGCCGTGGCGCGGTCGATGCGCAGCGACACACGCAGCGGCGTGCCGTCATCCATGGTGTAGGCGAAATCGGCATCGCGCAGGCGCAGGATGGCGGCGCGAATGGCGGCCTCGGCATTGTCCATCACGTGGCGCATGTAGTTGGCGACCACTGCCCAGCCGTAGCGGGACACAATGGCCCCAAGCGCGTTGGCGGCGGTGGCGTTGGCGGCGATCTGCGCCTTGATGTCGGCCACGTTCTGGTCCGGGTTGCGGGCCGGGTATCTGGCCCCGGCGAGGATGGCGCGGAATTCCTGTTCCTGGAATGCGCCGCCTGAAAGGAGCAGGAAATTGTCGATGACAACCCCTTCTTCTTCCAGTGTTTTTGAGAAGGGCGGGGTGGAGCCGGGGGTGAGCCCGCCGATATCGGCATGGTGGCCACGGCAGGCGGTGAAGAAGCGGATTTCCGTGCCGGTTTCGTCGAAAACCGGGGTGATGAGGGTAATATCGGGGAGGTGGGTTCCTCCGGCGTAGGGGTTGTTCAGGGCCACCGCGTCACCGGGGCGGAGCGTGTTTCCGCGCAGGGCGATGACATGCCGGACGGAGGCGCCCATGGCGCCCAGATGCACCGGCACATGCGGGGCGTTGGCGACGAGATTGCCCGCGGCGTCGAAAATCGCGCAGGAAAAATCCAGCCTTTCCTTGATGTTCACGCTCTGCGCCGTGTTGCGCAGCACCGCGCCCGCCTGCTCGGCGATGGACATGAACAGGTTGGCGAAGAGTTCCAGCAGCACCGGGTCTGGCTTTGCCGCGTCGGCGATGACGGCGTTTTCACGCGCGGCGGTGCGGTGCAGGATGCAGTGGTTTTTCGCCGTGATCTCGGCGGTCCAGCCCGGTTCGATCACCGTGGTGGCATTGGCCTCCTTCAGGATCGCCGGGCCGGGGATCTTCGCGCCCGCGCCGAGGGCGTCGCGGTCGTATACCGGGGTGGGCTGGGCTTGGCCGCCGGTGAACATCCGGACGGTTTCCAGCGGGGCGGGGAGCGGGCTGGCGGCGATCTCGGGTTCGGTGAGCGCCTCGCCAGGGGCACTGGCTTCCACCAATACGGTCTCGGCCACCAGCGGCTTTTCCGGCGTGACGAAGCCGAACAGGCGCTGATGCGCGGCGGTGAATTTCTGCGCCATCCCGTTGAATTCGCATAATTCAACGGGCAGCGCGGTGTCGGTTCCCGCGTAGCGCAGCAGGATGGTGGCGGTGTGGCTCACCGTGGCGTCGGGGTTTTGCGCGCGCAGGGCGGTTTTAGCTTCTTCGGCCAAACGCGCGGCGGTTTGCGCCAGCGGCTCCATGGCCTGCGGGGTGAAGGGCGTTTCCACCGCCTGCTCGCGCATCAGCGAGAAATCGGACAGGCCGATGCCATACGCCGACAGCACGCCGGCGAGCGGATGGATGAACACGCGGTCCATGCCCAGCTCGTCGGCCACCGCGCAGGCATGTTGCCCGCCCGCGCCGCCGAAGCAGACCAGGGCGAAATCCGCCGGGTTGAGGCCCTTCCGCACGGAAATCTGGCGGATGGCCTGCGCCATGTTGGCCACCGCGATCTGGATGAAGCCTTCCGCCAGTTGCTCCGGCGTGAGGTTGCCCACCTCCGCCGCCAGGGCGGTGAATTTTTCGCGCACAATGGCGGCGTCCAGAGGCTGGTCGCCATCGGGGCCGAAAATGGCGGGGAAATGCGCGGGCAGGATCTTGCCGAGCAGTACGTTGGCGTCCGTCACGGTAAGCGGGCCGCCTTTGCGGTAACAGGCAGGGCCTGGGTTCGCGCCCGCGCTCTTGGGCCCAGCGCGCAGGCGGGCGCCGTCGAAGCTCAGGATGGAGCCGCCGCCCGCCGCCACGGTATTGATGGCGAGCATCGGCGCGCGCAGCCGCACCCCGGCGATTTCCGTCTCCAGGCTGCGCTGGAAGGCGCCATCGTACAGCGCGACATCGGTGCTGGTGCCGCCCATGTCGAAGCCGATGACGGCGGAAAACCCCGCGGCGGCGGCAGTGCGCACGGCGCCGACAATGCCGCCCGCCGGGCCGGAGAGGATGGCATCCTTGCCGGTGAAGGCGTCCGCCCGCGCCAGTCCGCCATGCGACTGCATGAAGTAGAGCGGTGAATTATTTAGCCCTTCGGAAACTTGGGCGATGTAGTGCAGCAGAATAGGCGAGAGATAGGCGTCGGCCACCGTGGTGTCGGCGCGCGGAACCAGGCGCAGCAGGGGGCTGGCGATGTGCGAGAGCGAGATTTGCTTGAACCCGGCCTGGGCCGCCAGCACGCCGAGGCGCCGCTCCATGTGCGGGAATTTCCAGGCATGGATGAGCGCGATGGCGACGGCCTCGATCCCGTCCTCCCGCGCCGCGCGCAGGGCGGCCAGGGCGGAAGCTTCGTCCAGGGGCTCGATCTCCTCGCCTTGCACGGAAACGCGGCCTTGCACCTCGGCCACGCGCTCGTACAGCATTGAGGGGAGCTGGATGTCGAGGTCGAACAAGCGCGGGCGGGCCTGGTTGCCGATGCGCAGCACGTCCCTGAAGCCCCGGTTGATGAGCAGCAGCGTGCGCGCGCCCTTGCGCTCCAGCAGCGCGTTGGTGGCCACGGTGGTGCCCATCTTCACGCTGGCGATGGCACCGATGGGGATTGCTTCACCGGGTTTAAGGCCGAGGAATTCGCGGATACCCTCGATCGCGGCATCGCGGTATCGCTCCAGGTTCTCCGACAGGAGCTTCTTCGTCGCCAGCTTGCCGCCGGGGGAGCACGCGACAATGTCGGTGAATGTGCCGCCGCGATCGATCCAGAACTGCCAGCTCATGCGCCTGCCCAAAAATGTCGCCCTGGTTGATGTCCGATTGTTGGGCCGGGTTCAAGGGCGTGCTAGACTGGGCGCATGAGTTACTGGGGCAAGTTCATCGGTGGCATGGCCGGGTTCGCTATGGGCGGGCCGGTGGGCGCGCTGTTCGGCGCGGCGCTGGGCCACGCGGCGGATGAGGGGCGGTTTCACGCTTTCTCCTTCTTCGGCGACCGCGTGATGCCGTTCGACAGCGCCAGGCTCACGGCCATGCTGGGCGGGCGGGACCAGCTCTTCGCCGTCGGTGTGACGGTGCTGGCCGCCAAGCTGGCCAAATGCGACGGCCCGGTGAGCCGGCTGGAGATTGACGCGTTCAAGCGCAGCTTCGCCATTCCGCCGGAGAATGTCGCCGAGGTGGGGCGGCTGTTCGACAGCGCGCGCGACAGCACCGAAGGCTTCGAGAGCTACGCGACGCAGCTTGGCCAAGTGTTTTCCGATAGCCGGGGAATATTGGAGCAGGTGCTGGCCGGGCTGTACCAGATCGCCCGCGCCGATGGCCCGCTGAACGGGGCGGAGGCGGATTTCCTGGGGCGGGTGGGCTTTGCCTTCCGGCTGGACGAGGCGGCGATGCGCCGGGCCTCGGGCGGCGTGGCGGCGCCCCAGCCCACCGGGGACGCCTATTCCGTGCTCGGCCTGCGCCGCAGCGCCACCGCCGAGGAGATACGTGCACGGTGGAAGCAGCTTGTGCGCGAGCACCATCCGGATGTGCTGGCCTCGCAGGGGGCGTCAGTTGCGCGGATCAAGCTGGCCTCGGAGAAGGTGGCGCGGATCAACGCCGCCTACGATGCCATCAAGCGCGAGCGGCGGCTCTAGAATGTTCCAGAATTTCCAGGTGTTTCTTGCGGCGGCGCTGGTGCTGGCGCTGCTGCCGGGGCCGAGCATCTTTTACGTGAGCACCCGCAGCCTGGCCGCTGGGCGGCTGGAGGGGCTGGCCTCCGGCGCCGGGACGGGGATTGGCGGCATGGTCCATGTCGCCGCCGGGGCGGCGGGTGTGTCGGCCATCGTGCTGGCCAGCGCCAAGCTGTTCGCGCTGATGAAGCTGGCCGGGGCGGTGTATCTGGTGTGGATGGGCATTGGCATGATCCGAAGCGCGCGGCGGGATGCCGCGATGCTGCAGGCGGTGGACGTGCTGCCCGCCAATCCGCGACGGGCGGTGGTGGATGGCATCTTCGTCGAGGCGCTGAACCCCAAGACGGCGGCGTTTTTTCTGGCTTTCCTGCCGCAATTCGTCGATCTTTCGCGCGGGCATGTGGCGCTGCAGTTCGCAGCACTTGGGCTGGTCTCCGTGGCGCTGAACACCAGCGCCGACCTCGCGGTGGCGCTGGCGGCGGGGGCGGTGCGCGGTTCCTTGTCCGGGCGCGGGGAGATGATCGCGCGCGTGCGCCAGGGGGCGGGCGGGCTGATGCTCGCCCTGGGATTGGACCTGCTGATGACAAGGAGGCTAGTGGCATGATCCTGCGGCCCTCACCGAATTTCGACGAGCGCGACGCGGCGGTGGAATTCCTCGTGCTGCATTACACGGGCATGCCCACGGCGCAGTCGGCCATCGACCTGCTGCGCTCGCCGGAGGCCAAGGTATCCTCGCATTACGTGGTGGATGAGGACGGCACGGTCTATTGCCTGGTGCCCGAGGAAAAGCGCGCCTGGCACGCCGGCATTTCCTATTGGCGCGGGCACAGGATGCTGAACGGCGCCTCGGTCGGGATCGAGATCGTCAATCCCGGGCATGAATGGGGCTACAGGCCGTTTCCGGCGGCGCAGATGGACGCGGTGCGCGAGCTTTGCCGGGGCATACTCTCGCGCCACCCTATCCCGGCGCGCAACGTCGTCGCGCATTCAGACATCGCCCCCAACCGCAAGCAGGACCCGGGCGAGTTGTTCGGCTGGAAGGGGCTGGCGGAGGCGGGCATTGGCGTGTGGACGGATGAATTTGCCTCGCCCGGTAATGTGCGGGCGGATCTCGCCGCCATCGGCTACGACGTGAGCCTGCCGGAACGTGATGTGGTGTTGGCGTTCCAGAGGCATTTTTTGCCGCAGAATCTGAGTGGTGTTGTGGACTTCGCAACCGGGGGGCGGGCCGCCGCGCTGCGCGCGCTGGTTGACCGCGCCTAAGCGCCGGGAGTAGGGAGGGCGTTCCAGACGGTTGGACGGCCGCCGGTGGGAAACCACGGGAGGAAAGTCCGGGCTCCACGGAAATACGGTGCCGGCTAACAGCCGGCGGGGGCGACCCCAGGGACAGTGCCACAGAAACATACCGCCTTCGGGTTCGCCCAAGGTAAGGGTGAAATGGTGCGGTAAGAGCGCACCGCCTCTCTGGTAACAGCGAGGGCAGGGTAAACCCCACCAGGAGCAAGACCGAATAGGGGTGGCCGGCGCCGTGCGTGAGCATGGGCGCGGAACGATTTCCGGTTCGCCGCCCGGGTTGGTCGCGCGAGGCGGGCGGTAACGTCCGTCCCAGATGAATGGCCGTCCAGCACCCTTGCGGTGTGGACAGAACCCGGCTTACAGACCGTCTGGATTTTCCTGCTTTGTTCTGGTCAAATTGTTTGGATCGGCAGCGAAATTGATTTGCCGCAGTTTCGCGTACCTGAAACTCGAACAAATAGAGAACATTGTTGCAAAAACCCGGAGATTTCGCGCACGAGATTCGTTCCGATTCGTGCAGGAGTTTCCTGCAAATCTCTTTGACGGGGGGAAGCGTGGCATGCTAGTGGGAAAGAAACCCACGATTTCCCATAAAGTGGTGGAAGGCCTCGCGTTTAACCCCGATGAAGCGACTCTTCGGCAGCCACGAGAATAAGCTGGATGCGAAGGGACGGGTTTCCGTCCCGGCGGCGTTCCGCAATGTGTGGAAGGCCACGCCGGAGATGACGCTGGTGCTGCGGCCCTCGCTGCTGGAAGGCTGCGTGGAGGCCTGGCCGCTGCCGGATTACGCGAAATTCCAGGAGAAAGTGGACGCACTGGCCGAGACCGACCCGGAGCATTACGCGCTGGCCAGCGTGGTTTACAGCCAAGCGGCGGAGGTGGAGTTGGATGCGCAGGGGCGGATCATGATCCCGGCGCATCTGGCGGCGCGGGCTAAACTGGCCGACGCCGTGTATTTCCTCGGTCGTGGCGACCATTTTCACATCTGGGAACCTGAGGCGGGACGGGTCTTCCTTGAGGCTTCCTGCGCCGCGGCGCCGAAGATCGCCTTTGGAGTGCCGGCGAGATGACAGAATTTTCCCACATTCCGGTTCTACGCGACGAGGCTGTGACGATGCTCCAGCCGCGCGATGGCGGCGTTTATCTGGATGGGACTTTTGGTGGCGGCGGTTATGCCAAGGCGATTCTCGACGCGGCGGATTGCAGGCTCTTCGCCGTCGACCGCGACCCGGCGGCAGTGGCGCGCGGGCGCGAGCTGGAGCGCGAATATCCTGGTCGATTCGAGATTTGCGAAGGTAGAATCAGCAATATTTCAGAGTTGCTGGCGGAGCGCGAGGTCTTTGCGCTCGACGGCGCGGTGTTCGACCTTGGCGTTTCCTCGTATCAGATCGACGATCCGGCGCGCGGGTTTTCTTTTCGCCATGACGGGCCTTTGAATATGCAAATGGGCAGCAGCGAAATGAATGCCGAAACGCTCGTTAATTTTTGCCCCGAATCCGAGCTGGCGGATATTCTTTATGAGTTCGGGGAGGAGAAGGCCGCGCGGCGCGTTGCCAAGGCCATCGTCGAGCGGCGGAAGGTGCAAAAATTCACAACAACGTCGGATCTGGCGGGCGTGATACGGAGTGTCGTGAGAGCGGACAAATCGGGGCTTGACCCGGCAACGAGGAGCTTTCAGGCGCTGCGCATTGCCGTGAACGAGGAGCTGACGGACGTCGAGGCGGCGCTGGAGCAGGCGGCAGCGATGTTGAAGCTTGGTGGGCGGCTGGTCGTGGTGAGCTTCCACTCCCTGGAGGACCGGATCGTGAAGCAGTTTTTTGCGGCTGGCGCCGGGCGGCTGCCAGGCGCCTCGCGGCATGACCCGGCCGGGCTACTGGCCCAGGCCAAGCCCCGCTTCGCTCTGGTGACGAAGACGCCGGTCACCGCGGGCGCGGCGGAACTCAACGCCAACCCCCGCGCCCGCAGCGCCAAGTTGCGGGTCATGGAAAGGCTCGCGGCATGATCGTACGGTCCTTCACCCTCATCAGCGGCATGATGTTCGCGCTCTCCGGTGCGTATCTGTTCATGGTCAAGCACCATAGCGAGGCGCTGGACGACCAGCTTACACAGGTGACGCAGGCGACGCGCCAGGACGAACAAAGCATCCGCGTGCTGCAGGCGCAGTGGGCGCTGGAGGCGGATCCGTCCCGCCTGGCCTCGCTGGCGGCGCAGTTCACCGGGCTGCAGCCGATGAAGCCGGGACAGCTAACGACGCTGGTCAGCCTGGGCAGCAGCCTGCCCGCGCCGGGCAGCCAGCCGCCGGGGGCGAACCCGGCTGACCCGGCGCCCGCCATGCCGCAGCTGGCACAGGCGGCGCCTGCATCCGCCTCTCCGGCAGCGCCGGTTTCCCCAACTCAGGCGACGGTGGCCGCGGCTTCCGCCGCGCCAGTACAAATGGCTTCCGTCAACGCTGCGCGCGTTGCCGTATCCGCGCCCAGGCCGCTGGCCAGGCACGCCCAGCAGCTGCGCCTGGCCAGCGCCGACGGCGTGGCGCACCATGCCTTCCATCGCCCCGGGCATGTGCTGCATGAAGAAAATGCGTCGTCCCTGTACGTCGCTGCCGCCGCTCCCGTGCCGCGCGCCGAGCCGCTTGGCGCGCAGGTGATGTCCGTGCGGGCCGTGGCCAGCGTGGCGCCGGCCTCGATGCCGATCGATGATGGTGGCTCCATGCTTGGCATGGCCCAAGGGGGCACCAATTGACACTGACCTTGCGGCCGGACCAGCCGCCGCCCTCGCGGCGGAAGGGTGCGCCCGCGCGCGGCGGCGCCGTGCCGCTGATGGAGAATGTTCGGGTCACGGCGCCTGACCTCGACCAGCGCCGCGTGCTGGACAAGGCGCGCGGACGGATGGTGATCGCAGCGCTGCTGTTCCTCGGGCTCTATGGCGTGCTGGCGGCGAAGCTTGCATGGTCGACCGTGGTGCATCCGCTGCTGCCGAGTGCCGCGCAGATCGCCGCCATGCAGCCGCAACTGGATATGACGCCGCCGCCGCCCTCGCGCGCGGATATCACCGACCGTAACGGCACCATACTGGCCGTCTCGCTGCCCGGCGCGGAGCTTTACGCCGACCCGCAGCAGGTGCCGGACCCGCAGGCGGCAGCTCAGTTGCTGGCCAACGCCATGCCGGACATCGACGTGGCGCAGACCGCGCAGAAGCTCGGCGCGGGGGTGTCTCCCGAGAAGCGCAAGGAATTCGTTTACCTCAACCGCAAGCTGACGCCGCAGGAGGAACTGGCGGTGAATTCGCTCGGCATTCCGGGCGTGTATTTCGAGAATAACGAGAAGCGGCACTACCCGGACGGCAACCTGGCCGCGCATATCCTGGGCGGGGTGAAGGTGGACGGCACCGGCGTCGCCGGTGTGGAGCAGTATTTCCAGCAGCGGCTGACCAGCAGCAATACCCAGCCGCTGGCGCTGTCCATCGATGCCGGGATTCAGAGCATCGTGCATGACGAACTGGCCGCGGCGGTGACGGAGTTCCAGGCTCCTGGTGCCTGCGCCATCGTGATGAACGCGCATACGGGCGAGATTTTGGCCATGGCCAGCCTGCCGGATTACGACGTGAACGCCTATGGCAGCGCGGACCGCAACAGCCAGTTCGACCGCTGCGTGAACGGCACCTACGAGCCGGGCTCGGTGTTCAAGCTGCAGACCATTTCCATGGCGCTGGATTCCGGCCTGGTGCATTACTGGGATTATTTCGATACCACGCATCCGCTGAAAGTCGGGCGCTTCCACATCACCGACTTCGAGCCGGCGAATGAGTGGATGGCGGTGCCGCAGATCCTCAACGTCTCCTCCAATATCGGTGCCTCGCGCATCGCCGCCATTCTCGGACCGAAGATCGAGCAGGCCTGGTTCACCAAACAGCAATTTTTCCAGCCGCTGGATATCCAGTTGCCCGGACCGCCGAAACCGCTATTCCCGTCCTTCAATAACTGGGGGCTGGCGGCGACGATGACCGTCTCCTTCGGCGCGGGCATCGCGGTGAGTCCGCTGCAGGTCATTACGGCCGTGCTGCCGATCGTCAATGGCGGCACTCGCTACGACCCGACACTGCTGAAAGTGGACCCCGATGGGCAGCAGCCGCAGGGTGTGCGGGTCATGCAGCAAAGCACATCGGACCTGATGCGCAAGCTGATGACCAATGTGGTGCTGACCGGCACAGGCAAGAATGCCGCGGTGCCGGGCTACGTGGTTGGCGGCAAGACCGGCACGGCCCAGGTGGTGGGGCCGAATGGCGGATATCTGAAGCACACCAACAATGCATCCTTCATGGCGGCTTTCCCCATGGATAACCCGCAATACGTGATCTACGTGCTGGTGTTGCAGCCCAAGCCGGACGCCACCACTTACGGCTTCACCACCGGCGGCATGATCGCCGCGCCGACCGTGGCGCGGATCATCGCCCGCATCGGGCCGATGCTGGGCATTATGCCGGCGACGGGTGACCAGCTGGCGCAGCTCGACGCGGAGTTGACCGTGCCGCTGACCCCTACCCCACCACCGGGGCAGAGGGCGCTGGGGCCGGACAATCCGCTGCCGCCGGGGGCGAATCCCTTCGCCTACGAGCTGATGGGGGCGAAGCCGCCGGCACCACCGGCGCCACCGGCCGCGCAGGCGGATACGGACAGCAAGCTGGCGCCGGAGCCATCGGCCTCGCACGTTACGCATGTGCGGCATGACGGGATCATGGCGCCGGTCTCGCCAATGATGGGAAGCCATATGACTTCGCGGGATAGTAACGGCGATGGGAAGGCCTGAGTTGATTGACGTGATCGGCATCACAGCGGATAGCCGGGCGGTGCGGCCGGGCTATGTGTTCGCGGCCCTGCCGGGGGTGAAAGTGGACGGGCGGCGCTTCATCGCCGACGCCGTGGCGAAAGGCGCCATTGCCGTGCTGGCGCCCGAGGGCACGCAATGGCCGCCCGGCGTGCCGCCGCGCCGGCTCATCACCTCGCCCGCGCCGCGCGCGGCCCTGGCGGAGATGGCAGTGGAGCTGGCCGGGAAGATGCCCGAGCGGCTGGTGGCGGTGACCGGCACCAACGGCAAGACCAGCACCGTGGATTTCCTGCGGCAGATCTTCACCCTGGCGGGGCGGAAATCGGCCTCGCTCGGCACGCTGGGGGTGATCGCCCCCGGGCGGCCGGTGACAGAAAGCCTGACCACGCCGGACCCGGTGACGCTGGCCAACACGCTGGCGGAACTCGCCGAAGAAGGGGTGACAGACGTGGCGATGGAGGCTTCCAGCCACGGGCTGGAGCAGAGCCGGCTGGACGGGCTGCGCTTCGCCGCCGCCGGATTCACCAACCTCACCCGCGATCATCTCGACTACCACGGCACCATGGAGGCCTATGCCGAGGCCAAGCTCCGGCTGTTCTCCACGCTGATGAAGCGGGGTGCTGCGGCACGGGCGATGGCCGACCTGGAGCCCGGCGTGCTGGCCCGGCTGCGCGCCATCGCCGCCGAGAAAGGGCTTGAGTTCGAGGCAGTTGCCGTGGAGCGTGTCATCCCCCGGCCGGACGGGCAAGAGGTGATCTGTGGCGGGCGGCGCGTGGAGCTGCATCTGCCGGGGCGGTTCCAGGCCGATAACGCGATGCTGGCGGCGAGCCTTGCCGAGGCGGTGGGGGTGGCGGATGCCTTCGCCCTGGTGCCGCGGCTGCAAGGTGTGCGGGGGCGGCTGGAGCGCGCGCTGGTGCTGCCGAACGGCGCCGCCGCCTACGTGGACTACGCGCATACGCCGGATGCCATTGCCCGCGTGCTGAGCGCGCTGCGCCCGCATGCCAACGGGCGGCTGCATATCGTGTTCGGTGCCGGGGGCGACCGCGATGCCGGCAAGCGCCCGCTGATGGGCGAAGCGGCGGCGAAGGGCGCGGATGTGTGCATCGTGACCGACGACAACCCGCGCTCCGAGGACCCGGCCACGATCCGCGCCGCGATTCTGGCGGCCTGCCCGGTGGCGCGGGAGATTGGCGACCGCCGCGCGGCCATTGCCGCAGCACTTGAAGGTCTGGCCCCCGGCGATGTGCTGGTGGTGGCGGGCAAAGGGCATGAGCAGGGGCAGATCGTGAAGGGCGAGGTGATCCCGTTCGACGACGCCGCCGTGATCCGCGAGCTGGGAGGCGCCGCATGAGCCTCTGGACAGCCGCCGAGCTGGGCGCCGTGTTTGGGGTGGAGCGGGGCTGGGACGTGACCGGCATTAGCATCGACACGCGCACCTTGCAGCCGGGCGATCTGTTCGTGGCGCTTGCCGGCGAGCGGGACGGGCATAATTTCGTGGAGACGGCGTTCGCCAAGGGCGCGGCGGCGGCGCTGGTCTCGCGGCCCATGTCGGGCAACGCCATAGTGGTGGATGACACGCTGAAGGCGCTGGAGCGGCTGGGTGCGGCTGCCCGGGCGCGGACGGAAGCGAAGATCGTGGCAGTGACGGGCTCGGTAGGCAAGACCACGACCAAGGAGATGCTGCGCCGGACCCTTGGCGCGTTCGGCGCCGTGCACGCGGCCGAGGCCAGCTTCAACAACCATATCGGCGTGCCGCTGACCCTGGCACGGATGCCGCGCGGGGTGGATTTCGGGGTGTTTGAGATCGGCATGAACCATCCCGGGGAGATTGCCCCGCTGGTGGCGCTGGTGCGCCCGTACGTGGCGGTGGTGACCTGCGTGGACAGGGCGCATCTGGGGTTGATGGGTTCGGAAGAGGCGATCGCGCGGGAGAAGGCCGCGATCTATGGCGGGTTGGAGCCGGGCGGCACGGCGGTGATTCCCGGCGATTCGGCCTTTGTTCAGTTGTTGCGCGAAGCGGTGCCAAAGGGGCGGCAGGCGGTTATCTGCGGCCGGGAGGCTCGCCTGCTGAACGTAAAGGCTGGGGCGGAAGGCTCTGATATAGAAGCTGAAATCCATGGCGTCACGGTGCGCTTCACGCTCCTGGCGCCGGGGCTGCACATGGCCCGCAATGCCGTCGCCGTGCTGGCCGCCGCCGTGGCGCTGGGGCTGGACGCGCAGCAGGCCGCCGCGGGGCTGAATGGTTTTGCCCCCTTCGCCGGGCGCGGCGCGCGGCGCGAGCTGATGCTGCCGGACGGTGGAACGGTCTTGCTGCTGGACGAGAGCTACAATGCCTCCGGTGCCTCGATGCGCGCGGCCTTGGCGGTGCTGGCGCTGCAACCTGGGCGGCACGTGGCCGTGCTGGGGGACATGCTGGAGTTGGGTGACGAATCGCCGCGGGAACACCTGGCGTTGCACGAGGCGGCGCTGGCCGCGGCGGACGTTATTTTTACCTGCGGAATCTGGACGAGAACCTTGTTCGACTCGCTTCCCCCGGCCAAACAGGGCGCGCATGCGCCTGACGCCGCTACCCTGGCTCCGCTGGTCAAAGCCGCGTTGGTGGACGGCGACACCGTGTTGGTTAAAGGAAGTTATGGCAGCCGCATGCGTGACGTCATCTCGCATCTGGAAAGCCCTGGCTGATGCTTTACGCGATTCTCTTCCCGCTCGCCGGGCATGTGCATTTTTTCAACCTGTTCAGGTACATCACCTTCCGGGCGGGCGGGGCGTGCCTGACGGCGCTCGTCATCAGCTTCTGGCTTGGGCCAAAGGTGATCCGCACCCTGAAAGCCATGCAGCGCCACGGCCAGCCGATTCGCACCGACGGGCCGGAGCGGCATCTGGTCGAGAAAAAGGGCACGCCGACCATGGGGGGCGTGCTGATCCTGCTGGCGCTGGGGTTCTCCACCCTGCTCTGGGCGGATCTTGGCAACGGCTATGTGTGGGCGACGCTGATGGTCACTTTCGGCTACGGGGGGATCGGTTTTGCCGATGACTTCCTCAAGCTGACCAAGCGCAACACCAAGGGCGTTTCGGGCCGGGTGCGGCTGTTGGGCGAGGGGCTGATCGGCTTGGTGGCCGCGGTGTGGATGATCCACCTGATGCCCGACGCGATCGCCACCGATCTTGCCGTGCCGGTGTTCAAGAGCCTGCTGATTCCGTTTGGTTTCCTGTTTCCCTTCGTGGCGCTGTTCGTGCTCATGGGCTCGGCCAACGCGGTGAACTTTACCGACGGGCTGGATGGCCTCGCCACCGTGCCGACGATGATCGCCGCCGCGGTGTTCTCGCTCATCGCCTATCTGGTGGGTAACAAGATTTTCGCCGGGTATCTGGAGGTCAACTTCATCCCCGGCGTGGGCGAGTTGGCGGTGTTCCTCTCGGCGTTGATCGGCGCGGGGCTCGGCTTCCTGTGGTTCAACGCTCCGCCGGCGGCGGTGTTCATGGGCGATACCGGCTCCCTCTCGCTGGGCGGCGCGCTGGGCGCGGTGGCCGTGGCGACCAAGAATGAGATCGTGCTCGCCATCGTCGGCGGGCTGTTCGTGGTGGAGACCATCTCGGTCATCGTGCAGGTGTTCTGGTACAAGCGGACCGGCAGGCGCGTGTTCCTGATGGCGCCGCTGCACCATCATTTCGAGAAGAAAGGCTGGGCGGAACCGACCATCGTCATCCGTTTCTGGATCATCTCGATGATCCTGGGGCTGGTGGGGCTGGCCACCCTGAAAATCCGATGAGCGTGTTCTCTAGCCAACGTTTCGCGGTGCTTGGGCTCGGGCGGGCCGGGCTGCCGGCAGCGCTTCGCCTGCGCGAGTTCGGCGCCGAGGTGTTCGTGTGGGACGATAACGCGGCGTCGCGCGAGGCGGCTTCGGGGTTCGCTGCCGTCAAGCCGTCGGAAGTGACCGGAAAGCTGGACGCCGTGGTGCTTTCGCCCGGTATTCCGCACATTCTGCCCAAGCCGCACCCGGAAGCCGTCTGGGCATTGGCGCATGGCGTGCCGGTGCTCACCGACGCCGAGTTGCTCTACCAGGCGGTGCGGGGGCTGGGCTCCAAGGCGCGTTTCGCCGGGATTACCGGGACCAACGGCAAATCCACCACCACGGCGCTGCTGGCGCATATCCTCAACGTGGCCGGGGTGCCGCACGCGGCGGGGGCGAATCTGGGTCCGGCGGCGCTTTCCTTGCCGATTTTGCCGGATGACGGCGTCTATGTGCTCGAAATGTCCAGCTATATGTTGGAACGAATCGTGACATTCCGGTTTGATGCCGCGGTGATGCTGAATCTTTCTCCCGACCATCTGGACCGCCACGGGGACATGGCCGGCTACGCCGCCGCCAAGCGGGAGATCTTCGCGCGACAGGATGGCAGCTGCACGGCGGTGATCGGGGTGGATGACGAGCCCTCGCGCGAGATGGCGGACTGGCTTCAGACCCAGCCGGCCAAGGTTGTGCGGATTTCCGGGCTGGGCCAGGCCACGGGCGCCAAGGCGCTGCCGGGCGAGCACAACGCGCAGAACGCCGAAGCCGCTGCCGCGCTGGCGCGGGCGCTGGGCGTGGGCGAGGCGGCGATCGCCGAGGGGATCGCCAGCTTCCCTGGCCTCGCGCACCGGGCGCAGGAGGTGGCGCAGCGCGAAGGCGTGCGCTTCATCAATGACAGCAAGGCGACCAATGCCGACGCCGCCAGCCGCGCCATGGCCTGTTACGATCGCTTCGTGTGGATCGCGGGCGGCGTGGCCAAGGCGGGCGGGATCGACGATCTGGAACCGTTCTTCCCGCGCATCGAGAAGGCGTTCCTGATCGGCCAGGATGGCCGGGCCTTTGCCGCCAAGCTGAGCCAGCACGGCGTGGCGAACGAGTATGCGGGCACGCTGGAAGCGGCGCTGCCCTTGGCTTTCGAGGCGGCGAAGGCGGGGGCGGGGGTCGTGCTGTTCTCCCCGGCCGCGGCGAGCTTCGACCAGTTCCCGAATTTCGAGGTGCGCGGCGATGAGTTCGCCAGGCTGGCCAAGGGAGTTGCTGCCTGATGCGCCCGCTCTCCCGCGCCGATACCTCGATACTGGGCCGCTGGTGGTGGAGCGTGGACCGCCTCACGCTGCTTGGCCTCGCGATCCTGCTCGGCATCGGCTATGTGCTGGCGCTGGCGGCGATGCCCGGCGTGACCACGCATATCACCGACCCGCACACGCTGGCGATGATCAAGCAGATCCTCTTCCTCATCCTCAGCGGGGTGACGATGCTGGGCATGTCCATGCTCTCCCTGCGCCAGGTGAAGCTGGCGGCGCTGGGGATCGGCATCGTGTTCTTCCTGCTCACCGGCTTTACCCTGATGCATGGCACTGAGGTGGACGGCGCCAACCGCTGGCTTGCCTTGCCGGGCTTTACCGTCCAGCCGAGCGAGTTCCTGCGTCCGGCCTTCGTCATCATCACCGCCTGGCTGATCGCGGAATCGCACCGTACGCCGCGGTTCCCGGGCAAGAGGGCTGCGTTGGGCGTGTATCTGCTCACCGCGCTGGTGCTGAAGATGCAGCCGGATATCGGCATGACCTTCCTGTTCACCATGGTCGTGCTGGCGCAATTCTATCTCGACGGCATGGACATGAAATGGCTCGGCATCGCTTGCGTGGTGGTGGTGCTGGCGCTGGTCTATGCGTTCTTCTTCATCGGCCATGTGCATACGCGCGTGATGATGTTCATCGACCCGCCGAAGGGCAGCCAGGCGCAGACGGCGCTGATGGCCTTCGGCAATGGCGGCATGTGGGGGCTCGGGCCGGGCGAGGGGCAGGTGAAGCACTTCCTGCCGGATGCGCGCGCGGACTTCGTGTTCGCCGTGGCGGGCGAGGAGTTCGGGCTGTTCTTCTGCGCCTTCATCATCCTGGTGTTCGCCGCCATCGTGCTCCGGGCGCTGTTCCGGCTGCTGGCGGAGCCTAACCTGTTCGTGGTGCTGGCGGCGGGCGGTCTGGTCGTCGGCTTCGGGCTGCAGGCCTTCGTGAACATGGCGTCGTCGCTGTCGCTGATTCCCACAAAGGGCATGACGCTGCCGTTCCTCTCCTATGGCGGCAGTTCGGCGCTGGCCGTGTCCACCCAGATGGGCTTCCTGTTGGCATTGACGCGCAAGCGTCATGCCGGGGAGGGCGCATGAGAGCCGGGACGCCGAAACCTGTTGTGATCGCGGCTGGCGGCACGGGCGGCCATTTCTATCCGGCCGAGGCGCTGGCGGCGGAGTTGCTGGCGCGGGGCGAGCGCGTGGTGCTGCTGACTGATGCGCGCTCCGGCGGGCTGGCCTCGCCGGTATTCGCGCGGGCCGAGCGGCATGTGATTTCGGGCGCCGGGCTCTCCGGGCGCGGGCTCAAGCGCGCGGTCCAAGGTGCGTTGGCGCTGCTGCGCGGTGTGTTCGAGGCGCGGGGCCTGCTGCGCCAGTTGCGGCCTTCCGCCGTGGTGGCGTTTGGCGGCTATCCATCCGTGCCGCCGGTGCTGGCGGCGGCGACGATATTCATGGGCAAGCCGCGCGTGATCCTGCACGAGCAGAACGCGGTGCTGGGCCGGGCGAACAAGCTGCTCGCGCGCTTTGCCGATGTGCTGGCGCTGAACTTCGCCAACACCAAGCTGGTGCCGAGGAGCGTGAAGACGCGCGTGCTGGGCAATCCGGTGCGCCAGCCCATCGTGGCGTTGTACGGCGAGGGTTACACCGCGCCGGAAGAGCGCATCGAGCTGCTGGTGCTCGGCGGTTCGCTGGGTGCGAAGGTGTTCGGCACGCTGATCCCCGAGGCGCTGGCGCGGCTACCCGAGGCGTTGCGCCGCCGGCTGCATGTGACGCAGCAATGCCGGGTGGAGGAGATCGAGGCCACGCGGCAGGTGTTCAAGCTGGCGGGGATTTCCGCCGAGCTGTCGCCGTTCTTTACCGATGTCGCTTCGCTGCTGGCCAAGGCGCATCTCGTCATCGCGCGGGCAGGGGCCTCCACCGTGGCGGAGATCGCTGTGGCGGGGCGTCCGGCGATTTTCATTCCGCTGCCCACGGCGATCGACGACCACCAGCGCGCCAATGCCGATGCGCTGGCTGCGGCGGGCGGGGCGTGGCGGTTGGACCAGGCCGGGCTGACTCCCGAAATATTGGCTGAAAAGATTGAGACCTTGTTGATGGATTCTGATTCTCTGACAAATGCCGCCGTGCTGTGCGCGCAGGCCGGGCGTGTGGACGCCGCAGCAAAGCTGGCTGACCTCGTACAACAAGGAGCCGTGGCATGAGGGCGCTGCCGCTTTCCATCGGGCCGCTGCATTTTGTTGGCATTGGCGGCATCGGCATGTCCGGCATCGCCGAGGTGCTGCACGAGCTGGGCTACCAGGTGCAGGGTTCGGATATCGCCGAGAACGCCAACGTGCTGCGCCTGCGCAAGGCGGGGATTCCCGTCGCCATCGGGCATGACGCGAAAAACCTGGGTGCCGCGCAGGTGGTGGTGATCTCCACCGCCGTGCCGAAGGACAACCCCGAAGTGCTGGCGGCGCGGCGCAAGCTGATCCCCGTGGTGCGGCGCGCGGAAATGCTGGCCGAGCTGATGCGGCTGAAATGGGCCGTGGCCATTGGCGGCACGCACGGCAAGACCACCACGACCTCGCTGGTGGCGGCGGTGCTGGAAGGTGCTGGGTTCGACCCGACCGTCATCAATGGCGGCATCATCAACGCCTATGGTTCCAACACGCGCCTGGGCAAGGGCGACTGGATGGTGGTCGAAGCCGATGAATCCGATGGCAGTTTCCTGCGCCTGCCGGCGGTCATCTCTATCGTCACCAACATGGACCCGGAACATCTGGACCATTGGCATACCAAGGAGGCGATGGAAGCCGCGTACCGGCAATTCGTCTCCAACATTCCGTTCTACGGCTTCGCGGTGCTGTGTATCGACCATCCGGCGGTGCAGCAGATGATCCCGTCGCTCTCGGACCATCGTGTCGTCACCTACGGGTTTTCACCGCAGGCGGATGTGCGCGCCGAGCGCATCATCTCCTCGAAGGACGGTGCCAGCTTCGAGGTGCGCATCTCCGACCGTATCACCGGCCGGGCGCGCCGGATGGGGCCGTTCAAGCTGCCGATGCTGGGCAACCATAACGTCTCCAACGCGCTGGCGGCCATCGCCGTGGCGGTGGAGATGGAGATCGACGAGCAGCGCATCAAGACGGCCCTGGCCGGGTTCGCGGGGGTGAAGCGGCGTTTCACCAAGACCGGCGAGGCCGGCGGGGTGACCGTGATCGATG
>NZ_JBKQJR010000171.1:0-4179 GCF_052326845.1 Acidocella sp. | reverse complement strand
GCTCTCCGTCATCCCCAGAATCTCATGCAGTTGCTTGCCCGTTACCTCGGAAAAGCGTTCGCCCACGCTCTGCGGCAGCGGGGCCGCACCGCTCAGCCCGAAACGCACCGTGGCGAGCGAACCGGTGACGGGAACAGCCAGGATGGCGGCAAGCGATGTCGGCACGCCGCCTATGACGGTAACGCCGTAGCGCTCGACGATATGCCAGAAGCGTTGCACCATCGCCGGGTTGCGCAAGCCCTGGGGCGAGAGGATGATTACCTCCGCGCCGCGCATGAAAAAGGCTAGGCTGCAGGAAATCGTCCCGGTGACATGAAACAGCGGCAGCCCGTTGCCCACCCGGTCGGTCTCGCGCAGGCCCATCATGGCCACAAACCCGAACGCCGCGCAGATCTGGTTGCGGTTTGTATGCGCAACGAGTTTGGGCAGGCCCGTGGTGCCGCCCGTATGGAAATAAGCCACGACCGAATCCGGCAGGTTGGGGCTTGCGAATTCGAGCGCATCGCCACGGTGCCGGGCCAGAGCCGCATCGAAGGACACGCACTCTACCTCCGGCGCCTCCGGCGCGCTGATGCAGACCAGCACAACATCCGGCAGAGACTGTTTGACGTGAACGCTCCTTTTCCAGATCTGCGCGTTGATCCCCGGCCCCACGGTGACAAGAATTTTGGCGCCCGACGACTGCACCAGCTCCAGAATATGTTCTGCCGTCTCATCCGCATTGAAAGTGGAATTTTTTATCATTCCAGCCCATGGCGCCTCGCCGCCGCACCAGTGGCGGGAAATGCGAAGGCTCAGCCCTCGAGTTTAGAAAAATCTGGCGGACGGCGCTCGGCAAAGGCGGTGAAGGCTTCCCGCGCTTCGGCGCTGCGCAGCCGCTCGTGGAAGCGTGCGCTTTCTTCGTCGATGCAGGCCGCCAGTGCCGCCGCGTCGCGCATCATCCGTTTGGTCATGGCCAGGGCGCCGAGCGGCTGTTTGGCCAGCTGCGCCGCGGCCTGGCGCGCCCTTTCCCGCAAGGTGCCGGCCGGCACGGCCTAGTTCGCGAGCCCCCAGGCAACGGCTGACCTGGCGTCGATCGTTTCCCCGAGCGCGAACATCGCATAAGCGCGCACATGGCCGATGCGCGCCGGGAGCAACAAACTCGAGGCTGCCTCAGGCACAAGAGCCAGGTTGACGAAGGGGGTCGAGAGCAGGGCATCCTCGGCCAGCAACACCAGATCGCAGTGCAGCAGCATGGTCGTGCCGACGCCGACGGCGCGCCCCTGCACGGCGGCCACAAGCGGGCGAGTGGCCCGCGCCAAAGCGTGCAGAAAGCGGATGACATGCAGCTCGCCCTTGAACGAGCCAGTGGCCTGGGCGGCGAACATCGCCGATGTCGTTGCCAGCGGTAAAACTGTCGCCGTCAGCCTGGAAGAGGATGACGCGCACCGCGGGATCAGCCTCCGCACTTTCCAGCGCATCGGCCAGGGCGCCATACATGCCGTTCGTCAGGGCGTTCTTCTTCTCCGCGCGGGTCAGCGTCAGCGTCAATATCCCCGCATCGCGTTCCGATTTTACGTGCTCGCTCATGCATCATTTCCTTCCAGGATACTTTTGGTTGGTGGCGCGTCACCCCAGGCCGGCGCATAAACGCTGGCGCGCCGCCTGGTATTCGGCCGCGAGCCGCGCCACCAGTTCGGCCGCACTTGCCACATTGCGGATCTGGCCGGTGCCCTGACCCGCGCCCCAAATGTCGCGCCAGGCCTTGGCCTTCTGGTTCCCGCCCGAGCCGAAATTCATCGCGCTCTTGTCGGCGAGCGCCAGATTCTCCGGATCGAGTCCGGCATTGACGATGCTCTTCTTGAGATAGTTGCCATGCACGCCGGTGAAGAGATTCGTGTACACAATATCCTCGGCAGCGCTTTCGATCAGCGCCTGCTTATATTCCGGAGTTGCATTGGACTCCTCTGCGGCGATGAAATAGGTACCCATATAGGCAAGGTCCGCGCCGACGGCCTGCGCCGCCAGGATCGAACCGCCATTGGCAATCGAACCCGACAGGATGATCGTGCCGTCATAGAAGGCCCGCACCTCGGGCACCAGGGCGAAAGGCGACAGGGCCCCGGCATGACCACCGGCGCCGTTGCAGACCAGGATCAACCCATCCACGCCGGCTTCCAGCGCGCGTTTGGCATGGACGATGTTGGTGACGTCATGGAACACGAGCCCGCCATAGCTGTGCGCCGCCTCTACCACCGCATCGGGCGCGCGCAGCGAGGTGATCTGTATGGGCACCTTATACTTGGTGCAGATCTCGATATCGTGTTGCAGACGGTTGTTCGAGGAATGCACGATCTGGTTGACCGCAAAGGGGGCCACCTTCTTCTCAGGGTTCGCCGCCTTGTAGGCCGCAAGCTCAGTGGTGATGCGCTCCAGCCATTGTTCCAACACCTCGGCCGGGCGCGCATTGAGCGCGGGGAAGGCGCCGACGATACCGGCCTTGCATTGTTCGATGACCAACTCGGGGGTGGAGACGATGAACATCGGCGAACCGATGACCGGGAGCGCCAGATTGTCGCGCAGCAAGGGGGGCAAGGACATGGATGAAATTCCTTTCAGATGGGTGGCAGGCAGCGGCTGAGCGCTGCGCCGCAGCTTTCAATCATGGTTGTGATGGGTGGTGTGGGGCAGAAGCGGCAGAACCGACGATGCAGCACCCGGCCCGGCCTCGGGCACCACCTCGCGCGCGTTCAACACCTCGCCGCAAATCGAACAAACCATCACCGGCTCGAACAGTGCGCCGCAGTTTTTGTGCCGGTGCAGCAGGGGCGGACCGTCGGGGGTGACCATGTAGCGGTCGCCCCAATGCACCAGCGCCAGCAGCACCGGGTAGAGATCGATCCCCTTTTCCGTCAGCCGGTATTCGTAGCGGGCCGGGCGCTCGGCATAGCGCTCGCGGCGCAACACGCCGAGATCAACCAGTTTTTTTTAGCCGGTCGGCCAAAACATGGCGGGTAATGCCGAGCCGCCCCTGGAAATCATCGAAGCGGCGGATCCGCAGAAAGCAGTCGCGCAGGATCAGCAGCGACCAGCGGTCGCCGATCACCGCTACTGTACGTGCCACCGAGCACGCCTCTTGATCCAATTCACTCCAGCGCATCGCGGAGCCTCCTTTGGCAGGGAGGTTCGTATTTGGAATGCACTATGTCAAGGTTCTTTTTTGGAACTAATGTGTGCGCGGTCTAACTAGATCCAATCGACGTTCATCGTAGCCAGATTATTGCTGCGGCGATGAGCGCGAAGCCTTTGAAGTGGATGGTTTCGCGAAAAGCGTTGCTGTCATAGGCCTTGTCAGCGAGTACAGCCTCGCCGGTCTGGCCTTCGAGGAGTGAGGGCGCCTGGGTGATGTCGCCTGTCTGGCTGGGCGTGATGATGAGCCGCCGTGGCCGGCCGAGGGCATCGGTCAGCATGTGGATTTTGGTCGTCAGTCCGCCTCGGGAACGCCCCAGCGCCTGATTTTGCGCCCCCCTTTTCCGTTCGCCGCCTGCTGGTGGGCGCGGACGATGGTGCTGTCGATCATCAGATACTGGTTGTCGCGGTCTGCGGTCAGGGCCTCAAACACCCGTTCCCAAACCCCGGCATGGCACCAGCGGCTGAAGCGTTTATGAAACGTTTTCCAGTTGCCGTAGCGCTCAGGCAGATCACACCAATGCGCCCCAGAGCGCAAAACCCACAAACAACCATTCACAAATTGCCGGCTGTCAGCGCCCGTGCGGCCAGGATCACCCGCCTTGCCGGGAAGTAGAGGCGCAATCCTCACCCATTGCGTCTCGCTCAACTCATACCGCTTAACCGCCATCCCCGACTCCGCACCAATGCACGGAACCTTATGAATCAGCCTTCAAGCCGTTTGGGAATCCCGAATGTCGATTGAACCTAAACTAACCATGAAGGAACATTGGCAAGCCGGTTACAAGGATGCTGAGTTGACGTTACGACATCCCAAAATTCTAGAGCGCCCCACCAACAGCGAGGGCGTCTCTAGTTTTGATCTGTTAAAGGAAGGACGGCAATAAGCCCCGTACGGGCCGGCACATATGCCGCAGTGCCGCGCGCGTCGTTAGGAAGGCGCCGTCAAGATGAATCGCTAGCAGCTGCTTCCATTTGCCAAAGTCAAATTCATCAATCGGGGCGATGGTC
>NZ_JBKQJR010000170.1:0-4609 GCF_052326845.1 Acidocella sp. | reverse complement strand
CGCCGGAGCAGGGCCCGCCTTCACGGCCCCGGTGGTGCCCTTTGGGTGTGGAGCCGACGTTTGGGCCGCGCCTGGGCCTTGGGCCGCCGGGGTCAGGGTGGACGCCTGTGCTGGTCCCGTGGCGGAGCCCGTGGCACTGACCGGCTGCCGGTGGCCCACGGCGACAGCCGCCGCCTCGGTGGGCACCTTTGCCCCGTGGGGTACCCGCTCCAGAAGAGCCGCTCTGACTACCAGCCGCGACGTGGCCTCGAAACGCGGGTTGCACGTCGTCAGCGTCAACATGGGAGCGCGCGTCGCGTCGAGGACTGCCGTGTCGCTCGGGTCTACCACCCACTGCCGCACAACGTCATAGACCCACGTTGTGCCCGAGGTGTCAGTGAGCATTGTGGCGCTACAGCGTTACCGGGAGACGCGCAGCATCTCGTCGATACCCTGGCGCGTCAGGCCGATATCGGCCAGGCAGCGGTCGGAAAGCTGGTTCAGTTCCGCCGCAACCGCGCGGCGCTCACGCCAGGCCCGGAACCGGTTGAGCAGCGTGTCGTGCCGCTCAGCATTCATAATCGGCGCCTGGCGCGCGAAAATGAGCGCCCCGAGCTTGCCCAGGGTGGTCGGGTTATGGATAGTCGTAAACATGATTCACCTGTTTTATCGGGGAGCGGCCGAGTCACCACGACCCAGCAGCACTCCAGACATGGGGAGATCTTGCTCTCCGCGCGCCTTCTTATAGCGCAGAATGGCGTTTTTTTGTGCGTCTTTTGCGGCGATGCAGCATTGCAACGATCGCATGTCATGAGGTTGTAGCATGTCGTCAGAACATAAAAACCGCCTGGCCGCGCTGCGCGCCTGCCTCGCCGCCACGGGGTTGGACGGGTTCATCATCCCCCGGGCCGATGAATATCTCGGCGAATATGTACCGCCCTGCGCCGATCGCCTGGCCTGGATTACCGGCTTCACCGGCAGCGCGGGGCTGGCCATCGTGCTAGCCGGGGAGGCGGCAGTGTTCTCCGATGGCCGCTACACGCTGCAACTGCAGCAGGAGACCGACCCGGATTTGTGGGAGCGCCGGCATATCATCGAGGACAAGCCGGAAGCTTGGCTGCGCGCCCACGCCGAGGGCAAGCGCATCGGCTACGACCCCTGGCTGATCAGCCCGGAGGGGCTGAAGCGCTTCGCCGGGGTGGAACTGGTGCCGGTACAGAGCAATCCCATCGACGAAATCTGGGCGGACCGCCCTGCCCCGCCTCTGGCCCCGGCCGTGCCACACCCGGAGGAATATGCAGGCGAAAGCGCTGCGGCCAAGCGCGCCCGTCTGGCGGCAAAGCTGCGTGAAGCCGGGCAGAATGCCGCCATCCTCACGGACCCGGCCTCGCTCGCCTGGCTGTTCAACATCCGCGGCGCGGACCTCGAATTCTGCCCCTTCGCCCTCGGCTACGCGCTGCTGCGCGACGATGCCTCGGCGCTGATCTTCATGGCCCCGGAGAAGGTGACGCCCGCCCTGCGCGCGCATCTCGGCCCCGAGGTGACGGTGCTGGATCGCGCCGCCCTGCCCGCCGAGATCGCGGCGCTCAAGGACAAGACGGTGCACCTTGACCCCGCCACCCAGCCCGTCTGGTTCGAGGCCGCGCTGCGCGAGGCAGGCGCGAACATTGCCGCCGGGCCGGACCCGGTTGCCCTGCCCCGGGCGCTGAAAAACCCCACCGAGCAGGCGGGCGCGCGGGCCGCGCACCTGCGCGACGGCGTGGCGATGGTGAAGTTCCTCGCCTGGCTGAGCCAGGCCCAGGGTGAGACCGAACTCTCGGCGGCCGCCAAACTGCTCCAGTTCCGGGCCCAAGGCGAACTGTTCAAGGGCGAGAGCTTCGCGGCCATCTCCGGGGCGGGCGAGCATGGCGCCATCATCCATTACCGCGTCACGCCGGAAAGCGACCGCGCCATCCGCCCCAATGAGGTCTATCTCATCGACAGCGGTGGTCAGTATTTGGACGGCACCACGGACATCACCCGCACCATCTGGACCGGGCCGGGCGAAGCGACCCCGGAGATCCGCGCCAATGTCACCCGCGTGCTGGCCGGGCATATCGCCCTCGCCCGCGCCGTGTTCCCCGCGGGCGTGGCGGGCGGACATCTGGACGCCTTCGCCCGCGCCGAACTCTGGCGCGCGGGGCTCGATTACGACCACGGCACCGGCCATGGCGTCGGCTCGTATCTTTCGGTGCATGAGGGACCGGCCAGCATCTCCCGCGCGGCGAAGCCCGTGCCGTTGGCAGCGGGAATGATCCTCTCCAACGAGCCGGGCTATTATTTGCCGGGCGCCTATGGGATTCGCCTGGAAAACCTGGTGCTGGTGCAGCCCGCGCTTTTCCCCAAAGCGCTGAAGCCGTTCCTGCGCTTCGAGACGCTGACGCTGGTGCCGTTCGACCGCGCGCTGATCGAGCCCGCCTTGCTCTCCCCGGAGGCGCTGGACTGGCTCAACGCCTACCACGCCCATGTTTACGAGGCGCTGGCCCCGCAGCTCGACAACCCCGCCCGCGCCTGGTTGGAGGCCGCCACCGCGCCGATATAATTATTGACCGGGCAAAGCCGGGTATTGCAAAATTATCTCAAGCGAGTCGCTGAATTTTTTGCAGAAAGGCCGGACCATGCGCCTGTTCGTTGCCCTCGACCTCCCCTGGGAGGTGAAAGAAGAGCTCAGCGATCTGTCTTGCAACCTGCCCGGGGCGCGCTGGGTTCCCACGGATAATTTCCACCTCACCCTGCGCTTCATCGGCGAAGCCAACCGCCTCCAGGCCGAGGAGATCGACCTCGCCCTCGCCTCCTTACGCGGGCGCAGCTTCCAGTTCTCGCTCTCCGGGCTCGGCTGGTTCGAGAAGAACGGGCGGGTGAACACGCTCTATGTCGGCGTCGAGCGCAACGAGGATCTGGCCCGGCTGCAGACCAAGGTGGAAACAGCGCTGAACCGCTGCGGCCTCGCGCCGGAGAAGCGCAGATTCACCCCGCATGTCACGCTGGCGCGGATGGACATGAACGTGACGCCATCGCTCACCAGCTTCGTGCAGGCGAATAATCTGTACCGCTCCGCGCTCATCCGTGCCGATAATGTCACGCTGTTCAGCTCCTTCCTCGGCAAGGACCAGCCGACCTACACGCCGGAAGCCGAATACGCGCTGGGCTGACACCATACAGTCACAGAAACTTCACTCTCGACCTATGACCTAACGCAAAGCCCGACTGCGATAATTAAGCTACCCAGGCGGCGGGAGAACAATCGTGACTGTAAAAAGTGGAATTGTCGGAGTTTTGGGCGAGAGCGAGGTGCTCCTCCCCGGGCTGATCAGCGCGGCGCTGGCGGCCAATGACAGGATAAAACTGCGCCTGTCCCTGATGCAGGAGGCCGCGGCCAAGGCGCGGGAGCCGGCACGCGCGGCGCGGGGCTTCGCGCCGGAGCTGCGCGCCGCCGGGCTTGATGCCGAAATGCCGGAAACCGCGCTCGGCCAGGCCAAGCTGCTGGGGCCGGATACGCTGTTCCTCCCCGGCGCCGGGGCGCTGCTCGGCGGGCTGAAGACCGACCTGGACGCCATGCTGGCCCCGCTGGTCACCGCCGCCACGGCCGAAGCCGATGCGCTGGCCGCGCGGGTGCAGGCGCTGCAGCCCGCCCTCGCCTCTCAAGCAGCGGATGAGATCGCGCTCAGCCGGATCGGCGCGCTCACCAGCGCCAGCCGCGAGAATGGCGACAAGTTCCACGCGCTGGTGATGGATCTGCACAAGGCGCTGAACCAGCTCGCCGCCAGCACCGCCGCCGAGAACCTGGACGGCGCCATGGTGCACGGGCTGACCGACGATGACCGCCACGCCGTGCGCGCCTTCATGCGCGGGCTGCACCGCACCGCGCCGCTCGCCTTCGGGCATCCGGGGCTGGGCACCACGGCGGTGCGCGGCGCCGCGCATCTCATCATCCAGAACGATATCGGCACCACCGAGGCGCATGTGCTGGTGGTGCATGTCACGGACGCCGAGGTGACGGTCACCTATACCGATATCCACCGCCCGCGCGCGAAGTTCTTCATCGATATGTTCGCGGGCCAAGGCGTGGAATGGAGCCCGCTCAACCCGCGCCAGGCCAAGGGGCTGGAGGAGGAGGCGTTCTACCTCATCAATGGCCGGTTCGCCGCCGCAGATGCGGACAGGCGCCTTGCCTTCATGGAGGTCCTCGGCTCGCGGCTGGTCTTCCTCATCGACTGGAACAAGGCTCGCAAGGCGCTGCAGATTTTCCTCGGCAAGAACGCCGCCATCGGCCTGCTCAGCTGGGCGGCGGCGCATGATTACGGGCATCGCGCCTTCCTCGAACTCGGCGGGGCAGAGTTGGTGTACGATGCGGTGCACCGTGCCGCCTCCGGGCGCATCCGCTATGGCGAGCGGCTGGACGACGCCCTGGGCGAGGGGGAATGTGTGGATTTCCTGCGCCATGTGCTGCGCTGCACGGCCCAGGGCTTTACCGCCGGGCGCGGCGCGCGGCTGATCCGCGACGAGATCCAGGCCGAACTCTCCCGCCGTTTCGAGACCTCCGAGAGCGCCGTGTTCACGCTGCTGGTGCGGCATCTCGGCCTCTCGCGCT
>NZ_JBKQJR010000169.1:0-26809 GCF_052326845.1 Acidocella sp. | reverse complement strand
GGCAGGTTGGGGGTGTTGACCTCGATGGCCGCCATGTCCGGCCAATCCAGCCAGTCCTTCAGCAACACCGGGATATAGCCGGGCCGGTCTTGGAGGTCCTGGGCGATGCGCGCCTTCTCGTCGTCCGAGAGCGGCACCAGCTTGTAGAAATTCTCCAGCACCGCCTGCGGCTCGGGCGCCAGGGCCTGCATGAACAGCGCGCGCCAGTGCTGCTGGTTGCCGGCCAGGATGGTGCCGAAGCGGTCGGTGATGAGCCCGCGCGACGGGGCGACCAGACGTTCCGAGATGGAGTTCTGCTCGGCCAGCATGGCGTATTTGCCGTGTTGCGTGACCTGCAGATTATACAGCCTGGCGGCGATGCCTGCGAACACCGCGCCCTGGCCCGCGCCGATGAGCAGCGCGCGGCGGCTGAAGGCCGAACGTTCCCTGGCGGCGCGCCTCATGCCAGCTCCACCGCCGCGGGGCCGCGATGCGCGCGGATCAGCAGCCGGGCCAGAGCCGGGTATAGCCCGGCGGCGAACAGCCCCTGCCATGCCACCGGCCAGAGCGGCAGCAGGTGCAGCTCAAGCAGCGACTGCGCCGCCCAGGCCAGCGCGGCGGCGAGCACGGCGAAGCCGGTGAACACCCCCCAGGTGATAAGGAATTTCGCTGGCGCCAGGCGGCGGCGCGCGGCGATGGTGGCGAATTGCAGCAGCAGCAGGATGACCGCCCAGAGCCCGAGCGGCGAGAGGCCGAGCAGGTCCAGCAGCAGGCCGCACAGGGCGACGAGCGGCACCGGCAGCGAGGCCGGGCGGTACAGCGACCAGAAATACACGCAGACCATGGCATAGACCGGGCGCAGCGCCGCCTGGCTGGGCAGACCGAACGGCATGCCGATGAGAATGAGGCCGAGCACCAGCATGAAGCCGGGGAACGCCCAGCGTGACGCGGTATCGAGGCGCCGCCACAGCGTGAGCGGGCGGCGCAGGGCGGGGCCTTGCACCATGGCTCAGCGCTTCCGCGAACGCGCCTTCACGGCCTGCTTGGTTTCCGGCTTGGTGTGCGGAATTGGCGTCAGCTCGGGCAGGTTGTCCGGGTAGCTGAACAGGCGCAGCAGGCGCAGCGAGTCGAGATTGGCGAGCGGCAGCACCACCGGGTTGTTCTGGGTGTCGTAATGCACCACGCCCACCGGCAACCCGGGCGGGAAGGCCCCGCCCTGGGAGGAGGTGAGCACCATCGCACCCTCGGCGGGCGGCCGGCCGGGGGCCCAGTACAGCAGCGACGGGTCCGGCCCGTTTGTGCCGGCCATCAGCGCCGGGGCGCCATCGGCCCCAAGCGCCACGGGAATGCGGCTATTGATGTCGGTGATGAGCAGCACCCGAGCCGAGCGCCCGCCAGCCTCCACCACGCGCCCGGCCACGCCGCGGCCATCCATGGCCACCGCGCCCACCAGGCTCTGCGTGTTGCCGTTCGCCGGCGGCACCAGCACCAGCACCGAGCGCGCATAGACCCCGCCCAGATCGGCAGCCACCTCGCCGGTGGAGAATTGCGGCGTGGGCGAGGGCACGTAGTTCAGCGACGCCTTCAGCGCGTTGTTCTGCGCCTGCAGCGCCATCGCCACTTCCTGCCATTGCAGCAGCTCGGCGTTCTGCTCGCGCAGCTGCGCGTTCTCCTGGCTCAGCGCGAAGAGATGCCCGATCGCCCCGGTGCCGTGTTCAGCCGCCTGGATCGGGCCGGAGACCGCCATGTAAAGCGGGGCGAGCAGGTCATCGATCCCGGCGCGCATATGGTCGGAAAAATTCGGATCCGCGCGGCCGATCAGCACCGCGCCGAGCGAGGCGGCCAGCGTCGCCGGGAAGCTCAGGCGGGACAACGCCTGGCGGAACGGGACCGATAATCTGATCACCGGAGGACCATCTCCAAAACCGGAAGAATTCAAGGTCAGGCAGATACAGCGAAACATCCGCCGCGCCCAGCCCGGAATCGTGAGATTCCGGTTCGCGCTAAAGAATTAATCGTCGGCTTGCTGAACAGGCGCTTCCCGCGTGCCGAAGATCGCGGTGCCGACGCGGATATGCGTGGCTCCGGCGGCGATGGCGGCCTCGTAATCCGCCGACATGCCCATGGAGCGCACCTTCAGCCCGTGCGCATCGGCCATGGCGGCCAGGCGCTTGAAATAGGGCAGCGGGTCGGCCTCCGCCGGGGGAATGCACATTAGCCCGGCCAGCTTCTCCCCGAAGCGCGCGCGCATGGCGCGGATGAAGGCATCGGCCTCCGCCGTGGGCACGCCGGATTTCTGCGGCTCGTCGCCGATATTCACCTGCACCAGCAACTCGGGCAGCCGGCCCTCGGCCTGGGCGGCGTGGTCGATGGCGTCCGCCAGCTTCACCCGGTCCAGGCTGTCGATTGAGTCGGCGATGCGCACGGCATGCGCCGCCTTGTTGGTCTGCAACCCGCCGATGATGTGCAGCTTGGCGCCGGGGAGGGGGAATTTCTCTTCCGCCTCCTGCACCCGGTTTTCGCCGAACACGGTCTGTCCCGCGGCCATCGCGGCCAGCACGGCATCCTTGGGGTGGGTCTTGCTCACCGCGATCAGCGTGATCTCCGAGGGCTCGCGCCCGGCGGCGCGGGAAGCGGCGGCGATATGGGCGCGCACGGTTCCAAGATTGGCGGCAATCGCGCTAGGGTCGGTCATGGATGCACGGTTAATCGCCTGGGCCCGCACGGTAAAGCGCCGCGATCTGCCGCCGCTGTGGTTTTTCACCGATTCCGCCCGCGCGCCGGACCCTCTGGCCGCGATCACCCAGCTGCCGTTAGGGCTGTGCGGCGTGGTGTTCCGCCATGACGACGCGCCCGGCCGCATGACCCTGGGCAAGCAGGTGGCGCGCCTGTGCCGCGCGCGGCGGCTGGCGCTGGTGGTGGCAGGGGATGCGCGGTTGGCTGCGGCACTCGGGGCCGGGCTGCATCTGCGCGGCGGGCGGCAGGCCGGGTGGATCAAGCCGCCACGGCTGCGCACCGCCTCTGTCCATAACGCCGCGCAAGCGGTGCGGGCCCGCCGTGCCGGGGTGGCCGCGGCGTTCATCTCGCCGGTTTTTGCGACGGCCAGCCACCCGGGCGCGTCCGTGCTTGGTCCGCTCGGCTGGCGGCGCCTGGCCCGTCTCGCCCGCCCTATAAGATCATTGGCCCTAGGGGGAATTAGCGGCACGAATATCCGTGTCCTGGGACGAGACTGTGCGGGAACCGGAGCGATCGAGGCATTGCTTTCCGCGCCGCCTGAGGGGGCGGCAAAAGCGCTTAGGGTGGCGGCCTATAAGCCTATGGAATTGATGGTAAAATGGCGCGAATGAGTGTCATCAAACTGTAATAAGTATTAGTTTTCAGCCGATTTTACCAGATAAAAATTAACATTAATGCAATATACATGTGGCGCTCCTGCCACAGTGGTTTTGGATTTACCGATCCATCCCAAATGCTCATTGCTTGATGGGTGGGATGCGGTTTTAAGGCGCCGGAGCGCGCCGGCCGTTTGGCGGTGCGGTCTGATTTCAGGGGCCGCTAGGCTCTGTACGCTACCAATTCCACCGGGCATTCCGGTGAACGAGGAGATGAGTTTCATGCGCAAAGTACTTCTGGCCTCCGTGGCCTCGATGGGCGCGCTGCTTGCCGCCGGCGGCGCGAACGCCCAGCCGGTCCAGCCCGTCGCTCCCGCCACCATCGTCGTTCACATGAACGGCTACTTCCAGTTCGGCCTCGACGATGTCGGCTCGAGCTATAATAACGTCGGCGGCAACAAGCTGAACCCGGTCACCACCAACGGTGAATTCCGCCTGTACCCGGGCTTCGACGCGATGACCGTCAACGGCATCGAGTACGGCGCGAAGATCGAAACGCGCGTCACGTTCTCCGACGGCGGCAAGGGCGCGACCAGCGCCTCCAACTCGACGGCCGGCACCAGCAGCCTGTATGTCCGCCGCGCCTATGGCTACATCGGCACCGAGGATTACGGCTATGTCCGTTACGGCCAGACCGACGGCGCCTTCACCCTGCTGCAGACCGGCGTGATCGAGCAATTCGGTGACGGCGCCCAGTTCGCCAGCACGGACTCCACCTCGCTGTACGTCGTGCCCACCAAGGCGATCCCCGGCGAGTTCATCTATGCCGACCAGGGTGCGCTCTACACCACCGACAAGGTTGTGCTGATCACCCCGTCGTACCAAGAGCCGTACCTGGGCGGCAAGCTCTCCGCCATGGCCTCCTATGAGCCGAACAGCGACGGCCTCAAGGAAGGCTATGCGACCTGCTCCGTCGCCGGCGCCACCTGCGCTGCCATTAGCTCGGCCGGTGCCGGTACCTACAGCACCACCCTGGCGAAGGAGCGTCAGAACACGTTCGACGTGGCTGGCCAGTACGCGCTGAAGATGGACGGCTTCAACTCCAAGATGTCCGTCGGCTTCCTCGACGGCAATCCGATCCGCTACACCGGCAGCATCGCCGGCGGCAACGCGATCTACAACCTCGACAAGCTGCAGGTCATGGAAGTTGGTCTGCAGACCACGTATAAGGACCTGTTCCTTGATGGCGACGCCATCACCGTCGGCGCCAACGCCAAGTGGGGCCAGACCCTGGATGGCTACGCGCCGAAGCCGAAAGGCACGCGTGACGCCGTTGGTTACATCGTGGGTGGCAACTACGTGGTTGGCCCGTACGTGCTCGGCGCCAGCTTCTGGGACGGCCAGAGCGCTGGTAACCAGTATGCCGGCAAGACTGGCGAAGCTCGCACCCTGACCGAATACGGCGCTTCCGCTGGTGGCAACTACGTGATCGGCAAGGATATGAGCCTGTACCTGCAGTACATGTACGGCCACTCGCACCAGCCGGGTAACACCAACTTCCTGAACAAGAACAACTCGCAGATGCAGATGGTCAGCATCGGCTCCACGCTGAAGTGGTAATCGCGTAACCCCGGTTACGTGGCGGAAGAGGGTGGCGGGCAACCGCCACCCTTTTTTATGCGTGCCCCCGCCCGACCCTTGGCGGAACCTGGCGCCAAGGCTAAAGAACTTGCAGGTTTAGGGTTTTGGAGAGCTGATTTGCGGATTTTTGGAAAACTGGCCGTGCCCGCCGGGTTGCTGTTGGGAACTTTGGCGTTGAACGCATGCAGTGGCGTCAAAACCAGCCAGCCGGAATATACCAATCCGGAAAACCAGGGCCTGCCTGATGGCCAAACCATGTCGAGCAGCACCCCTCTGTTAACTCTGGGCAAGGGCACCAGCAATATCAACGGCGGCGGCGGTGGCAGCCCGATCCAGGTGAACGCGTATCTCTGGCGCGCCACGCTCAGCACCCTCGCCTTCATGCCGCTGGTCTCGGCGGATCCGTTCGGCGGCGTCATCATCACCGACTGGTACACCCCGCCCGCCTCGCCAGGCGAGCGCTTCAAGGTCAACGCCTATATCATGAGCCGCCAGCTCACGGCCAATGCCGTGCAGGTGAGTGTGTTCCACCAGATCAACCAGGGCGGCCAGTGGGTGGACAGCCCGGCGGACCCCTCCGTCGCCAGCGGGCTTGAGGACCGCATCCTCGCCCAGGCGGCCGATCTCCAGGCCGCCGACAAGAACGCGAAGTAAGCCGCGATCGCGGGATCAGGCCGGGGGCATCCGCTCCCGGCCTTTTTAGTGCCTTAGAGGCTGCGGCATAACTCGCTCTGGCGAGATGGGTAGGCGTGCTTTGCGAGCACCGGAGCGGAGCGTACACGAAGTACGTGAGCACCGGAACGCAGAAATGCGCGGCTAGACGGCCGCCAGAGTAGAGTTATGCAGTAGCCTCCTCTTCCGCCGGCCAGAGCCAGGCCGCGCCGCGCACACCCGAGGAATCGCCGTGTTTGGCGCGGACGATGTTGGGGCTGAAGGCGTCGGAGAAGATATAGGGGCGCATAAGCCCTGGTAGTACCTCGTACAGATGCGGCAGATTGGACAGCCCGCCGCCGAGCACGATGGCATCCGGGTCCAGCACATTGGTGATGCTCGCCAGCCCCCGGGCCAAGCGGTCGGCGTGGATCTCCAGCGCCGCCTGCGCCCTGGCGTCACCCGCGGCGGCGCGGGCAGGAATGGCGGAGGCGTCGCGCGCGCCGGGGCCGTCGCACTCAAAGGCCAAGGCCGGCCCGGCGAGGTAGAGCTCCAGGCAGCCCGCCTGCCCGCACCAGCAGCGGCGCAGCGGCATTTCCTCCGGGCGCGGCCAGGGCAGCGGAGTGTGGCCGAACTCCCCGGCCAGACGGTGCTTGCCCTCCAGCAGCTTGCCGTCCACGACGATGCCGCCACCGCAGCCCGTGCCGATGATCACGCCGAACACGACGCCGCACCCGGCGGCCGCGCCGTCGCTGGCCTCGGAGAGGGCGAAGCAATTGGCGTCGTTGGCCACGCGCACCTCGCGGCCCAGCAGCGCGCTTAGGTCCTTGTCGAACGGATGGCCGTTGAGCGCATTGGAATTGGCGTTCTTCACCAGCCCGGTGGCGGGGGAGATGCAGCCCGGTATGCCCACGCCCACCGTAGCGCGCACCCCGGCCTCGGCTTCGGCCTGGCGCACCAGCCCCGCCATCATCTCCAGCGCCGCCGCATAGCCGGAGGGCGTTGGCGCGCGGCGGCGCAGTATTTCCTTCCCCTGCGGGCCGAGCAGCAGGATTTCCGTTTTCGTGCCGCCGAGATCAATGCCGATGCGATAGCTCATATGCACTTGTTCCCGCACTTTCACGCCTTGCTCAAGCCCGTATCCGGGCGCATGTTTGTTCTCATGGGTGAACGTCTCATCGATGCACAATATCAAAAATCGCCAATCCCGATTCTGCGCGCTGCCAAGGCGCTGCGCGAAATGGAACCGGGCGACAAGCTCCGCGTGCTGGCCACGGACCCCGGCGCGGTGGCGGATTTCCGGGATTTTTGCCTGACCTCTGGCCATGCGCTGATCGCCGCCAGCGAGAGCCGCGGCGTGTTCAGTTTTTCCGTGAAGCGGGGAGAGGCGCCATGAGCGTGGCCGTGTTCACCCACCCTTCCGCCCTGGCGTATGATACCGGCCCCGAGCACCCCGAATCCGCCGAGCGCATCCGCGCCGTGCTGCGCGCGCTGGAGGCGCTGGAATTTTCCTCCCTGCTGCGCGAGACGGCGCCGCAGGCCACCACCGCTCAGCTTACGGCGGTGCACGACCCGGATTATGTGGACGCGCTCTTCGCCATGCCGCGGGACAAGGAGACGGTGATCGACGGCGACACGGTGTACGGCCCCGGCACGCTGGAGGCGGCCTTGCGCTCCGCCGGCGGCGCCTGCGCGGCGGTGGACGCGGTGTTCGAAGGCTGGGCCGAGGCGGCGTTCGTCGCCATGCGTCCACCCGGCCATCATGCCGAGCCCGACCGCGCCATGGGCTTCTGCTTCTTCAACAACGCCGCGATCGCCGCGATGCACGCCCGGGCGCGCTGGGGCATTACCCGCGTCGCGGTAGCGGATTTCGACGTGCACCATGGCAACGGCACGCAGCAGATATTCAGCCAGGACCCGGGGCTGTTCTACGGCTCCACGCATCAATCGGCGATCTTTCCCGGCACCGGTAAGCCCTCCGAGCACGGCGTGGCCAACAACGTCGTCAACGTGCCGCTGATGCCCGGCGCCACGGGCGAGATGTTCCGCGCCGCGTGGGAGACGCAGATCATTCCGCGTCTCTCCGCCTTCGCCCCAGAACTGCTGATCATCTCCGCCGGGTTTGACGCCCACGCCGCCGACCCGATGGCCCAGCTGCGCCTGCGCGAGGCGGATTTCGCCTGGGTGACGAGTGCGTTGCTGGAAGTGGCCGATTCCTGCTGCCCCGGGCGCGTCGTCTCGCTGCTCGAAGGCGGCTACGACCTCAACGCCCTCGCGCAAAGCACGGCTGCGCATGTGAGGGCGCTGATGCGGTTGTGATTTTTCCGCCGCCCTTGTACGTGAGTCTCCATGACGCAGAATGCTGACATTGCCGCGATGTCGTTCGAGGAAGCCCTGGCCGCGCTTGAGGCCATCGTGCGCGGGCTGGAATCGGGCCAGCAGAAGCTGGAGGATGCCATCTCCGCCTATGAGCGAGGTGCTGCGCTGAAGAAACATTGCGAGGAAAAGCTGGCGCAGGCCGAGGCCCGCGTGCAGGCCATCGTGGCCCGCGCCGATGGCTCGCTGACCCTGAAGAACGAGGACTGATCCATGGCGCATATGCACCGAACGGACGCCCTGGCCGAAGCCATGGCCGAAACCGCCCGCCTGGTAGAGGCGCAGCTCGACGCGCTGCTGCCCGTGCCGGAAACCGCCGAGGCCAAGCTGATCGAGGCGATGCGCTACGGCGTGCTGAATGGCGGCAAGCGGCTGCGCGCCTTCCTGGTGATGGAAGTGGCCAAGCTGTTCTCGGTGAACAAGACCTGCGCCGCCCGCGTCGCCGCGGCGGTGGAGATGCTGCACGCCTACTCCCTGGTGCATGACGACCTGCCCGCGATGGACGATGACGATCTGCGCCGCGGCCAGCCGAGCTGCCACAAGAAATACGACGAGGCGACCGCCATCCTGGCCGGGGACGCGTTGCAGACCCGCGCCTTCGAGGTGCTGGCCGAGCCGGATACCCATGCCGACGCCGAGGCCCGCTGCGAGTTGGTGCTGGCGCTTGCCGCCGCCTCCGGCATGCGCGGCATGGTCGGCGGGCAGATGATCGACATGCAGTCCGAGGGTAAGCAGCTCAACGGCGCCGAGATCACCCGGCTGCAGGCGCTCAAGACCGGCCGGCTGATCCAGTTCGCCGCCGAGGCCGGGGCCATCCTTGGCCGCGCCGCGCCCGCGCAGCGCCATGTCATCGCCGCCTATGGCCGCGAGCTGGGCGGCGCGTTCCAGATCTATGACGACGTGCTGGACGAAATCGCCGACGCCGCCACGCTGGGCAAGACCGCCGGCAAGGACCTCGCCCAGGGCAAGGCCACCATGGTCTCTATCCTCGGGTTGGAGCGCGCCAAGGCCCAGGCCGAACTGATGGCCGAGCAGGCCGCCGGGCATCTGGAGAGTTTTGGCGAGAAAGCCGGGCTGCTTCAGGCTCTGGCGCGGTTCACGGTCAGCCGCAAGAGCTGACCTCCGGGCGTCATCGCCGGACATGAAAAAGGCCCCTCTTGAGGGGCCTTTTTTGTTGGTCAGAACCCGAATTTCACAATGCGGTCATTGCTCTCCATCAGCTGCTTGTAGCGGCTTAGCGCCAGCAGCGGGAAGAAGCGCGGGTAGCCGTGGTATCTCAGGTAGAACACGCGCGGGAAGCCGACGGCGTTGTAGGCTTTCTCGGTCCAGCTGCCCTGCTCGTCCTGCGTTCCCTGCAGGAAGGCGATGCCCCGGCGCACGGAATCGTGGTCCGCCATGCCCGCCGCCATCAGCCCGATCACCGCCCAGGCGGTCTGGCTGGGCATGCTTTGCGCCGCATAGCCGTGGAACTCGCCCGGGGGCGCCACGCTGTAGGTTTCGCAATCCTCGCCCCAGCCGCCATCCGCGCGCTGCTTGGAGAGCAGCCAAGTGGTGGCGCGGGTGATCATCGGGTCGTCATACGGCACCCCGGCGGCGTTCAGCGCGCACAGCACCGACCATGTACCGTAGATGTAATTGGTGCCCCAGCGGCCGAACCAGGAGCCGTCCGGGCACTGCGTCTGGCGCAGATAAACAATGCCGCGCTCGATGGCCGGGCGGTCCTCGGGGTAGCCGAGCTGCGCCAGGAAGGAGATGCACCGGGCGGTGACATCCTCGGTCGGCGGGTCCAGCAGCGCGCCATGATCCGCGAAGGGGATATGGTTGAGGTATTGCCGGTCGTTATTGATATCGAACGCGCCCCAGGCGCCGTTCGTGGACTGCATGCCGATGATCCATTCCCGCGCGCGGGAGATGGAGTCGGCGTATTTCGGATCGCCCGTCCGGTGCAGCAGCATGGCGGCCACGGCGGTGTCGTCCACGTCCGGGTAATAGGCATTGTTGTACTGGAAGGCCCAGCCCCCCGGCCGCGTGCCCGGGGTGTTGTCCGCCCAGTCACCCACCACGTCCAGGATCTGGCGCGGGATCAGCCAGTCGCAGGCGGCGGCGGCGGCTTCGGTGGCGCCGGACTCGATCAGCGCGTGCCCGGCCAAAGCCGTGTCCCACACCGGGGAGAGGCAGGGCTGGCAATAGGCTTCGTCATCCTTGACGACGAGCAGCTTCTTCACCGAGCCCATGGCGATGTCGAAATTCGCCTTGTCGCCCAGATGATCAAACATCATCGCGGAATTGGCCATGGCCGGGTAGATCGCGCCCAGCCCGTCCTCGCCGTTCAGGCGCTCGATGGTCCAGGCGATGGCTTTCTGCACCGCCTTGTCGCGGTACTGCGCGGGGAAATAGGGCTCGGTCACGCGCAGCGCGCTATCCAGCTTCTTGAACAGCGGGCCGAGCCAGGATTTGTATGGGCCGCGGATCCAGTCTTTGATCTCGGCGTGCGGGCGGGTGAACAGCTCGTCCACGAACACCTTGCGCGGGTTGCGCGCCACGGGTTTTTTCGCAGCCAGATACATCAGCGGCGTCATCACCGTGCGCGACCAGTATGAGACCTTGCGCATGTTAATGGGAAACCAGCCCGGCATCAGCATCAGCTCGATCGGCACGACCGGGCAGGCCTCCCAGGGCGCTGCGCCAAACAGCGCGAGCTGGATGCGGGTGAACACATTGGCCCGCTCCGCCCCGCCATGGGCCAAGATGGCCTCGCGCGCCTTGCGCATATGCGGCGCGTCCGGCGAGTCGCCGATGATCTTCAGCGCGTAATAGGCTTTCACCGAGGCCGAGATGTCGAACTTGCCGCCATGGAAGAGCGGCCAGCCGCCTGGGTTAGTGTCATGGTCGGCCTGGATACGGCGCAGGTAGTTGCCGATCTTCTGCTGCAGCGGCTCGTCGATCTGGTCGAGATAATGCTCCAGCAGCACGTACTCGGCCGGGATGGTGGCGTCAGCCTCAAGCTCGTAGCACAAATGCCCGTCCTGCCGCTGTTCGCTGGCAAGAGAGGCCCTGGCGCGCTCAATCGCGGTATCAAGAATGGCGTTCATGCCCAGCATGTGACAAATTTTCTCACATTTTGCCAGGGGTGGATGCGCAACCCTCCCCCGGGCGGCTAGAGTGCGATTCAACCTCAAATGATCAGGCTCTAGGCCTGATTGACCAGCGCCATGGCGGCGGCGTTGCCGGAGCGGATCGCGCCCTCGATCGTCGGCGGCAGGCCGGTATCGGTCCAGTCCCCGGCGAGCACCACGCTGGGGTTCGCCGTGCGCGTGCCCGGGCGGCGCGCCAGCTGCGCGGGGGTGGCGAGGATGGTGGCGCGTTTCTCCCACAACACCCGGTGGGGCGGCACGGCGCTGTCCAGCTTGAAGGTCTTGGCCAGCTCGCCCCAGACCCGCTCGGCGATCGCCTCCTGGTCCATGTCCATGTAGCGGTTGGCGGCGGAGATGGTGACGGAGATCACGTCCCGGCGCGCGAACACCCATTCGCTCAGGCCGCCGGTCAGGCCCCAGAACCCGGCTTCGCCCGGGTCCATCTGCGCGCGGAAATGCAGGTTGCAGATGGATTCGTACTCGGTCGGCACGGTCAGGCCGGGCACCAGCTCGGCGGCGATCCAGGGCGGCACAGCGACCACCGTGGCCTGGCCTTGCTGCAATTCCGTCACCCGCTCGCCCATGCGGATATCCGCGCCGTGGTTGCGCAGCCATTCCAGCGCCGGGTCGATGAAGGTTTCCGACAGGCCCAGCTTCGCCCAGCGCGGCAGGGTGGCATAGCCGCCGCGGTCGATGGTCTCGGCCAGCACGGCGCGCAGCGGTTCCGCCGCCGCTTCGTGCGGCATGGTGTTGAGCGCGGAGATGGCCAGCGGCTTCAGCAGCCGGTGGTAGAGCTGGCCGGAATTGCCGAGCAGAGAGGCCACGTTGTCGGACTGCGTGGCGCGGCGGAGCTTCAGCAGCGCCAGATACTGGTGCAGCCTGGTACCCGGCACGCGCCGCGAGGGGGAGAACACCCACCAGGGGAAGCCGCCCTGGTTCAGCCGCAGCGTCCAGGCCTCACCGGTCTTCACATCCCGGAACGGGAAGACCGGCTGGGCCGGGCCAAGCAGCGAGCGCCGCGCGCCGATGCGGTGCAGATAGGAGAGGGCGGAGATATTGCCGGAGAGCAGCAGGTGGTTGCCATTATCGATGCGGCAGCCGAGCTGCTTGTCGAAATAGGAGCGCGCCCGCCCGCCCGCCTGGGGGGCCGCCTCGAACACTACGACGTGATGACCCAGCTCCGTGAGCTGGCAAGCCGCCGCAAGACCCGCGAGCCCGGCACCGATAACATGGACGCTCATGGCCTCCCTTTCATGCCAGCAGCAGGCGTATCGCCATCATCAGCTTACGCCATTTCGGTAATGTAACGCGTTCTCCAGAATAATTAAAGCCGCGCCCGCGCAAAATTGCTAGTAGCGGACGGTAGCTTTCCTGCATCAGCCGGGCCGGGCGCATGGCCCGGTTGTTGCAGCGCGTCATCGCGGCATTGGCGGCGGCGAAATGCCCTTCGGCCATACCGGCGAGTTTGGCGCATGCCTGCGGCAACGCGGGAGATTCGAGAGCCGTCCGGGGCTCCAGCGGCACGCCTGCATCGTTCAGCAGCTCGCGCGGCAGATAGAGCCGGCCGCGCGCCGCGTCTTCCGGAACATCGCGCAGAATATTCGTAAGTTGCAGGCCGCGCCCCAGCGCATGGGCAACTTCGTCGGCGTCGGCCGAGGCATCGCCGAACACGCGCACGGAGAGCCGGCCCACGGCGGATGCCACCCGGTCGCAGTACAAATCCAGCGCGGCGAGGCTGGGGGCGATGATCGGCTCGCCCGCATCCATCTCCATGCCGTCGATGATGGCGAGAAAATCCTCGGCGCGCAGGGCGTATTCGCGCACCGCTTCCAGCAGCGCGCGGGTGATCGGGTCATCCGCCTCGCCCCGGTACAGCGCCGCGATCCGTTCTCGCCACTCGTTCAACTCCTGCTGCTTGGTGGGAAAATCGCGGCTTTCCTCGTCGGCGATGTCATCCACCACGCGGCAGAAGGCATAGATCGCGTACATCGCGTCGCGCCGTTCCGGCGGCAGGATTTTCATGCCGTGGTAGAAGGAGGTGCCGGAGCGCTTCACCAGCTCCGTGACGTAGGCGGTATCCTCTGTGTTCACGCGGCGTATCTCAGTCCCGCCAGGGTGGCGGTAAAAAAATCGAGTTTCGAGAGCTTCACCCTTGTCGCCAGCGGGTCGCCCGAGCGCAGCAGCGTGGTCAGGCGCCGTGCCAGACCGGCGATCACCGCGGTTTCCACGCGCAGGCGGCGGGATTTCACGAGGCGCGGCAGTTCCGCCGCCTGCTCGTTGAGCTTGTTCGTCAGGTCCAGCATGCGGTCGAACACGTTGCGCAGGTCCGGCACGGTCTCGCCACGGGCGATGGCATCAGTGGCCAGCCCGGCCTCGGCCAGCCAGTCCTGCGGGATGTAGCAGCGGTCCAGGTCGCGCAGGTCTTTCGCGCAATCCTGCATGTGGTTGAGCACCTGCAAGCTGGCGCAGAGCGCATCCGATGATGGCCAGGTTGCCTCGCTCTCGCCATGCAGGGCCAGCACGTAGCGGCCCACCGGTGCGGCGGAATAGCGGCAATATTGCATCAGCTCGTCCCAGCTGGCGTAGCGGGTCTTGGTTGCGTCCTGGCGGAAGGCGATCAGCAGCTCGCGGGCGTGGATGTCGCTCACCCCGGTCTGGGCCAGGCTGGCGCGCAGCCGCGTGGCGCTCGGGCTGCCCTCGGCCTGCGCGCCGGTCAGCACCGTTTCCATCGCGTCCAGCCGGGCGATCTTCTCCGCCGCCGTGAGGGTGCCGCTATCGGCGATGTCGTCGGCATTGCGGGCGAAGCTGTAATAGGCGTGGATATGCGGCCGCAGCGCCTTGGCGATGAGCAGCGAGCCGACGGGGAAGTTCTCATCCCCCTTATCCTTGCCGGACCAGGCTTCCACCTCGGCGGCCGGTTTCCGCGGGGGCGCGGTGTTGTCGTTGGCGATCACTTGGTTTCCCCTCCATAGGCGCGGCTCTTCCACTGCGCCCCGGTGCCGCGCCAGTAGTTCACGGCGGAGGCGATGGTCGCGGCCATGTAGAACAGGGCGATGACCGGCAGCGCCAGGGCGAAGTAATAAGGTTGCTTGTAGCGGTGCAGCGTGGGCAGGTAGCTCATACACGCCAGGCCGAACGTGGCGAGCCCGAGGAAGAACCGCCAGCCCAGCCCGCCGAACAGGATTTCGTAAGGTGCCACCAGCCAGACCAGGGTGAGGCCGATGATGGTGCCAACCAGTACCAGTGCGGAGTAGTTCAGCTGGGTGAAGGCGGTGCGGGCGATCATGTTCCAGATATCGCGCGCATGGGGATAGGGGCGGATGGACGTCGCCAGCCCCGAATGGCCGATATAGATCGGACCAAAGCGCTTCACCTCGCGCGCCAGGGTGCAGTCGTCGATCAGCGCGCCCTTTATCTTCTCCAGCCCGCCGATGCGCTCCAGCGCCTCGTGCCGGATCAGCACCGTACCGCCCGCTGCCGCGGCCACGCGGGAGGACGGGTCGTTCGCCTTCGCGAAGGGGTAGAGCATCTGGAAGAAATACACGAAGGCCGGGATCAGGAACCGCTCCGGCCAGGAGGTGCAGTTCAGCTTCACCATCTCGGAGACCATGTCCACCTTCGGCGCCTGCAGCCGCGAGACCAGCGTGGCGAGGTGGCGCGGGTCGTGGGTGATGTCCGCGTCGCAGAACAGCAGCACCGGCGCGGCGCTCGCCGCCACGCCCTGGGAGAGCGCCCAGAGCTTGCCGGACCAGCCCGGCTCCTTGGGTTTGCCGGTGATGATGGTCAGCCGCTCATGCGTCCCGGCCTTTTCCGCCGTGCCGTCGGTGGAGTTGTCGTCCACCAGGATGACACGGAAATTCCCGGCATAATTCTGGCTGACCAGCGAGGCGATGACCGGCCCGATCGTCTCCGCCTCGTCGCGCGCGGGCACGATGATGTCCACGTCCGGGTGCGCCACCGGCACCGCCGGTTTCAGCTCGGGGCCGGATTCCCAGAAGCGCCCGTGCAGGAAGAACAGATAGAGCCAGATGAGAAAGGCGAGAAAAACAATCATGCGAGCAATCCTTAGCGTGCGATCGCTCTAGATTGAACCAGAGCGGGCTCAATCTAGAGCGTGAATCTCCCGCTTAATCTAAGACTGAGGGTCGGATTCGCGGTCTGGATTAAATCATCAGTCCGGACCGATCCGGCCCTCGGCACGGAACCAGGCCAGCGCATCGGCCACGGCGGCCTCGGCGGGGCGGGGGGCATAGCCCAGCTCGGCCCGCGCCTTGGCGGAGGAGAAGAACATCTTCTTGCGCGCCATCTTCAGCACGTCCGGGGTCATCAGCGGCGTCTTGCCGGTGCGTTCGGCGATGCGCTCCATCGCCCAGGCCAGCGGCATCAGCGGGGTGATCGGTAGGCGCAGCTTTGGCGCGCGGCGGCCGGTCAGCCGCGCGATCATGGCGAGGAGATCGCCCAGCATCAGGTCCTCGCCGCCCAGAATATAAGCCTCGCCCCGGCGGCCGTTCTCCAGCGCCAGCAGATGCCCCGCCGCCACGTCGTCCACATGCACGATGTTCAGCCCCGTATCCACATAGGCCGGCATCTTGCCCCTTGCCGCGTCCAGGATCATCTGGCCGGTCGGCGTCGGCTTCACATCCCCCGGCCCCACAGGGGTGGAGGGGTTGACGATGACGATATCCTGCCCCGCCGCCGCGAGCGCGCGCACGGCGGCCTCGGCATCGTATTTGCTCTGCTTGTAGGCGCCCACATGGTGGGCCGGCTTCACCTTGGTGCGCTCATCGGCCGGGCTGCCATCCTCGGTCAGCCCCAGCGCGGCAACGGAGCTGGTGTATACGCTGCGTTCCACCCCGGCGGCAGCTGCCGCGCGCAACAGGGCCACGCTGCCGTCGATATTCACTTTGCGCATGGAAGCCACGTCCGGCACCCAGAGCCGGTAATCCGCCGCGACATGGAAGAGATACCGGCACCCCGCCAGCGCCGGGGTGAAACCCGCCGGGTCGTTGAGGTCGAGCTTCACGGTTTCCGCCGCCAAGCCTTTGAGGTTCCGAAGGTCGGACCCCGCCCGCGCGGTAACCCGGACCCTGAACCCCGCCCCTTGCAGCGCCCGCGCCACCGCCGCGCCGACAAAGCCGGTCGCCCCCGTGACCAGCACCAGATCGCCTTGCGCCAAAATCCAAGCCCCCTCAGGTTTGCAACGCCGCCGCCTTGCCCAGTATATCAGCGCCGGTCTGGGGTCTGTAGAACGCATTGAAGCTTTTGGTGCAACCATGAGGTTTATGATGGACGATACCACCGTAGCGACCGCCGATCACAACGCCAGATATTGGGCCTTTCCCAAGCCCGGCACGGCCCGGCCTGGCAGCGAAGAGCATTTCAAGATGTTCACCGCCCTGCTCGACGAGACCTACAACCCTTACAGGCCCGCGGTGCTGGACTGGCCGAAGCTGGAGCCGGACGCGCTCGAGCGCATCACCTCCCTGCCGATCTGGGACATCGCGGTGCAGACGGAGAACAAGGCCGGCGCGCGCATCGAGTTCTATGCCCAGACGGTGAAGGAGAAGGCGCTCCGCGAGGCGCTGGTCCACATGGCGGGTGAGGAGCGCCGCCACCGCGACGTGCTATCCCGCCTCGTCGCCGCCTATGACATTCAGGTGAAACCTGACGAGGACTACGCCCTGCCGAACGATGCGGAATGGGGCTTCCTGGTCACCGGCTATTCCGAGTGCATCGACAGTTTCTTCGCCTTCGGCCTGTTTGAGATGGCCCGCCGCTCCGGCTACTTCCCCGAAAAGCTGGTCGAGACCTTCGAGCCGGTGGTGCAGGAAGAGGCGCGGCATATCCTGTTCTTCACCAATTTCATCGCCTGGAAGCGCGCCACCATGCCGTGGTGGAAGCGCCCCTTCTTCGAGCTGAAGGTGGCGGCGGTGTATGGATATCTGGTCTGGGAGCGCATCGGCATCGCCAAGGACGTGGACGGGCTGGAGGACGGTGACGCCAATTTCACCGTCACCGGCTCGGAGTCGATCGCCGGTGAGATGGACCCGGCCAAGCTGATTGATGTATGCTTGGCGGAGAACGAGCGGCGTATAGCGGGCTACGACCCGCGCTTGAAGCGTCCGGTCACCGCCCCAACCCTGGCACGCCTCGCGCGCCTCTTCATCAGGCCGAAAAAGTAACAAAGCCTTGAGCCAAAAACTGAAACTCCTGCCCGCGGGCTTTGCTCTCTCGGGTATCGTGGTGATCACCGCCCTGGTCATCTATTTTGGCGCGGGGGACGTGCTGCGGGTGCTCACCTCGGTGAGCCGCTCGGGCTTTGGTGCCTATATCCTGGCCCAGCTTGGCATTTTGGCCGGGCTGGGGCTGTGCTGGCGCATGCTGCTGCGCTCGCGCCACCGGGGCAGCTACCTGCTGTGCACCTGGGGCCGCGCGGTGCGTGACGCCACGGGCGAGTTTCTGCCTTTCTCGCAGGTGGGCGGTTTCGTGCTCGGCGCCCGCGTCGTCACCCTGCACGGCGTCTCCACCGCCGATGCCATCGCCTCCACGCTGGGCGACGTCACCACCGAGTTCCTGGCCCAACTCGTGTTCATTGGCATCGGCCTCGCCATTCTCTCGCGCAAGGCGCCGGGCTCGGAGCTGCTCATGCCGGTGGCCATCGGGCTGTGCGTGGCGGTGGTGCTGGGTGTGGCGCTGATCCTGGCGCAGCGCGGGTCGGGGGCGAAAATCTTCCGTGCCCTGGCGCTGAAGATCGCCGGGGCCACGGGCGAGGGCGCGGCGGCGGGTATCTCCAAGCTGCAGGAGGCGCTGGACATCATGTACGGCGAGCGCGGCCGTCTGGCGCTTTCGGCGATGTTCCACCTGTTCTGCTGGTTCGGCACCGCCACCGCCTCCTATATCGGTTTCCATGCGCTGGGCATCCCGCTCTCCTTCGCCGATGCCATCTGCGTCGAGGCCATGCTGCACGCGATCATGGCGCTGGCCTTCTTCATCCCTGGCCGCGCCGGTATTCAGGAGGCTGCCTACACCGCGCTTGGCGGCATCTTCGGCGTGCCGCCCGATGTGGCGCTCTCCCTCTCCCTGCTCCGCCGTGCGCGCGATTTCGTCATTGCCGTGCCGGTGCTGGTCATCTGGCAGGGGCTGGAGGCAAAGAAGCTGAAGCTCAAGGCCACCGTTTGAGTCTGGGCTTGACGCCGCTTCGAACCGCACGCTAGCCCGGAGGATATGGCAGGCAGATCATGGACGATGCGGCTGTTCTTCGCCATGGCCGGAATCGGCATCTCCGTCTGGGCCATCACCATCCCCTTCACCAAGATCCGCTTCGCCCTCGATGACGGCAGCCTGGGGCTGATCCTGTTCGTCGGCGGCCTGGGCGGGGTGCTGGTCATCCCGCTGGCGGGCATGGCCCTGGCGCGCTGGGGCAGCCGCGCCGTGCTGGCCGCGGCGGGCTTGGCCGTCAGCCTGGTTTTGCCCGGGCTCACCCTGGCGCCGTCGCCCGCCTTGTTCACCGTCTTGCTGTTCATCTATGGCGCCATGTTCGGCGTGCTGGATATCGCGCTCAACGCCCAGGGCGCGGTGGTGGAACGCCTGAGCGGGCGGCTGCAGATGTCGGGCTTTCACGCCTGCTACAGCCTTGGCACGCTGGCCGTGGCGCTGGCGAGCAGCCTGCTGCTGCGGCTTGGCGCCTCCAACGCGGGCTGCGCGGCCTTTGCCGCCTGTGCGATGCTGCTCATGCTCACGCAAGCCCCGCGCTTGGCCGGCAAGGCGGCGGACCCGCCAGCCGCAGGCCCGCGTTTCGCCCTGCCCAACCGCGCCACGCTGCTGCTCGGGCTGTGCTGCTTCACCTGCTTCATGACCGAAGGCGTGACGACGGACTGGAGCACCATCTTCCTGCGCTTTTCGCGCGGCATGCCGCTGGCCTCGGCCACGCTGGGCTATGCCGCCTTCGCAGTGGCGATGGCCACGGCGCGCCTCTCGGGCGATGCCGTGGCCGAACGGCTCGGCCAGGCCTGGGTGATGCGCCTGGGCTGCGCGCTGGCCGTGCTCGGCTTCGCCCTGGCCATATTTATCCCCTCCGGCTGGGCGGGGGTGCTGGGGTTCGGGCTGGTCGGGCTCGGCACCGGCAATATCGCACCGCTGGTGTTCAGCGCCGCCGCGCGCGTGCCGCATATGGCGGCGCACCATGCCGTGCCTGCGGTGGTGGGGCTTGGCTATGCCGGGTTTCTGGCCGGGCCGGTGGTGATCGGGCTGGTGGCGAACCATCTCGGCCTGGGCTTCGCCCTGGGGATCGATGCCGCCCTGCTCGCGGCGGTGTTTTTCCTGGCCGAGGCGGTGGCTTAGCTGCCGTAGTACACCGTCTCCAGCCGGTGGAGCAGTTCCTCGCGCTTCAGCCCCTGCGGCACAGCGGGGAGAACCCGCACATGCACCGTGCCGGCGGTCTTGCTGAAGGAGTTGCGCCCCCAGCGTTGGCCGGAATCCGTGGCGGCGGGGAGCAGCGGCACCGGCACGGCCTGGGCCACGGCGGCGATGCCGGGGCGCAGCTGCTCGCGCATGCCGGGGGCCACGCGCGTGCCCTCGGGGAAGATGACCACCTGATGCCCGGTCTCGGCCGCATGCTTCGCCCCGGTCACCATCTCGCGCAGCGCGGCGCGGCCGCCGCTGCGATTCACCGGGATCATCCCGGCCGGTTCCAGCAGCCAGCCGAAGACGGGGATTCGCTTGAGTTCCTTCTTGAAGGCGAAGGCCGGACGGGGCAGCAATGTCAGCCAGATGAGGATGTCCAGCGCCGATTGGTGCTGCGCCGCGATCAGCGCGCCACCCTTGGGCAAATGTTCCAGCCCCTCGGCCTTGACCGTGATGCCGCAGCACACGCGCAGGCCCCAGAGGCAGACCCGCCCCCAGAACCGCGCCACGCGGACGATGCCCCCGGGCAGGAATTGCCCGATGCAGGCGGCCCACAGGCTGAGCATGGTGCCACTGCCGATCATGATGGCCTGGAAGGCGGCGAAACGGATGAAACGCATGTTTTTAGGTCAGGATTCCGTGTTGAGCAGTCCCGCGGCGAGCCTGCCGAGCCCGACGCGCACCGTCAGGTACTTCGTATACTCCCCGGCAAGCAACCTCAGGGTCTGCAGGCTGACCATCTTGCGCATGGCGGGCGGGCGCACCGGGTCGGGGATCAGCGTTACATCAGGCAGTTCATGGCTGATTTCCTGCATGGCGCGCGGCATGTGGTAGTCGGCCGTGACGATGATCAGCGAGCGCATGCCATGCGCCCGGGCCCAGGCGGCGGCTTCCAGCGCGTTGCCGTGGGTGGTGCCGGCCATGTGGCCCAGGGTGATGGCGCTGGCGTAGCGGGTGATCGCGGCGGCGTCGTCGGCGGTGAAATCGCCGAGATAGGTGCCGCGCCCGGCGCCGGAGATCAGCAGCAGCGGCGCCTGGTGTTCGGCCAGCAGCGCGAGTGCTGCGCTGATCCGGTTATCGCCGCCGGTGAGGGCCACGATGCCATCCGCTGGCGGGAGGGGGTTGGGCGGCTCGGCGGTGAACACGGCGACGAGGAACATGACGAAACCGGCCAGCCACAGCCCGGCCAAGCCCAGCACCGCCTGGGCCAGCAGACGCAGAAGGGAGAAGCGCCTGCGGCGGTGGCGGCGGCGCGGCATCAGGACAGGTTCCGCAGCCAGCCGCGCACGGTCAGTTGGGCGGTGCCCCAGCCGATGGCGGCGGCGGCGGCCGGCAGTCCCGGCAGGGCGAACATGAGTGCTGGCGGCAGGTTGTAGACATCGCCGATCTGCGCGGGGCCGGCGAAGGGTGCTGCCAGCGCCGCCAGCCAGGCGAGCACGGGCAGCGCCAGCACCGCCCCGGCGGCAGATCCGGCGAAGGTGAGCAGCGTGATCCGCGCGGCGAAGCGCCCGGCGATGTCGCCATCCAGCGCGCCCAGCCCGTGCACCAGGGTAATGGTCTCGCGCCGTTGCGCGAGCCCCGAGCGCGTGGCCACGGCAACCACGGCGGCCGCCACCAGCGCCACGATGACGAGAATGGCGGCGGCGCAGGCCTGCAGGCTGGTGGTAAGCGCCGCCACGCGCCCGGCCCAGAGTGCGCCGGTCTGCACCAGCGTGCCGGGGCTGAGCTGGGCCAATGCCGGGCCGAGCGCATCCGGCGGGTTGGCGCCGGTCCAGCGCGCCGAGATCACCGCGGGCAGGGGCAGGCCGATCTGCGCCGGATCTACGCCGAGCCAGGGGGAGATCAGCGCGCTTACGCTCTGGGCGCTCATCACCTGCGGGTCGGCCACTTCGGGCGTGGCCTTCAGCGCATTCAGCACGGCATCCAGGCGCGGGCCGTTGTTGGCGGCGTCCGGCGCCTGCGGCTGCGGCACCTGGATGGTCAGCTCCGTCGCGGCATCGCCCTGCCAGTGCGCGGCGAGGGTGGCGCTGGCCAGCGCCCCGGCCATGGCCAGGGCGGCGAGGAAGCTCATCGCCGCCACCAGCACCGGCAGCAGCCTGTCGCCCAGCGCCTCGCGCAGGCCGAGATAATCCGCGCGGCGGCGGGGGTCAGGCCGCATGGGTCAGCCTGCCATGCTCGATGGTGAGCCGTGGCGCCGGGTAGCGCTCCACCAACTCCATGTTGTGCGTGGCCACCACCACCGTGGTGCCGAGCTTGTTGAGCGCGGTGATGAGATGCATCAGCCGGTCCGCCTGTTCGTCGTCCAAATTGCCGGTCGGCTCGTCCGCCACCAGCAACTTGGGACGGGCAACCACGGCGCGGGCGGTGGCGATGCGCTGCTGCTCGCCGCCGGAGAGTTCGTCGGGCCGGGCGTGCAGCCGGTTCTCCAGCCCCACCCAGCGCAGGATCTCGGTGACATCGGCGTGGATCTGTGTCTCGTTGCGCCGGGCGAGGCGCATCGGCAGGGCTACATTGTCATACGCGGAGAGCTGCGGCAGCAGCCGGAAATCCTGGTACACCACGCCGATGCGCCGGCGCAGCAGGGCGGCATCGCGACGGGAGATCTTCGCCGCCTCGGTGCCGAGGATTTCAATTCGCCCCTTGGCTGGGTGCTCGGCCAGATAGATGAGCTTGAGCAGGCTGGTCTTGCCCGCGCCGGAGGGGCCGGTGAGCCAGCGGAATCCGCCTTCGGGGATGTCGAAGCTGATGCCGCGCAGCGCCTCGGCCGCGGCATCGCTCTGGCGCGCCGGATGCCGGTATTTCAGCCATACATCCTCGAATTTGACCATCTGCCCGCAATGCCCGCGCTAGAGCCGGACCGGCTCAACTTGAACCGATCACACCCTGGTGTTCCGTTTCTGCCGCGACCGGGCGTGTCCGGGCAAGAGATTGGCGTGACGTTTGGGTAATATTTTCAAGGTTCAGCCCGGCGTTGTTGCGCGATTCGGGCAAAACTGTCATGTCTATTGCTGACATGCAGATTATCTGCCCTAACTGTTCGACCTCCTACGAGGTGCCCGACGCCGTGTTCGGCGGGCGCCCGCGCAAGCTGCGCTGTGTCCAGTGCGGGCATCAGTGGAGGGCCGGCCCCGGTGAACCCGCCGTTGAATGGACGGGGATGACGCCTCCCGCCCCGGCTGAAGCGCCGGCGCCCTGGCCGGTTGACCGGAGCGAGGAAGCCGCGCCGCCTGCGGAGCCGGTAAACCAGTTCCTGCTAAGCCCCGAGCAGCGTTTCGGCCATGCCACGGAGCACCAAGCCCCGACCGAGTTTGAGCGCCCGGCGCATACCGAGTCCGCGCCCGAGCAGGCAGCAGACGGTGAACATGTCGAGGACAAGGTGCTGGGCGTCTACCCTGGCACCACTGCCGACGAGCGTGACGGTTTTTATGACCTCGTCATTGCCGCCCGCAACAAGGCGATCGAGGTCGAACCCGAGCCGCCGCCGCCGCCCAGGTTGCCCGTGACCAGCCCGGTATTCCTGGGCATGCTGGTGGTGCTGTTCCTGTTCGGGCTGGTCCTGCTCGAGCATCGTTCCATCGTCGACCTGATCCCGGCCAGCGCCGGGTTGTTCAAGCTCATCGGCATGTAGCGCCGCCGCCCCGGCCTTGGGGCGGTCTTTTACCGCGGCTTGTTCACCTGCCGGCCACGGGCGATAGCCACCGCGCCATCCGGCACGTCATCCGTAATCACCGAACCCGCCCCCACCAGCGCGCCATTACCCACCCGCACCGGCGCCACCAGCGCGGTGTTGGAGCCGATGAAGGCTTTCTCGCCGATCACCGTGCGGTGCTTGTGCTTGCCGTCGTAATTGCAGGTGATGGTACCGGCGCCGATATTGCTGCCTGCGCCGATCTCGGCATCGCCGATATAGGTAAGATGGTTGGCCTTCGCGCCCTTGCCCAGCGTCGCCGCCTTGAGCTCGACGAAATTGCCGACATGCGCGCCTTCGCCCACATCCGCGCCGGGGCGCAGACGCGCATAGGGGCCGATGATCGCGCCCGCGCGCACCACGCAGCCTTCCAGATGCGAGAACGCCTTGATCTCCACGCCCGATTCCACGACCACGCCGGGGCCGAACATCACATGCGGGCCGATCAGCACATCCTCGCCCAGCACGGTATCGGAGGCCAGGAAAACGGTCTCCGGCGCCTGCATGCCCACCCCGGCGGCCATGGCGGCCGTGCGCGCGCGGGCCTGGAACACGGCCTCCGCCTGGGCCAGCTCGGCGCGGGAGTTCACGCCCATGCATTCCTCATAGGGTGCATCTAACGCCGCCACGTTCACCCCCTGGCCACGGGCGATGGCGACGATGTCGGTAAGGTAGTATTCGCCCTTGGCGTTGGCGTTACCCACCGCGGCCAGCCAGTCGCGCATGTCGGTCCCGCGCGCGATCATCCCGCCTGCATTGCAGAGGCGGATGGCGCGTTCATCCTCGTTCGCGTCGGCGTATTCCACGATGCGCGCCACGTAGCCGTCCTCAAGCACGAGGCGGCCATACTTGCCCGGGTCGGGCGGGGTCATGCCCAGCAGCACCAGCCCGGCATCGCCCTGGTTCAGCCGTGCCAGCAAGGCGCGCATGGTCTCCACCGAGACCAGCGGGTTGTCGGCATAGAACACCGCCACCGGGCCCTCGCCGAAGCTCTGCTCGGCCTGCCTTGAGGCGTGCGCCGTGCCCAGGCGCTCGTGCTGCACCACCACCTCGTGCGGGGTGGCGATCTTTTCCAGCGCCGGCATGTCCGGCCCGATGACGACGACGATGCGCTCGAACACCTGCTCAGCAGCGCGGATGATATGCGCCAGCATCTCCCGCCCCGCGATCTTGTGCGCCGCCTTGGGCAGCGCCGATTTCATGCGGGTGCCGAGCCCCGCCGCGATGATGACCGCCGTGCTCTGCATCGTCCCGCTCCTCATGCCTGTTTGATGTCGATCAGGCTCTTGCGGATCTTCCGGCTGCGGTTGATCCGGTCCTCGATATAGCCGGTATCGTTCCAGCGCACCGCGCGCGCCATGCTCTGCGCATCCTCGGAAAATCGGGCAAACATTTCGAGGAGAGCGTCCTTGTTATTGATAAAAATGTCGCGCCACATCACCGGGTCGGAGGCGGCGATGCGCGTGAAGTCGCGGAAACCCGAGGCGGCGAATTGCAGCACCTCCTCGCGTGTCTCATCGGCCAGGTCGTCGGCGGTGCCGCAGATGGTGAAGGCGATGAGATGCGGCAGATGGCTGACGATGGCGATCACGCGGTCATGGTGCGCGGCGGTCATCCGCGCGGTGCGCGCGCCGAGCGCTGTCCATAGCGCCTCGATCTTCTTCACAGCGTCTTCATCGGCGCCTTCGGGCGGGGTGAGTAGGCACCAACGGCCCTTGAACAGGTCCGCGAGGCCAGCATCCGGGCCGGAGAACTCGGTGCCCGCCAGCGGGTGCGCGGGCACGAAGCTCACGCCCTGCGGCACATGCGGGCCGACATCGCGGATCACCGATTGCTTGGTGGAGCCGACATCGGAGAGGATGCAGTCCGGGGCCAGATGTGGCGCGATGGTCTGGGAGATGGCGGCGAAACTGCCGACCGGCGTGCACAGGATGACGCCATCCGCGCCCTGCACCGCCTCGGCTGGGTCGGCGAAATACTCATCGCCCAGTCCCAGCTCTTCCGCCCGCTTGAGATGCGCCGGGCTGGTGTCCGAGATGACCAGCCGCTCCACCGTGCCGGGGGCGAGCTTGAGCGCGCGCGCGATGGAGCTGCCGATATGGCCGATGCCGATAAGCGCCAGGCGGTGGAACAGCGGCTCAGCCACGGGAGAATTCCGTCAGCGCCTCGGCAACGCGGTTGCATTCCTCGTCCGTGCCGATGGTGATGCGCAGGCATTGCGGCAGGCCGTAGGATCTTACCCGGCGCACGATGATGCCGCGGGAACGCAGATGTTCATCCGCGGCGATGGCCCGGTCCTCGGTGCCAAAATCGGCGAGCAGGAAATTCGCTTCCGAGGGATGCACGGTCAGGCCGCTCTGGGCCAGCCGTTCGGCGAGGCGGCGCTTGGCCTGGGTGTTGTGCGCGCGGCTCCGCTCCAGCCAGCCCGGCTCACGCAGCGCGGCGATGCCGGCGGCGGCGGCGAAATTGTTCACGGGGAAGGGGGGGCGCACGCGGTTCAGCACATCGGCAATGGCGTGCGGCGCATAGGCCCAGCCGAGCCGCGCCCCGCCCATGCCGAAAATCTTGGAGAAGGTGCGGGTCATCACCGTGTTCTCCCCGGCATCCACCAGGGCCGCGCCAGCGTCGTAATCCGGCCGGTCGACATATTCGGAGTACGCGGCGTCGATCACCAGCAATACATCGCCGGGCAGGCTCTCGCGCAGGCGCAGCATCTCGCTCTGCGGCAGCAACGTGCCGGTGGGGTTGTTGGGGTTGGCGAGGAAGACCATCCGCGTCGCCGGGGTGACGAGCGCCAACATGGCGTCCACATCGGTGGTTAGGTTGGTCTCGGGGGCCTTCTTCACCGCGCAACCGGCGAGCTTGCCCGCGATCTCGTAGATCGAGAAGCCGTGCTCGCTCATGATCAGCTCGGTGCCCGGCCCGCCATAGGACTGGATGAGCAAAGTGAGCAGTTCGTCGGAGCCGTTGCCGCAGACGATCCGCGCCGGGTCGAGCCCGAATTTCGCGCCGATCTCGTGGCGCAGCGCGGCGGATGAGCCGTCCGGGTAGCGGTGCATGTTCGCCGCCGCCTCGGCCATGGCCTTGATCGCGCCGGGCGGGGGACCGAAGGCGCCCTCGTTGGAGGAGAGCTTCAGCGGCGTCTCCACACCCGGCAGCTTCGATTCGCCGCCGACATAGGGGGCGACGGAAAAAACTTCCGGGCGCGCGGCGGGCTTGTTCATGCGCTCTCTCCCAGCGGCACGGCGAAGCCGCCGATTACCACCGGCGGCGCGTCCAGCCCGGCGATGGCGCTCAGGCGCGGGTCGGTATCCTCCACCAGCCCAACTACCTCGACGAGCGCGTGCAGGCGCGTATCGCCGGGTAGGCGCCGGACCCAGAGCGCGCCGGGCTCGAACCCGGCATCCCTCACCAGCGCCATCATGCGCGCGCGGGAGGTGTCGGGGGTGAATTGCAGGGCGATCAGCCCATGGTCGTCGTCGCTGGCATCCGGCGGCACGGTGGCCGCCACATAGGCGTCGCCCAGGGGCAGGCCCTCGGCCCGCTTGGTCCAGAACGGGATCTTGGCGATGACATAAAGCCGCTGCGATCCGGTGCCGGTGAGC
>NZ_JBKQJR010000168.1:0-3320 GCF_052326845.1 Acidocella sp. | reverse complement strand
TCCTCCCCTGCGCATCGAATTTCTTGGGCGCTGCGGATCGCGGCTGTTTTATTGTGCCAGTACCCTTAAAAACGGACATCAGAGCCTGCGGTGAGCGCCGCGGGTCCTGATTGGTTCAGTTCGGTATTTTGGGTTTGATCTTGGACGTGTCTTTTGGCTTGCGGGACCATTTTCGCGCGAGCGCATCGACAGCATCCGCGAGGTTTTGTGTTCCGGCATCTCGGGCGTCGAAGGTTGCGCCGAGCCATTCGATTATTTCGGCATGTCGTTTGTGTTTCGGGCTGGCCAATATATTGAGCAATTCGTCGTAACCAGGCGGACCGCCGACATCTTCAGGGGGGCATCTGCCCTTGGCATCGATTAATACGGGATAAGAGAGTCCTGGAAGCGCATCTGCAATGCGCTCGATCTTCACGGTGTGCTCCCAACCGTCGCCGAAGTCGTAGAGATATTTCAGCGTCTTCACGCCCATATCCTCAAGCACATCGAGCAGCCGGGATTTGGAGGCATCCATCGGGCCGTCGCCCCAATCTGGATCGACCATGCCCCAACCCACCCCGCCGGCACGGATTTCATACAAGTGCGAGTTGCTCCAGCCGATTGCCGCCTGGAAGACCAAGTGCAGGCGGTCAAGCCGGATTTTGAGCGGCACCTCGACCCGGCGCTGTACGGCAGGCTCGACATCGTCGAGGGTGATTTCGAGGCGCGCGATGGTGGCGACGGTCATGCCGCCATTTTGACAGGCTGTGCTTTCCAGTTCCAGGGCAGCAGTTCTTCGAGCCGCTGCGCCGGATGGTCGGCGATACGGGCGAGGACATCGGCGAGCCATGCCTGAGAATCGATATCGTTCATTTTTGCGGTGACGATGAGGCTATACATCTTCGCCGCCCTTTGCCCGCCGCGGTTAGAGCCAGCGAACAGCCGTGCCTTGCGGCCAAGGGCAATCCCACGAAGCGCGCGCTCGGCCGCGTTATTGGTCAGGCAGATCCGGCCATCATCGAGGAACCGGGTAAACGCTGGCCAGCGGTTGAGCATGTAGTTTATGGCCTTGCCGGCATCATCGTGGGGCGAGAGCCGGGCCCGCGCGGCCGCCATCCAATCGGCTAGTTCCGCGACCAGCGGCGCACTCGATTGCTGCCGTACGGCAAGGCGCTCGGTGGCAGACTTGCCATTGATCTCGCGCTCGATATCGAACAGCGCGTCGATACGGCGCACCGCTTCCAGCGCCATCGGCGAGGCAAAAGCGGGCTTGCCACCCTGTGCCTTGCGTTTGGCGATTTTTGCCAGATCAGCGAGTTCGAAGAATTTTCGCCGGGAATGCGCCCAACACGCCGCTTCGGTAATTGGCCCCGGCATTCGGTCCGGTTCGTAGAGCTTATTGTATCCGCCAAAGGCGTCAGCCTGCAAAATACCGGAATATCTGGCCAGGTGAGCTTGCGGATGTTCGCCGCGGCGGTCGCGGGAATAATAGAACACCGCCGCCGGTGGCGCCAAACCGCCGAAGGGGCGGTCATCACGCACGTAAACCCAGGAGCGGGCGATATCGGTCTGGCCTTTGGCCAGCACCGGCACGGTGGTATCATCGCCATACACGCGCTCGCCCGCAAAAACATGCGCGACCAGCAGATCAACGATCGGGTCCAGCACCACGCAGCACGCGCCCACCTGGTCGGCGAGCGTTGAGAGGCTGAGTGGCACACCCTCGCGGGCATAGCGCTCGGCCTGGCAGTTGAGCGGCTGGTGCTGGCCGAATTTCTCGAACACCAGCATGGCCAAAAAGCTCGGCCCCGCCCAGCCGCGGCGGATGACGTGGAAGGGTGCCGGCGCCTGAGAAATTTTCTCGCAATCGCGGCAGGTGAATTTTTCCCGCACGTGCTGGATCACTTTCCAGCTCCGGGGAATGGTCTCCAGTGTCTCGGTGACGGCTTCACCCAGCTTGGCCAACCGCTCACCGCCGCAGCAGGTGCAGGCGGTGGGGCCAGGCACCACAACGCGCTCCCGCGGCAGATGCTCGGGGAACGGCTTGCGGGCCGGCCGGTTGCGCTGGAACCCCGTGACATTCGTGGTTTTGGCAGCGGCCATCTCCCCGCCAACTCATCCTCGGTCGCCGTGCCTTCCAGCTCTTCGAGCGCGAATGCCATCTGGTCGAGCAGGCGTGAGGCACGCTCGGACCTGGGGCCGAATTTATCGCGCTTGAGCTTCTCGATCTGCAGCTTCATATGGGCGATGAGTGCGGCATCGTCAGCACGCCTGGCCTGCTCATTGGCCAGTTCAGCCGCTACCGCGTCGGCTTTGGCGCAGGCCGCGATCACCACCGCCTTTAGCGCGGCGACATCATCCGGAAGCGCGGATAGATCGATATCCATGACCGCGATAGAATCACAAAGTGGAAGGAGTTGGCTAGGAGTTTTTGTCGAGCCACCAGCATTTATCCGGCCGATTGCGGGCGCCATGTATGCTGTGGATTGCGCCAATCGATCGCTTCCAGGAGATAGCTCATCTGCGCCGCGGTGAGTGATACCACGCCGTCCACCGTCTGTGGCCAAACAAATTTTCCGCGGTCCAGCCGCTTAGCATACAACGACAGACCGAGACCGTCATGTCAAATCGCCTTGATCAGCGAACCCTGCCGCCCGCGGAATACGAAAACATCGCCGGCGAACGGATCGCGGCCAAGCCCCTGCTGCACCTGCAGCGCTAGCCCGCGCACGCCTCGGCGCATGTCAGTGTGGCCGGTGGCAATCCAGATCCTGACCCCCGTTGGGACCGGAATCATTGCAGTGCCAGCAGCGTCGCTGTGACCAAAGCGGTCGGCGCTGTCGCGTCGATAACCACACGGACCCCGGCTGAAAATTCCACCGTAATCGCCACTGGCACCGGCGGCGGCGCGACCTGCTCGACAGCAGCAGGAGATTCGGCGTCAGCCACGACCGCTGGAACAAATGCCAATGCATGATTGGCCGCCACCGCCTGGCGCCGCCATTTATAAATCATGCTGCTGGCGATATCGAATTGACGAGCAATCTCAGAAATCACGGCGCCTGGTGCACAAGCCGCCGTCAATATCCGGCCCGGTCTTCCAAACTCCAATTGCGGCGATGATCCCGGCCGGTCAAAATTGTGACTTGTGTCATGCTATGTAGGCTAACTCCACTCGTAAGCTCAGCTTAACTGTGAAGCATCACGTCCAACCCCAATCCCGCAAGACGGTCGCCACCGGAGGGAAACGTCACATCGCAGCCCCGCTACGAAGGTCAGCGTTTTCCAGTGGCCATGCGGCACCTTTGCAATCAGCCGTTGGCCAACGGCGCAGCGCCCGT
>NZ_JBKQJR010000167.1:0-32643 GCF_052326845.1 Acidocella sp. | reverse complement strand
CTCGCCCCGGACATTCGTTACCTCGAACCAGCGGAGATTCCGGATGCTTTTGCTTGAGCGCTCGACAGCGGTTTTGATGGCCTCATCCACACTGACGGGCGATGAACCGACAATCTCGATCTTCTTGTAAACATGGTTGGCCATGGCGTTTTCCCTTTTTGTTATGCCGCGCTACGCGGACGCGGCGCAGGCAAGCCAGCTGGCCGCAACGCGAAGGCTAAGGGAATTTCGCCGCATTTCCTAGCATTTTAAAAAGCCGGCGCAAATGCGATACCGGCTACTCCTTGAGCCAGACCGGCTCCTTCAGCTTGCCAATGAATTCCGCATGCGCGGCAAGCTGCTCCTCGCTCACCACCACCAGGCGCGGGGTGCGGGTCTCCGGCGCGTCGTATTGCGCGAAGGCGAGGCCCTGCTCCGTCTCCAGCACCAGGCCGCGCTGGCGCCCGCCGGTGAGCTCCACGTACACTTCCGCCAGCAGCTTGCAGTCCAGCAGCGCGTTATGGGTGGTACGGGCGGAGAGGTCGATCTCGAAGCGGCGGCACAGCGCGTCCAGGCTGTTCGGCATGCCGGGGAAGCGCTGCTTGGCCAGCACCAGCGTGTCGATCATCAGCGCCTTGTCCAGCTTCTTGCGCCCGATGCGCTCCAGCTCCGCGCTGATGAAGGCGAAGTCGAACGGCGCGTTATGCGCAACGAGCGGAGAATCGCCAAAGAATTCCAGCATCTGGTCCGCCACATCGGCGAATTTCGGTTTGCCCTCGACATGCGCGTTGGTGATGCCGTGCACGCGCGTGCTGTCGGAGGGGATGTCCCGCTCCGGGTCGAGCAGCGCGTAAAACTGCTTCTCGGTCGGCAGATCGTTGATCAGCTCAATGGCGGCGATCTCGATCACGCGGTCGCCGGTGAGCGGCTCGAACCCCGTGGTTTCCGTATCGAACAGGACAGACCGGCTCATAGCCCCAACTCCTCGATGATGCGCGCAACCTGCGCCCGCGTTTCCTCCAGCGGGCCGCTGGTATAGACGACGTAATCCGCCCGGCGGCGCTTCTCTTCATCCGGGGTCTGCCGGGCGATGATCGCCTCGATATCCGCCAGCGGCAAATGGCGGTGCAGCACGCGGGCAATCTGCACGTCGCGCGGGCAGGAGACGGTGATGATCTTGTCCACCCGCCCCTCGCCGCCGGTCTCGAACAGCAGCGGGATGTCGAGCAACACGGCGCGCCCCCCGGCCTGTACCGCCTCGGCCATGAACGCCGCCTGCATCTGCCGCACCAGCGGGTGCATGATGCCCTCCAGCCGCTTCATCGCCGCATTGTCGGCCAGCGCCTGGGCGCGCAGCTTAGCGCGGTCCAGCACGCCATCACGCACCGTGCCGGGGAAAGCCTCGGCGATGGCCGGAATCGCGGCGCCATTCGGGGCCTGCAACGCATGCACCGCGTCATCGGCGTTGAAGGCGGGGATATCGCGCGCGGCGAACATGGCGGCGACGGTGGATTTGCCCATGCCGATGCCGCCGGTGAGGCCGAGCACGATCATGCGGCGACGATCCGGTACAATTCCTCATCCACCTGGGGCATCACGCCGAACCAGGCGGCGAAGCCAGGCACGGCCTGGTGCAGCAACATCCCCAGCCCCTCCACCGCCTTCACCCCGCGCGCCTCGGCCTCGGCCAGCAGCGCGGTTTGCAGTGGCGCGTAGACGATATCGGCCACCGCCAAGCCGGGTGCGGCTTTCTCCAGCGGCATCTTCAGCGGCGGGTTATGCACCATGCCGAGCGAGGTAGTGTTCACCAGCAGCGCGTAATCCCCCAGCGCCGCCGCGCGCTGTTCCCAGGGCAGCACCCGCGCTGGCGGCAAGGCGGCGGCCAAGGTCTCTGCCCGCTCCGGGCTGCGGTTGCAGATCGTCACCGCCGCGCCTTCATCCTGCAAGGCGGCGGCAATGGCCCGCGCCGCGCCCCCAGCCCCCAGGATCAGCACCGGTCCCGCCGCCGGGTTCACCCCGTGCGCGCGCAGATTGGCGACGAAACCATAGCCGTCGGTATTGCGGCCCTCGATGCCCTGGGGCGTGAAGACCAGCGTGTTCACCGCCCCTGCACGGTGGGCGGTTTCGTCCACCTTGTCGCACACGGCGAACGCTGCTTCCTTGTGCGGGATCGTCACATTCGCCCCGGCGAACCCGGCCTGGGCCAAGGCGCGCACGACATTGGTGAAGTTCTCGGGCGCCACAGGCAGCGGCACATAGGCGCCGTCGATGCCGTGGCGGTTCAACCAGGTGCTGTGGATCCGGGGGGAACGGGAGTGGGCGACCGGCCAGCCGATAACGCCGGCGAGCCGGGCTGAGCCGGTAAGGAGTCGCATGGCGCCACAGCACCACGGCGCCACGCGCTTGCCAAGAGCAGGAGCAACACCACCGGGGCGAGATGCGCGTATTGCGCCGCCCAGGGCAGCAGGCCGGGGCCGAACCAGGCCAGGAAATACAGCACGGGCTCGCCAGGGGCGAAGCCGGTTTGCAGCCGCTCCTCCACCAGCAGCGCGGTGGCCAACGCCGCGCCCAGCAGGTCGTAGTCGTGCAGATACGGGCTGGCGAGCGCCGAGAGGATGAGCAGCGCCGGGGCCGAGCGTGTCTTCAGCCCGGCCAGCACCGCCGCCACGCTCACCGCCCCCTGCGCCAGCAGCGCCCCATGCACGCCGACGAACGGCTTGGCCATGGCGAACACGCTGATCAGCCCGCCCGCGAATTCCGGCGGCTGGCCGGTCAGCAGGACGCTGCTCATCACCGGGCTGGTGAAGTTGATGAACCCGGCCCAAGCGGCCTGCCCGAAGGCCCAGAGCGAAGCTGCCGCCAGCACCGCCGCCGCCAGCGCCGCGTACATGAAGGCGATGGGCGCGCGCCGGAGCAGGTATAGCGGCAGCACCAGCCCAAGCTGCGGCTTGATTGTCGCCAGCCCGATGAGCACGCCGGAGACGCGCGGGCGGTTCCCCAGCAGCAACAGCCCGCCGCCGAGCAGCGCCGTCATCAGCGCGGCGTTCTGGTGCTCCATCGCGCTCTCCAGCGCGGCCGGGGCCAGCAGCATGGCCGCCACGAACCACCAGCTCTTGCCGGCGAGGCGCAGCACAGCGGCCAGCAGCGCCATGGTCACGGCATCGAAGGTCAGCACGTCGGCCCAGGGCGAGAGCCAAGCGAAAGCGGCGGCAATGAGCCCGTAGGTCGGCGGGTAGCTCCACAGATGGTAGGGGAGCTTGCCGTACAGCCCTTCCAGGAACGCCTGGTAGGCGGTGTGGTCGAACAGCACCGGCAACTGCTGGTGCAGCAGCAGAAACCCGCCGGCCCAGAAATCCAGCCCATCGCGCAGGGCCTTGCCCACCAGCCCCTGGCGCTGGCCCCAGAGAATGGCATAGCCCTCGAATAATGACGGCAGGGTACAGAACAGCACCAGCAGGCTGAGTTTAACGCGGTGCTGGAATTGACTTTTTTCGGCCATATGCGCTTTATTCCGGGCTTTCCGACGCCTTGAAAGCACATCCATGATTTCCGCGCTAATGCCCAATTACAATCGGGCCGATATCTCCTTCGACCATGGCCACGGGGCCTATCTGTTCGACGAGGCGGGGCGCCGATACCTGGATTTCGGCGCGGGCATCGCGACATCCTCGCTCGGGCACGGGCATCCGCATCTGGTGAAGGCCATCGCCGAGCAGGCGGCCAAGGTGATCCATGTCTCCAACCTCTACCGCGTGCCTCAGGCGGAGCGTCTGGCGGCGCGGTTTGTCGAGGCGAGCTTCGCGGACTCCGTGTTCTTCTGCAATTCGGGCGCCGAGGCGAATGAGGGGCTGGTGAAGGCCATGCGCAAGACGCACGCCGATGCCGGGCACCCGGAGCGCACGCGCGTCATCTGCTTCGAGGGCGCGTTCCATGGCCGCACCCTGGCGATGATCTCGGCCACCGGCAACCCGAAATACCTGGCCGGGTTCGGCAGGCCGGTCGAGGGCTTCGACCATGTCGCCTTCAACGACATCGAGGCCGTGCGCGCCGCCATCGGGCCGGAAACGGCGGGCGTGCTGATCGAGCCCGTGCAGGGCGAGGGCGGCGTGCGCCCGGCGGATCTGCAATTCCTGCGCGACCTGCGGGCACTGTGCGACGAAACCGGCATCCTGCTCGGCTTCGACGAGGTGCAGTCCGGCATGGGCCGCAGCGGCAAGCTCTTCGCCCATGAATGGGCCGTGGTGACGCCAGATATCATCTCCCTGGCCAAGGGCATTGGCGGCGGCTTCCCCATGGCGGCGGTGCTGGCCAAGGAGAAGGTGGCCAAGGCGCTGGTGCCGGGCAGCCATGGCACCACCTTCGGCGGCGGGCCGCTGGCCTGCGCCGCGGGCAATGCGGTGCTGGATGTCATCCTGGCCGACGGCTTCCTGGACCAGGTGCAGGAAACTTCCGCTTACCTCCGCGCCGGGCTGGAAGCGCTGGTCGTGGCGCACAGCGATGTGTTCACCGGGGTGCGCGGCGCGGGGCTGCTGCTCGGGCTGAAATGCACCCCGCCCAATGGCGATGTGCAGAACGCCGCGCTGGCGCATGGGCTGCTCACCGTCGCCGCCGGGGATAACGTGCTGCGTCTGGCGCCGCCGCTGATCATCGGCAAGGCGGAATGCGACGAGGCTTTGGCACTGCTCGGCGAGGTGGCCGTGCAAATGGCGGCAAAGACGGAGGCTGCGGCAAAATGAGCGCTGCGATCGATTTACGGGCCGGTTCCCCCCGGCATTTCCTGAACCTGCGGGATTTCTCCACCGCCGAGCTGCGCGCGCTGCTGGACTCCGCCGTGCAGTTCAAGCGCGCCCGCCGGACGGCCAAGAAGCCGCTCACCGGCAAAACGCTGACGATGATCTTCGAGAAACCCTCCACCCGCACGCGCGTCTCCTTCGAGGTGGCAACCCGCGAGCTGGGCGGTGAGGCCATCGTGCTTTCGTCGCGGGACATGCAGCTTGGCCGCGGCGAGACCATCGCCGACACGGCACAGGTGCTCTCGCGCTTCACCGACGGCATCATGCTGCGCACCGACAGCGCCGCCAAGCTGCACGAGCTGGCGCGCCACGCCTCCGTGCCGGTGATCAATGGCCTCACCGACCTCTCCCACCCCTGCCAGATCATGGCCGACATCCTCACCTTCGAGGAACATCGCGGCCCGGTGGCGGGGCAGAAGATCGCCTGGGTGGGCGATGGCAATAATGTCGCCGCCTCGCTCATCGAGGCCGCGGCGCGGTTCAACTTCACCCTCCACCTCGCCTGCCCCGCCGGATACTGGCCGCGCGCAGAGGTGCTGGAATGGGCCAAGGCCGAAGGCGCCGATGTGGAAGTGAGCATCGACCCGGAAACGGCGGTGGAGGGCGCGGCCTGCGTCGTCACCGATACCTGGCTCTCGATGTCCGACAGCCCGGATCAGGCTGCCGCGCGCGAGGCCGCCTTCGCGCCCTATCAGGTGACCAAGGAGCTGATGGCGCTGGCAGCACCCAACGCCATCTTCCAGCACTGCCTGCCGGCGCATCGCGGCGAGGAAGTGGCGGCGGAGGTGATCGACGGCCCGGCCTCCGTGGTGTTCGACGAGGCGGAAAACCGGCTGCACGCGCAGAAGGCGATCCTGGCGTGGTGTTTGGGGTAGGTTTGCAAGCCGGGCGCGGCTGCCTATCTCCTCATAAAGGAGAAACGCCATGCCAACGCTGCTCGACAAATCCGCCCTCACCCCCCTGCCCGGCAAATGGGTGCTGGCGGCGGATCAGAAATCCATTCACCAGACCTTCACCTTCAAAACCTTCGCGGAAGCTTTCTCGTTCATGGCGCATGTCGCGCTGCTGGCGGAGAAGGCAGACCATCACCCCGACTGGTCCAACAGCTTCAACCGGGTGCACATCACCCTCTCCACCCATAGCGCCGGAGGCGTCACGGCGAAGGACATCGCCCTGGCAAAGGCGATCACCAACTTCGTCTGGCTGCCGCAGTAAAGAGCGACCTGAAGCAGCCTCTAATCAGCTGGCAGGTTGCACCGGCACCCAGCGCGGGCCGGGATTGGTGCCGTCCGCCGCATTGCCGCTGACCAGGAACACGGGCGGCTGTCCGGCCAGCGCCTTCAGCCGCTCCTGCAATTCCGCCGCCGAGGCCACGGCTTGGCCGTTCACCTGCTCGATGACATCGCCCGGCACCATGCCCGCCGTGGCCGCAGGACCCGTGGCGGCCAGCACGCCTACCCCGTTCTCGGCCGGCTTGGCGGCCACGCTGAGGCCCAACCCTTGCAGCGCAATGGGGCCCGGCGTGGGCTGGGCCACGGTCTCATCCAGCGCCGCGGGCGGGGCGGCGATGGTCAGCTTGGCCTGTGCCGCCGAGCCGTCACGCCAGTATTGCACGCTCACCGTCTGTCCCGCCGGGATCTCCGCGGTGCGGATCTGCAACTCGCGCGGATTCGCCACGTTCACCCCGGCCAGGGCGGTCACCACATCGCCATTGCGCAGCGTGCCGTCCGACGGGCCGCCGGGCGAGACCGAGCCGATCAGCGCGCCATCGGTGCCGGGCAGATGCAGCGACGCCTGTACCTGGGGCGTCACGTCCTCGGTCGCCAGTCCCAGCCAGCCGCGGGTCATGTAGCCGCTATGGGCCAGCTCCTCCGCCACCGGCTCGGCCATGGCCGAGGGAATGGCGAAGCCCACCCCATCCGACGTGCCGCTGGGCGCATAGATGGCGGAATTCACGCCGATCACCTCGCCCGCCATGTTGAACAGCGGGCCGCCGGAATTGCCCTTGTTGATGGCCGCGTCGGTCTGGATAAAATCGTCGAAATCCGTGTCGCCAATGTCCCGGTGCAGGGCGCTCACGATCCCCGCCGAGCTGGAGCCGGGCAGGCCGAACGGGTTGCCCACGGCCAGCACCCAGTCGCCCACGCGCAGCTTGCCGGAGTCGCCGAACTTCACATAAGGCAGCTTGTGCCCGGCATCGATCTTCAGCACCGCAAGGTCGGCCGGCTTGTCCCGCCCGGCGATGGTCGCCGTGTACACCGTGCCGTCCGGGAAGGTGACGATGACCGTGTTGGCGTTTTCTACCACATGGTTGTTGGTGAGGATGTAACCCGCCGGGTCGAACACGAAGCCGGAGCCAAGGGATTCAACGGTCTTGGGCGGCGGCACCACGGTGCCGGCGGTATTGTCCGGCGTGTCCGCCGTGGCGTGTAGGGCGCTGTTGTCGGCCCCGCCATTTCCACCGTTGTCCCCACCGTCGCCATTATCCCCGCCGCCCCCGCTGTCACCATTGTCGCCCTGGCTGTTGTCGCCCTGGCTGCTATTGTCCCCGGCAGGGGCCATGGCGGCGATGCTCACCACCGCCGGCAGCACCTTGGCCGCCAGATTGTCCAGCGAGGGTGGCATCTCGGCGGCGCGGGCGGCGCCACCGGCCAGGAGGAAGAGCGCGCAGAGCAAGCGAACCGAAAAAATCATGCATCAAGTGTGCGAGCAGGGGACGATCTTCGCAAGAGGGGGCGGGCAGGATATGTCTTGTCGCATGACCGAAGATGATATTCGCGCGGCGCTGGCGCCGTTCAACGTGGCCCACCGGCTGGATGGCGTGCATGTGCAGGGTGGGATGGTGCAGGTGAGCCTCGCCGTGTCCCGGCAGGAGGCGGCTTCGATGGAGCCCCTGCGCCGGGACATAGAAGCCGCGCTGCGCGCCCTGCCGGGCGTGAAATCCGCCACCGTGGTGCTGACCGCCCATGCCCAGGCCGCGCCCCCTGCCCCGCCGCCGGCGGAAAACCTGCTGCCGGGGGTGAGGCACGTCATCGCCGTGGCCTCGGGCAAGGGCGGCGTTGGCAAATCCACCGTGGCGGTGAACCTCGCCGTGGCGCTGGCACAGAGCGGGCTGAAGACCGGGCTGCTGGACGCGGACATCTACGGCCCTTCCTTGCCGAAAATGCTGGGCATCACCACCAAGCCCGAGGTGCGTGGCGGCAAGATGATCCCGCTGGAGGCCTGGGGGCTGAAGGTGATGTCCATCGGCTTCCTGGTGCCGGAGGAGAAGGCGCTGATCTGGCGCGGGCCGATGGTGATGGGCGCGCTGAACCAGATGCTCGGCCAGGCTGATTGGGGCGAGTTGGACGTGTTGGTGGTGGACATGCCCCCCGGCACGGGCGACGCGCAGATCACTTTGGCACAGAAGGCCAAGCCGCATGGCGCGGTGATCGTCTCCACCCCGCAGGACATCGCGCTGCTGGATGCGCGGCGCGGCGTGCAGATGTTCTCCCAAGTCGGCGTGCCGGTGCTGGGGATCGTGGAGAACATGTCCTATTTCTGCTGCCCCAATTGCGGGCACCGGACGGATATATTCGGCCATGGCGGTGCCCGGGCGGAAGCGGAGCGCATCGGCGTGCCGTTCTTGGGCGAGATCCCGCTGCAACTCGCCATCCGCGAGGCCGGTGACGCCGGAACGCCGGTGGTGGCCGCCCAGCCGGAGAGCGAAGTTGCCGCCGCCTTCCGCGCCGTGGCGGCGCAGGTACGGGCGGCATTGGTCGGGTAATGGCGGAGATCGGGTTCTACCACCTCACCCGCACGGATGTGTTCGCCGCGCTGCCCGCGCTGCTGGGCCGCACCTTGCAGGCGAACGAGAAGGCTCTGGTGGTATGCCCCGACGAAACAATGCTGAAGGCGCTGGATGAGCGGCTATGGACCTGCGCCAGCCCCGACTGGCTGCCGCATGGCACGGCGAAGACCCCGCACCCGGAATGGCAGCCGATTTTCATCACGACGCAGGCCGAGGACAACCCGGCCGGCGCCGCGTTCCTGTTCCGCCTCAACGGCGCGGGCGGGGACGCCGCGGGGTTCAAACGGGTATTCGACCTGTTCGACGGCAACGACGAAGAGGCCGTGGCGGCGGCACGAGCCCGTTGGCGCGCGGCGAAAGCGGAAGGCCACACGCTGGCCTATTGGAAGCAGGAAGACACGGGATGGGTAAAAGCGGGTTAGCCTCCCTATATCCTGCATAGGAGGTGAAGACGATGAACCGAATTCCGCTGCTACCCTTGGTTTTTCTGGCCTTGGCCGGTTGTGTTCATGAAGTGCCCGCACCATCGACGGGGTATTTGCCCGAGGATGCGTTTGGCAATTCCGTCGTGGGACAAGATCCGGATATGGCCGCCGTCAACGACGCCATGATCGCGTTCGCTTATCCTGGGACGATGCAAGGGCGGCCGGCTCAGATGGCGCTGGCAATCGCATCGCTTGACGCTATGGCGGGGCAGTTTTCAACCAGGGGCCGCTGGATCGCCATGGACGCAATCACGAAGCAGGAGATGCTGGATGCACGCACCGAGGTACGCGCCGTACTTGGCGTGCCCGAGAACGCGCCGTCGCAATCAGTGATCGACCAGTTGGTGGCGGCGTCTCACGCATTGGACAGAGGCGACCAGGCCGCGGCCTTGGCTGCATTGTCGGGCCCTGACTTTACCAAGACACCCGAACAAACACTGGCGATTTTGACGCATTTCCCAAGAGTCCCAGACGCGAATCATGCAACGATGGATGCGAACATGAATTTTTTCCCCGCGGGCGGAGACGAACCTAGTGATCGATGATCTGAGATGGGGGACTGCGCCGTAAGCGTAAGACGGGGACGTAAAGCTGCCCCGGCCTGCCTGGGAAACCGAATGGAGCGATGATGTATTTTTCGATTGAACCCATGGGAAATTTTGGCAACCGCATGCTGGAATACATGGCGGCGCTTGCCGTTGGGCGGCATTTTCCAGAGACGGTAACCTATAATTGCCAACTGCCTGAAATTGGCCTCGAGTTTGATCGGAGTTTGCACGACCAACTGCTCGCTGATGAAGCCAAAAACTATGTCGTGAAAGACAGGGACGTCACGTCGATTTCGACACTCGTTGAAAATATCAAAAAATCCGGCGCGACTGCTGTCGTCTTCCAGGGTTTTTTTCAACGCTACGAACTATACGAGCAGGCCGGGTTCTACCGGGATCTCGTTTTCAAAAAACAGCCCTTAGATATAGAGCCCTTTGGCGCGAACGATCTGGTGATCAACATCAGGGCGGGGGAACTCCTGGGCGGGGGCGTTTCCTGGTACCCTCTCGTGCCGGTGAATTTTTATGAGAACTTAGTGAGCCGCACCAAATGCAATCCGGTATTTCTCGGCCAGATCCAGGATTGCGAATATGTACGTGAGATCCAAAAAGCCTTCCCCGGCGCCCGGATGATTCCAAGCGGCGGCGCAATATCCGACTTCAACCGGCTGTTGCACGCGAAGCGCATCTGCATAACGGTAAGCACGTTTTCTTGGCTCGCGGCATGGCTCTCAACCACCACTGAAATCCACTATCCGCTGCTCGGGTTTTTGCACCCGTTTTGCCTGCCAAAAGGTACTCACGGGAATGGCGGCATTGACCTGACGCCGCTTGGAGACCCGCGCTACCGCTACCATCTCTTCCCAATTCTGAACGCCGAGCCAGAGACCGAATATTTGCGCTTCACAAAAACGTTGAACCCGATCTCCCAAGCTATTTCCGAACAATTCGTTGACGAACTATGCCAGAAAGCGAGAACGAATTACCAGACAATCAATACAGCAAAAAACAAGCACTATTTAAAAAGATATCCTGATGCCGCCTGGAGCGTTAGCTCTGGCCGGGCTGACAGTGCTCTGGCGCATTACGAAAATATCGGCAAAATTCACGGCTATTCCCTGTTCGAGACGCCGCCCCGCCCGCAGCTGGAAAACGTCGCGCTGCGCAAAAGCGCGACGCAAAGCTCGATCTCTGCCTGGTCCATAGGAAAGACGCCAGAAGCCGATGCGGCGGGCGCCGTTGATGGCGTCATTGACGGCTTCTACTCGTTCCATACCTCTCTCGAAGATGCCCCCTGGTGGCGGGTTGATTTGGGCGGCACATGCTCGATCTCGGAAATCCGGGTTTTCAACCGCGTGGAACATGAGGAATTGGCCAGGCGCGCCAACTGGATCGCCATCGATATTGGCAACAACGAGGATGGGTACAGGGAGGCTTTCCGCTATGAGTCGGAGACACCCTTTGGCGGGGCGGACGGCAAGCCCCTGATTTTCAAGCCAGGCGAGCCGATCCACGGGCGCTTCGTGCGAATACGGCTGCGGACCAGAAACTGTTTGCACCTAGAACAGGTGGAAGTTTACGGAGAATAGGACCAAGACCATGCCAAATTCCATCCGGGAAATTGTAGCGGCGTTTGACGAGCCGGGCGCGCTGGACCACGCCGTGTTCGCGCTGGAAACCGAAGGCTTCGACCGCGCTGTGTTCTCCGTCCTGGCCACGGAGGAGACGGTGGCCGGCGCGCTCGGGCACCGCTACCAGCAGGTGCGCGAGGTCGAGGATGATCCGCGCGTGCCGCGGGAGACGTTCTTCTCGCGCATGTCCCGGCTGGAAGCGGAGGCCTTCCCCGCGCCGGCTCTGGCCTCGCTGGGCTGGCTGGCCCTGGCGGGGATTGGCGGCCCCATACCGGCAGTCGTGGCGGCGGGTGCCGGCGGGCTAATCGGCGCCGTGCTGGGCGGCATGATCCACCAGCACCATGCGGCGCGGGTTCAGGAGCAGCTTACACGCGGCGGGCTCGTGCTGTGGGTGAGCGTCCGCGATGCCGCCGCCGAGGAAAAGGCCATGCGCATCCTGCGGGAACAGGGCGCGCACGACCTGCACGCTCATTCAATCGCCTTGTAACCTCACCACAGCGGGCGGCGCATATCCCGCCCCGCCAGACGCGAGAGCACGCCCAGCGGTGCGCGTTCCGGCAGCAGCATGCATTCGGGCTCGACGAGGAATGTCTGCTCCAGCGCGTTGCGGCCCGAGAGCGCCCCATGCGCCACCTGGTCGGTGAACACCATCCACACCTGGCCGGGCAGGAAGGAAATCTCCTCCGCCGGGGAGGAATTCTGCCAGCCCATGTCCCGCTTGGCGGCATCGTGCAGGGCCAGCATCGCCTCGTCGTAATGCGAGCGTTTCGTCTTGGTCAGCCCCAGCAAATGCCGCAGGCTCGCCGCGCCAGGCAGCGGCTGCTTCAGCGGCCAGAACTCCCGTGCATAAGCCTCGAAATCCGGCCCCACGCGCCAGCGGCGCGGCGTGCCATCTTGGTCGACATTGGCAAACACACGCAGAATCCGCCGCCCCTGCACCGGCGAGGTGGGAAAGGCATCGACATGCCGGCGCGTATCGTCCTGCCGCCAGGAGCGGGCCCGCCCGTCGACCTCGACCGGGCGGAAGCTCGTCCGCGCCCGCGTCAGCCCGCTGGCATAGGCGGGCAGCACCGTGCGCACCAGCGCCTCGGTAAACTCGCCATAGCGGCGCATCATGCCGGCGAGGCAGCCGCGCTCCGCCCCCTCCAGCCCAGTGCCCTTCAGCGCGTCCTTGGCCGGATCGAAGCTGATATTCTTGGCGGTTCCGGCGGCCTGCCCGGCGCTGATCAGCGCTGCTTCCCCGGGAAGCAGCACGAAGGGAAAGGCCGGAAACAGCAGGACGGCTCCACCCTCCAGCGCCAATGTCGCGTGCCGGGCGAGAGCCTCATCCACCTCGGCAAGCGCTGTAACTCCTATTTGCTCAAGCATTCTTGAATCCTCGCAAACGGGCGGCATCATCCCGGATCCGATATCATCACATCCCCCCGGGAGCTTCAAGCACATTGTCGGAACAGCCTCACGCCGGCCAGCATCGCCCCCAAGGCCCCGATGCCGCCAACTTACCCCCGCAGCAACGCCCCAAACCCCATGCGGTGGTGCTTCGTAGGCCCATGCGTAACAATCGCCTCGCGGTGCACCGCCGCCGCGTAGCCGGCGTTTTTCTCCCAGGCATATGCCGAGTAACGAGCGGCGAGTTTCACCATCAGCGCGTCGCGCGTCTGCTTGGCGAAGATTGAGGCGGCAGCAATGGAAAGTGAAATCGCGTCGCCCCCCACCAGCGTTGTGCAGGGCAGGCCGCAGGCGGGGGCGCGGTTGCCATCCACCAGCACATGCGTGGGCGCCACCGGCAGCCGCGCGATGGCGCGGCGCATCGCCAGCATCGAGGCGTGCAGGATGTTCAGCGCATAAATCTCGCGCACCGAGGCCGCCCCCAGCGCCATCACCGCGCCACTCTCGCGCAGGGCCAGCAGCGCCCTCTCCCGCCGCGCGGCGGAAAGTTTCTTGGAATCGTCAATGAGACCGGCAATCTCCGCTGGCAGTTGCGCTGGCAAAATTACCGCCGCGGCCACCACCGGCCCGGCGAGCGGGCCGCGCCCCACCTCGTCCACCCCGGCCACCAAGCCGCCAATGCGCATCTCGTGCGAAAGATCAGGCATCCCGGAAACCGGCAAAAAAATCCTTCAGCAGCGCCGAACATTCGGTATCGCGCACCCCGCCGATCACCTCCGGCTTGTGGTGCGTGGTGGCGTGGGAGAACACGCGCGGCCCGTGCTCCACGGCGCCGGTCTTCGGATCATATGCCCCGAACACCACCTTCTTCACCCGGAAGGCGGCGATGGCGCCGGCGCACATGGCGCAGGGCTCCAGCGTTACGGTGAGGGTGCAATCGGCCAGATATTTTTGTCCCCGCGCGGCCCTGGCGGCGGTGAGTACCAGCATCTCAGCATGGGCGGCGGGGTCGCTCCCGGCCTCGGTCCGGTTGCCGGCCACGGCCAGCACCACGCCCTCGGCATCAGTCAGCACCGCGCCCACCGGCACCTCGCCCACTTCCGCCGCGCGCCGGGCTTCTTCCAGGGCTATGTCCATCGGGGTTTGCATCGGCAAACATTTGCCTTCGGCAGCGGCGCGGGTCTAGGTGCTGCTTATGAAAAAACGCCCATTGATTGGTCTGACCCTGGATGCCGAGCCTGCTGGCGGCTGGTCCAACTACCCCTGGTATGCGCTGCGGCAGAATTACACTGAGGCGGTGAACGCCCATGGCGGCCTCGCCGTGGCGCTGCCGCATGACGCCGCACTGGCGGAAGAGTACCTGGACCGGCTGGACGGGCTGATCGTGACCGGCGGGGCGTTCGACGTGGACCCGGCCCTGTACGGCGAGGCGGAGCGGCATGAGACTGTGGAGCTGAAGGCGGACCGCACCACGGCGGAGCTGGCCTTCCTGCAAGGCGCGCTGCGCCGGAACATGCCTGTGCTGGGCATTTGCGGCGGGCAGCAGCTTCTGGCCGTGGCGCTGGGCGGCACGCTGCACCAGCACATCCCGGATGCCATTCCGGACGCGCTGGAGCACGAGCAGAAGACCAGCCATTACGAGCCCGCGCACGAGGTGAAGATCCTGGCCGGGACGAAGCTTTTCGACATCGTCGGCCCGGTGATGAAGGCCAACACCTCGCACCACCAGGCGGTGCGCGCGCCCGGGCGCAGCGTGGTGAACGCGCTGGCGGAAGATGGCGTGATCGAGGGGATCGAGGACCCCACGCGGAAATTCTGCATCGGCGTGCAATGGCACCCGGAATATTTCGTCGATGCCGGGGATGCGGCGCTCTACCACGCGTTCATGGCGGCGTGCCATGACTGAGACCACCGAACGCGGCGAGCGCATTGCCAAATTCCTCTCCCGCGCCGGGGTGGCCAGCCGCCGCGATGCCGAGGCGATGATCGAGGCCGGGCGCGTGCGCCTGAACAACGCCCCCGTCACCCACCCTGCTGTATTCATCAAGCCGGGCGACATGGTGCTGGTGGACGGCAAGCCGGTGGCCGAGCCGGACCGCACCCGGCTCTGGCGCTACCACAAGCCCGATGGCCTCGTGACCACGCACAAAGACCCCGAAGGCCGGCCCACCGTGTTCGGCGCCCTGCCGCCCGGCATGCCGCGGGTGATCTCCATCGGCCGGCTGGACCTGACCTCCGAGGGGCTGCTGCTGCTCACCAACGATGGCGAACTGGCCCGCAAGCTGGAACTGCCCGCCACCGGCTGGCTGCGCCGCTACCGCGTGCGCGTGCATGGCGGCGTCTCGCCCGACAAGATCAAGCGCCTGGCCGATGGCATGGTGGTGGAGGGCGTGAAGTACGGCCCCATCGAGGCGCATATCGACAGCGTGCAGCGCTCCAACACCTGGCTCTCCATGAGCCTGCACGAGGGCAAGAACCGCGAGATCCGCCGTGTCATGGAGGCGCTGCAACTCCCCGTCACGCGGCTCATCCGCGTCGCCTACGGGCCGTTCCAACTCGGCACCCTGCCGCGCGGCGCCATCGAGGAAGTCAACGGCAAGGTGCTGCGCGAGCAGGTGCCGGGCCTGAGCAAATGACCACCCAACACCGTCATTGCGAGCCGGCACGGCCGGCGTGGCAATCCATCTTCCGGCACAAGCCTGGACAAGATGGATTGCTTCGCTGCGCTCGCAATGACGGGAGGGAACACGGGCAATGACCGGCCCGCGCATCATCGCGGGGGCGTTCAAGGGCCGGAAGCTCGCCGCCCCGCCGGGGCTGGAGACACGCCCCACCAATGCCCGCGCCCGGCAGGCGGTGTTCGACATTCTGGCCCACGCCCCATGGTGCGAGTTGCGCGGGGTGAAGGTGCTGGATGTGTTCGCCGGCACCGGGGCGTACGGGCTGGAAGCGCTCTCCCGCGGTGCGGCGAGCGCCGTGTTCTTTGAACAAGCCCCGGCGGCTTTGGCTGCGCTAAGGGCGAATATCGCCGCCTGCCGGGCAGAGGCGCGGGTTGTGGCCGGAGATGTGCTGGCCCCGCCGCAAGGCACACCGCATGACCTGGTGTTCCTCGACCCGCCCTACGGCAAGAATCTGGTGCCCAAGGCGGTGTCCGCCTTGCAGGCGCGCGGATGGATCGCGCCGGGCGCGGTCATCGTGGCCGAGCTGGGGCCCGATGACGCGCTGGACACGCCCGACCTGCTCGCCGAACGCGCGCATGGCAAGGCGCGGGTGAAGATCTGGCGGGTTTAAGCCACCGCCAGCGCCGTCTCGGCGATCTTCAGGAAATTGCCGAAAATCTTGTGCGCGGCGTCGTTCAGCGCGGCGTAATTTTCCTCCACCTCGGCCTGGACTTGCGGCAGGCTGCCCGGCCCGCGCACGCGCTCGAGCGCGGCCTCGTATTCCGGCATCGCGCCCCATTCCGCCGCGGTGGTGTGGGTGAGTTCCATGTGGAACTGCAAGCCATAGGCGGCATCGCCAAAGCGGAAAGCCTGGATGCCACACCCCTCCGAGCTGGCCAGCAGCGCAGCCCCCTCCGGCAGGCGCTTCACCTCGGCGCCGTGCCACTGGAAGCAGGTGCAAAGCGGCGGCACCCCGGCAAAAAGCGGGTCCGGCTGCACCGGCACCTGTGAGATCCCCACTTCCGGCGCTCCGTCCATCGGCCCCACATGCCCGCCGCAGGCCTGCGCCAGCAGCTGGTGGCCCAGGCACAGGCCGAGATAAGGCCGCCCGGCCTCCACCCAGCTGCGGATGACCGCCATTTCCTCAAGCAGCCAGGGGTGCTTGTCGGTCTCCCACACATCCATCGGCCCGCCCATCACCAGCAGGATGTCGTAGCCCTCCAGCGGCGGGATCGCCTCGCCCTCATCCAGCTCCACGGCGTGCATCTCATGCCCTTCGCGGGCCATCACATCGCGGAAGCTGCCCGGATGTTCCGAAACCACATGCTGAAACACCAGAATTTTCATGACTCTCCACTCCCCAGTGCTGCCCTATTCATTGCAGGGAATAAAAATTGCGTAAACCGTGCATTGCGCGAAGCTACGGCCTCTTAAGCAGGACTCGGCCAGAACGTGCTACAAGAAACGCATGCTGCCGCAGATCCGCCGCCTGGCTGAAACCACCGTCAACCGCATCGCCGCTGGCGAGGTGATCGAGCGCCCCGCCGCCGCGGTGAAGGAGCTGGTGGAAAACGCGCTGGATGCCGGGGCGCAGCGGATCGAAGTGATCCTCGCCGGGGGCGGGATCGAGCGGATCGAGATCATCGACGATGGCTGCGGCATCGCCCAGGAACAGCTGGCCCTGGCGATCGAGCGCCACGCCACCTCCAAACTGGCCGACGAGGCGCTGGTGCGCATCACCACCCTCGGCTTCCGGGGCGAGGCGCTGCCCTCCATCGGCGCCGCCGCCAAGCTCACCCTCATCAGCCGCACGGCGGGCCAGGATTCCGCCTACCGCATCAATGTCTCCGGCGGCGCCGTGAGCGAGGTGAGCCCCGCCCCGGGAGTGAAGGGCACGCGCGCCATCGTCGAGGATTTGTTCTACGCCACCCCCGCGCGGCGGAAATTCCTGCGCTCTCCCCGGGCCGAGGCCGAAGCCGCCGAGCGCACCGTGTGGCGGCTGGCGCTTGCGGCCCCGCATGTCGCCTTCCGGCTGGTCTCCGGCGAGCGCGTGCTGTTCGACCTGCCCGCCCAGACCGAAGGCGCGCGGGTGGCCGCTTTGTTCGGGCGCGAGACCGCCGCCGCACTGCTGCCGCTCGAAGCCGAGCGCGAGGATGTGCGGCTCACCGGGTTGATCGGCCCGGCCAGCCTCTCCCGCGCCACCATGGGGTTGCAGAGCTTCGTGGTGAATGGCCGCCCCGTGCAGGACCCGCTGCTGCGCTTAAGCCTGCGCCTCGCCTACCGGGACGTGATGCCCGCCGGGCGCCATGCCGTGGCGGCCTTGCGCCTCACTTTGCCCGACGAGGCGCTGGACGTGAACGTGCATCCGGCCAAGACGGAGCTGCGCTTCGCCGACCAGAACGGTGTGCGCAGCCTGGTCATCGGCGCCATCACCCGTACGCTGGAGCGCCCGGTCACGCTCGGGCTGGCCCCGGTGGCCGCCCCTGCCCCGCGCCTGCCTTTGAGCGCGCCGCCCCTGCCCTCCTACGCCGCCCGCGGCTTCGCCGAGGCCGAGCTGGCCCTGGTCGCGCCTCCTGCGGCCCGGCAGATCTTCACACCCCCGGCACCGGCCTCGGATCACCCGCTCGGCGCGCCGCTGGCGCAGATCCTGGACACCTACATCCTTGCCGCGGCGCCCGATGGCTCGCTGGTGATCGTGGACCAGCACGCCGCGCATGAGCGCCTGACGGAAGAGCGCCTGCGTGCCGAGTTCACCGAGGGACGGGTGGCAAGTCAGCCTCTGCTGGTGCCCGTGGTGGTGGATTTCCCGCCCATCGAGGCGGCGCGGCTGCTGGCGGAGGCGGAACCCCTGGCCCGGCTGGGGTTGGAGATCGAGGCCTTCGGTCCGGGGGCAATTCTCGTCCGCGCCGTACCTGCGGCGCTGAAGAACCCGGACGCCGCCGGGCTGCTGCGCGACTTGGCCGGGGAGTTCGCCGAGTCGGATGCGCCGCTAGCCCTGGAAGCCCGGCTGGACGCCGCACTTGCCCGCCTCGCCTGCCACCGCTCCATCCGCGCCGGGCGGCGCCTGGCACAAGAGGAAATGTCCGCCCTGCTGCGCGAGATGGAAGCAACGCCCCGCGCCGCCACATGCAGCCATGGCCGCCCGACCTTCCTGAAGCTCTCCCGCGTCGACCTGGAGACAATGTTCGGCCGGCGTGGCATTTAGCCGAGCTTGAAGTCCAGTGCCTCGGGCGGGAGTTCCACGCCGGGCAGGTTCTTCGGGTTCGGCTCTGGCGTGCCGACCTCGAACCGCACCGGGATCACCCCGGCCCAGACCGGGAAATCCGCATCCTGGTCATCATCGGGCTGGCCCGAGCGCAGCTTGGCCGAGGCCTCGGTGATCGGCATGGACAACACCGTCGCCAACCCCAACTCCTGCTCCGTCACTGGACGCAGCCGTTCCCATTGCCCGGCAATGGTCTTGTTGACGAAATGGCGCAGCTGCGCCTCCTTTTCCGCCGGGTCGGTGAGCTTCACCGGCCGGCCAAAGACCATCACCGAGCGATAGTTGATGCCGTAGTTAAAGGCGGAGCGCCCCATCACCAGCCCATCGTAAAGGCTCACCGTCACGCACACCTCCTGGGATTCGGCGGCCTCCAGCATCCGGCTCGCCGTCGAGCCGTGCCAGAAAATCTGCTCGCCATCGCGCCATTGCAGCGTCGGCGTCACGAACGGGCTGCCGTTGAACACGTAGCCGACATGGCAGAGCGGCATCGCATCCAGGATCGCATGCACGGTCTCGGGGGCGTAGGCGGCGTTTTGACTATAGCGTTTGACGCGTGTGCGCTCGCTCGGCGGGTTGGACATGCTGGCTCCTGTTGCTGGCGTGGCGCAGCAAACCACACAGGGGCCACACCCTTCAAGAAAACTGATTTATTGCCCACATGCACCGTTATGCAGCTTGCCCGGCCACGGCGGCCACGGCATGGTTTGGTAAAAAGAGGGGCAAGCCATGACCGAGACCGTGCATCAGCTGATCAACGCCTATTATGAGGCTTTCAACGCCGGCAATGTCGAAGCGATGGTGGCCTTGCTCACCGATGACGTGCAGCATGACATCAACCAGTCAGGAACCGAAATAGGCCGGGATGCCTTCGCCGCCTTCCTGCACGACATGAACCGCTGCTACCGCGAGCGGCTGACTGATATCGTGGTGCTGGCCGACCTCAGCGGTACCCGCGCCGCAGCAGAATACATGGTGCATGGCGAGTATCTGCAGGCGGGACACGGCATGCCGGAAGCACATGGGCAGAAATACGTGCTGCCCGGCGGCGCCTTCTTCGCCATCCGCGACGGCAAGATCGCCCGGGTGACCAATTACTACAACCTGCCGGACTGGCTGGCCCAGGTTGCCAAATAGCCTGCCTTTCGGAAGGCGGCAAAACCATCGCGCAATAAAAAAGGCCGGGGAAATCCCCGGCCTTTTCGTTTTGGCTGACTGCGAGATTAGAACAGCAGACCGGCTTCCAGGGTGCCGGTGAACTGGTTGCGGGCAGTACCAGAGCTGCCGTAGCCGTACTTGTTGTCCGCCGTGTCCTTGTTGTGCATCAGGTAGATGTAGCCAGCGTTGGCGCGGGCGAACAGATCCTTGTACTGCCAGGTCGGGGATACCGCGAAGCCGACCGCTTGCATGTTCGGGTTGAACGCCCAGGTCTGGGCGGAAAAAGAATTGCTGTTGACAGAAGTGGTTCCGTTTTCGGCAGAACTGTGGGAACCGAAATACTCGACGAAACCGCCCAGCGAGTACGGGGTGTTGGCGAAAGAGTAATCGCCAAACACCGCCGCGCCGATATTGGACGACGGCTTCAAGAGCCCAAGCTGCGCATCCTTCTTGGCGTACTGGTACTGCACTTCCGGCACCAGGTTCAGGTTGCCCATCGTGTAGCTGTAATAGGCGCCGACCATCTGCGAGTTCACAAATTGCGGGCCGTAGTTTTGGGTGGTGGTGTTGTTGAAGGAGAAGGTGTTGAGGCCGGTCCTGCCGCCGAGATTGCCGCCGTAAAAGACGTTCAGCACATTGTTCGAGTTGAAGTTATAGGTGACGAGCGCCTGCAGGAAGTTCCACACGCCGTTGTCGTAACCATCACCGAACTCAACCGTCGCGGTCAGCGGGCCTTCGGTCAAAGTCGCCTCGACGCCGCGGGCCTGGCTGTTCTCCACATAGTACATCAGAGTGCTGAACTGGGTCGGGTTGTTCCAGTCGAAACCGGACTCGTAACCTTCCAGCGAGTTCAGCTGGCCGGCCGAGACCGTCACCGGGGAGTTCGGCGGGGCGATGGTGATGTAGCCGGCATAGAGCGGGCCGGTGGTGAAAATGTTGGTTGACGTGTTGGAGATATGACCCTTGCTATCATAGGGCAGCGCGCCAAGCGACTCCGTCTGGGAGCTGCCGACCTCGATGGTGAACTGCACCACGCCGCTGGTCTTCTGCAGCTCGATTATGCTGTTGTTGACGTTAATGCCCGTGTTCAGATTTTGATACGGCGTGGTCGTGGTGGAGAGCTGCTGGTTGGTGACCACATAGCCGTAACCGTCCACGCCGCCGCTGAGCTCCAGCTGGCCGAGCGGGCCGCCGTCGATCGTGATGGGCTGCGGGCCGGTCATGGCGTGAGCAGCGTGAAGAGCCAGGAGAGAGGACGCGGCGGCGAAGCCGAGACCGAGAAATTGACGACGCATATTTATATGTCTCCTCTATGCGCATTTTGAGTGCGCCTGATAACAAGGAAACCCGGCCCATCACGTCCCATGACTGGAGAAGTCAAGACCGCGGCAAGCACAAAGGGTAACGATTACGTTTGTACCCAGCAAAAAGGCATTGGTTCTAGGCAAAAAGCGCAACCCTATAAATTTGCAGCATTTGTGTGGCGCAAATGACACAAAATTTTAAACGGCTCAGCCTTGACGGGGTGCGTTCACCGCCTGCGCGACAGACACGCCCAAAGCACAGGCAAGCACGCACAAAACGACCGATATGATGACGTAAAAAAGGGCACGGCCAGCCTGTCCATTGCGGGCCAGCTCGACCGTTTGCAGGCTGAAGGAGGAGAACGTGGTGAAGCCGCCGCACAATCCGACGGTGACGAAGACCCGCGCCTCGAATGGCAGCGGGAGTCGCCCCTGCTCGCCCGCGAGCATGCCGAAGCAGCTTATGATGAAAGAGCCGAGCACGTTAATGAGCAGCGTGCCCCAGGGAAACGAGGCCCCCAGGGCCACCACCAAGGCATTACCCAGCGCATAGCGGGCGACGCTGCCGATAGCGCCGCCCAGAGCCACCCAGAAATAGGCGGCTATGTCGTCCATATTACTTCATCTCGGCCAGCAGGCTGGGCTGGTTGTCGCGCGGCTCGTTGTTGTCGGTCAGCTCGATCGGGTAGTCGCCGGTGAAGCAGGCGTCGCAGAAGGCCGGCGCCGCGGGATCCCGCCCCGGCTTACCCAGCGCCCTGTACAGCCCGTCGATGGAGATGAAGGCGAGACTGTCCACGCCAATCAGCTTGGCCATCTCGTCCACGCTGTTGCGCGCGGCGAGCAGCTTGCTGCGTTCGGGGGTGTCGATGCCGTAGAAGCAGGAATGGGTGGTCGGGGGACCCGCGATGCGCATATGCACCTCGGCCGCGCCCGCTTGGCGCACCATCTCCACGATCTTCTGCGAGGTGGTGCCGCGCACGATTGAGTCATCCACCAGCACCACGCGCTTGCCCTCGAGCATTGCACGGTTGGCGGAATGCTTCAGCCGCACGCCGAGATGGCGGATCTGGTCGGTCGGCTCGATGAAGGTGCGGCCAACATAATGGTTGCGGATGATCCCCAGTTCGAAGGCGATCCCGCTTGCCTCGGCAAAGCCCATGGCGGCGGGCACGCCGGAATCGGGCACCGGCACGATCACATCCGCATCGGCCGGGGCCTCCTTGGCCAGTTGCGCGCCGATGAGCTTGCGCGCGGCATAGACGGACGTGCCCTCCATCACCGAATCCGGCCGGGCGAAATAGATGTATTCGAACACGCAGAAGCGCGGCGGCTTGGTGGTGAAGGGCTTGATGCTCTGCACCCCCTTGTCGTCGATCAGCACGATCTCGCCCGGTTCCACGTCGCGCACGAACTCGGCGCCGACGATATCGAGCGCGCAGGTCTCGGAGGCCAGCACCCAGCCGTCCTTGCCATCCGCGCCATTGGTGCGGCCCAGGATCAGCGGGCGCACGCCCAGCGGGTCGCGCACGCCGATCAGGTGCTCCTGCGTCAGCGCCACCAGCGAATACGCGCCGATGACCTGCTTCACCGCGTCGATCAACCGGTCAACCACGTTGGAATAAAGGGAGATGGCGATGAGATGGACGAACACCTCGGAGTCCATGGTGGACTGGAACAGGCAGCCGCGGCGCACCAGGGCCCGGCGCAGCGTGCTGGCGTTGGTCAGGTTGCCGTTATGGCCCACCGCCAGCCCGCCGAACTCGAACTCCGCGAAGAGCGGCTGCACGTTGCGCAGCACAGTCTCGCCCGAGGTGGCATAACGGTTATGGCCGATCGCGCGGGTGCCGGGCAGGCTCGCCATCACCTTGGCATCGCCAAAATTGTCGCCGACCAGGCCGAGGCCCTTGTGGGAATGGAAACGCACTCCGTCATGCGTCACGATCCCGGTTGCCTCCTGGCCGCGATGCTGCAGGGCGTGCAGGCCCAGCGCAGTAATCGCCGCCGCATCGGTCACATTCCAGGCGCCGAAAACGCCGCACTCTTCGTGCGGCTTGTCATCATCAATCATCGGGCCCAACCTCCAAGCTACGCGCGCGTCAAGTACTCGGGTGCCATGCCGATGTCGAGGCGGCCGCGCGCATAAGTGCCGCCTTCGAATTCAATATGTTTGTAACGCGCTGCCCGCCACGGGCTGCTGCATCAGCGTGCTCGCCGGCGGAGCGGGGCTGCCGGGCAGCGGGTCCACCTTCGGCTGGTAGGTATCGGGCAGCAGCGAGGTCAGCGCCTTGGCGCCCTGGTACGCCATGGGCAAGAAGCGCGCATTCACCACCGGGGCCGGCCATTGCGGCTCAGCCACGCCAACCGAGAGCGCGATATAGGCAACGCACACGACCAGCGCCCCGCGCACCGCGCCGAACACCAGCCCCAGGCTGTGGTCCAGCCCCGAAAGCGCCGAATCCCGCACCAGCCCGCCGATTAGCGCGCTGATCAGGCTGAGCACGATCAGCACGACCAGGAACACGACGGCCATGGCGCCGTAGATCACGAAATGCTTCATGCTCATGGGCAGGATGGAGGCGATCTCCGGCTGGGCCAGCGGGTAGAACTTCACCGCCGCGAAGGCCGCACCTATCCAGGCGCCCACGCCCAGTACCTCGCGCACAAAGCCACGTACCATCGAAATCGCCGCCGATAGCAGGATGACGAAAATCACGGCCGCATCGATCCAGGTCATCCACCCTCCTTGCTGCGCCCTGGTTTTACCCCGGCCGCGATGATACCAACAAGGTCGGTCAGGTGCCCGATTTCAACCAGGCCCAGCGATTTCGGCACGGAAATACGCGCCGTGCCACCGGCCACGCGCTTGGGGCTGGCGGCGCGGGCGAAGCCAAGCTTCGCCGCCTCCTTGAGCCGCAGCTCCGCCTGCGCCACTTGGCGCAGCTCACCCGAGAGACCAATTTCGCCGAAGAACACCATCTCCGGGTCGGCCGGCACGTCGGAAGCGGCGGAGATGAGCGCCGCCGCCACGGCCAGATCCGCCGCCGGCTCGTGCACCCGCAAGCCCCCGGCCACGTTGAGGTACACGTCGTTCATGGCGAGCTTCAGCCCGCAGCGCGTCTCCAGCACCGCGAGCAGCATGGAGAGCCGCCCGGAATCCCAGCCGATGACCGAGCGCCGCGGCGAGCCGCCGGGGTTGGGGGCCAGCAGCACCTGGATTTCCACCAGCACCGGGCGCGAGCCCTCCAGCCCCGCGAACACCGCGCTGCCAGAGACATTGCCCCGCCGCTCGGCCAGGAACAGCGCCGAGGGGTTGGCGACTTCGGCAAGCCCCCCGCCCGTCATCTCGAACACGCCGATTTCGTCCGTGGCGCCGAAACGGTTCTTGATCCCGCGCAGGATGCGGAACTGGTGGCCACGATCGCCCTCGAAATGCAGCACCACGTCCACCATGTGTTCCAGCACGCGCGGCCCGGCGATATTGCCCTCCTTGGTCACATGCCCGACGAGCATCAGCGCGAAACCCTGCGTTTTCGCGGCGCGGATCAGCTCAAAGGCCGCCGCGCGCACCTGCGTGACCGAGCCGGGGGCGGAGTCCACACCGTCGGTCCACATGGTCTGGATGGAGTCGATAACCACCAGCGCCGCGTTGGGGAATTGCGCCAGGCTGGCCAGGATATCCCCTAGCTGCGTGGCGGCGGCGAGATGCACGGGCGATTGCGTCAGCCCCAGCCGCCGCGCGCGCATGCGGATCTGGTCCACGGATTCTTCGCCCGAGATATACACCACCTCGCGCCCGGCCCGGCCCAGCGCCGCGCCCGCCTGCAACAGCAGGGTGGATTTGCCGATGCCCGGATCGCCACCGACCAGCACCACCGAGGCCGGAACCAGCCCGCCGCCGAGAACACGGTCGAACTCGGCGATGGTGGTAGGCACACGGGGCGGCGGCGGGGTGACGCCCTCCAGCCCCACGAACTCGCTCCTGCCGCCCTGGCGGGCGCTCTCCCTCATGCCGCCGGGCAGCGCCTTGGGTGCGATCTGCTCTTCAAGCGTGTTCCACTCGCCGCAGGCCTCGCAGCGCCCCGCCCATTTGGGGAAGACGCTACCGCAGGCCGAGCAGATGTAGGATTTAACGACCTTAGCCAAAATCAGCTTGGCTGCCAGCCATAGGTCTTGGCCAGAAAGGCTTGCAGACTCGTCTGGTCGTTGGGCTGCAGATTTAGCGCGGCCAGCCCGTTGGCCAGCACCTGGGCGGGCTGCAGGCTGATGGCGCTGGCATCCGCCGCGGCGGCAAGCCCCGGGGTGGCGCTGGCGGTCGCGGCCGCGGTACGCCACTGCGCCACGGCATTGGTGTCGGTGAGCCGCGGCAGAACCAGCAGGAAATCCAGCCGCGCGGCGGAAGCGGCGGCGGCATAGGCGGCATCGAGAAACGGCTCCGTGCCGGGGCCGAAGGCGAGGGCATCGGGCAGATCAGGGAAAAGCGGATCTGCCGTCACGCGGCCAGTGGCATCCAGCGCGCCGAGGCAGAAGGCCGGCACGGCGCCCGAGGCGGAAAGCGGCGCCAGATCCTCCGGCACCCCCTCGCCGCTGATGAACACGGCATCCACCTCGCCGGCGATGAAGGCGCGGGTTTTGGCGGCGGTGTCCCGCAGGCCGAATAGCGGGGCGGTGGCCACGCCGACGCGCGCCAGCGCCAGCAGCGCCGCGAGGTCGGCACTCTGCGGCGAATCCGCGCCCAGGCGCAGCGGCGCCATGGAGCGCAGGAGCTTGAGGTCGGGCGTCACGCCGGAAGTGGCGCGCAGCATCAGCACGCCGGAATTGCTGCCCGCGAGCAGCGGGGTCCAGCGCGTCGGGTCGAAATGCACGCGGCTGTCGCCGCAGAGAAACGCAATGAGCGCGGCACCCGGCAGGATCGCGGCGGTCTTGCCGTCGGGCACCACCAGCGCGTCCAGCTGATTGGCGCCGGTCACGCCGTCCAGCCCGCCAACCGCCATGGTGTTGATCGCGGGGCTGCCGGGGAAGCACCCGGCCATGGCGAGGGCGCAGGCATCGCCCCAGCGGCTGGTCTGCTGGCCATCCGGCCCGGCCACAAGCAATGTCAGCGGCGGGGCGGCGACGGTGACCGACACCGTATCAGCCCGCCCCGGGCGCGGCAGAAGCGCGGCCAAAGCCAATCCGCTGAACATTTCCCGGCGTTTCACCATGCCACCTTTCCGCGTTTCGCTTCAGTGGACATTAGGGGACCGCCCGGTTTCGTCAATTGTCGTACTGGACCAGCGCCTCGAACGGAACGTCGAGCTTCGCCCGGCCGCCCAGGAAGGTCAGTTCGATCAGCGACGCCGCGGCGACCACTTCGCCCCCCACCTTCTGCAGCAGCTTGATCCCCGCCGCCATGGTGCCGCCGGTGGCGAGCAGATCGTCCACCACCACCACGCGTGCGCCGGGCTCAACTGCGTCGGCCTGGATCTCGATCCGGTCCGTGCCGTATTCCAGCGCGTAGTCCAGCCCCACGGTGGCGCCGGGGAGCTTGCCCGGCTTGCGCAGCATGACGAAGCCACAGCCCAGCTTCAGCGCCAGCGGCGCGGCAAGCAGGAAGCCGCGGCTCTCCACGCCCGCCAGCACGGTCGGGTGGTAGGCGCGCACGGTGTTGGCCAGGCGGCCCATCGCCACCTGCCAGGCATCGGCGTGCCGGAGCAGGGTCGAGATGTCGTAGAAGAGGATCCCCGGCTTGGGGAAATCCGGAATACCGCGAATATGTTCTTTAAGGTCCATGATGGCGCTCCTATAACCCGTCCGGCCCGGGGGGCAAATCCTTCCCCCACGCGGCGGCGGCGGCTTCGTCCCCGGGCCGCGCCGCCACCCAGCGCGCCGTGCCGTCGGCGAACTCCTCGGCCTTCCAGAAGGGCGCGTCCGTCTTCAGCCGGTCGATCAGGTACGCGGTCGCGGCGAGCGCCTCGGCGCGATGGGCGCTGGCCGTGGCGACGAGCACGATATTCTGCCCCGGCAGCAGCCGCCCCACGCGGTGGATAATGGTGACGCCGGCAAGCCTCCAGCGCGCCTGCGCCGCATCCGCCAGCCGCGCCAGCGCCGCCTCGGTCATGCCCGGGTAATGCTCCAGCCGCAGCGCCGCGAGCTTCCGGCCATCGGCCTCGCCCCGCGCCACGCCAATGAAACTCGCAACCGCGCCCGCGCCGTCACCCGCCAGCGCGGCGAGCTCCGCGCCTGTGTCGAAATCCTCTTCCTGAACAGCAATGCGGCGCATCATCCGCCCGTCACCGGCGGAAAGAACGCCACCTCCGCCGCGCCCCCCAGCGTCGCGTCCAGATCCACGAACTCCCGGTCCACCGCGCAGCGGATCAGCGCCATATTCGCGAAAGCCGCCGCGTGCCCCGGCCCGCGCCCGGCGAGCCAAGCCGCCAAAGCGCGCGGCGTGTTCACCTCGGCTGGGGGAGAAAGCTCCTCCTGCCCTACCCCTGTTTTCTCACGCAGCCAGGCGAAGTACAGGACCCGCATCTACCTTGCATCACCCGGCACAGCGGGCACCGCCTGCGGCGCTCCGTTCACGGTCGGATAAAGCTGCCCGTCAGTGAGGTTGCCGGACGAGCTATTACCCTTCGGCTCCTCGCCGGGCGGATAAGGCGAGGGCAGAGACGGCGTGTAGCCCTCGCCAAGCGGCATGTTCGAGTATTTCTGCACCTGGCTCAGGGTTGGCATGGGCTGCACCGGGCCGGGCCAGACATCGCCGGGCTGCGGCAGCACCGGCGGCACATCCACATTGTGGCCAAGGGCGCGCTGCGCGGTCTCGCTGGTCTCGACCGGCGCGTTCGGGTTGCCGAAAGGCCACAGGGAATGGGCGGCGAAATTGCGTTCACTGGCGCACCCGGCGAGGACAAGCAGCAAACCTACGGCCAGGGACTTGCGCAAACTCATGACTCCTGAGGGGGTTATGCGGGACCTTTTAGCCGAATTGGCCTGACAGGGAAATCCGCGCGGCATCGGCACGGAGATCAGGCATCGGCGCTGACGCCGGCATGGCGCAGCCCGGCGGTCAGGTAGTCCCAGCCGGTGATCAGCGTGAGCGCGGCGGCGAGCCAGAGCAGCGTGCCGCCGATCCAGCCCATCGGCAGGAAGCCCAGGCCCATGACGCGCGCGCCGTCGCTGCCCAGCAGCAGCAGGCCGAGCGCCACCATCTGCACGCCGGTCTTCCATTTCGCCAGCTTCGTCACCGGCAGGCCGACACGGACCCCCGCCAGGTATTCGCGCAGGCCAGAGACCAGGATCTCGCGCAGCATGATGACGATGGCGGGGTAGAGGCCGTATTCCGGCAGCCGCCCGAAGCCGACCAGGGCCATCAGCGTCGCCCCGACCAGGAGCTTGTCCGCGATGGGGTCGAGCATGCGGCCCAGATCGGAGAGCTGCTGGCGCTCGCGGGCCAGATAGCCGTCGAGGTAATCGGTGATCCCGGCCAGGGTGAACACCAGCGCGGCGAGGAAATCGGGCAGCGGCGCGCGCAGCGCCGCCAGCAGCACCAGCAGCGGGATCGCGCCGATCCGGGACAAGGTCAGCACATTTGGCAGATCAGTCAGCATCGCCCCCACCCTAGACAGGTTTTCGCACCGGTGAAACCGCTAAAGCCCGCGCCAGCAACCGGCCCATATGCCACGTGAGCGCCAGCGTGGCCACGGCGCCGAGGACCAGCAGGGCGGTGTGCACCTCCCGCCCCGGCCCGGCCGGCAGGCGCGCGCCCCAGCCGCCCAGCGCACCGATGATCACGTAGCCCAGCAGCGCGGGCAGCGAGGCCAGCGTGCCCAAAGTGTAGTCGCGCAGGGAAACGCCGGAGAGCCCCAGCGCGTAGGACGTAAGGGAAAACGGCATCACCGGCGAGATGCGCAGCAGCGCCACCAGCCGCCAGCCATCGGCGGAGACGGCGCCGTCCAGCCGGGCGAGAAACCCGCCGCGCCGAAGCAACTCCCGCGCCCAGGGCCGCGCCACGCCGCGTGCCAGCGCGAAGGCAGCCACCGCCCCGGCCATGATCCCGGCGGCGCTCCAGGCGAACCCGGCGGCAATGCCGAAAATCGCCCCCGCGGCCACGCCAAGCAGCCCGCCCGGCACAAAGCCCGCGAGCGCGCACAGAAACACCGCAGCCGTGAACAGCAGTTCGCCCAGCGGCCCCAGCGACCGCAAGGCCTCCGCCCCCGCCACCGCCGCCCCGGCGATGCGCGGCCCGGCCAGTACGCTGATGACCAGCGATACGGCGGCGGCCAGCAGCAGCGCCAGCGCCTTACGCCGCATTGGCGAACAGCGGATCGCGGCGCCAGCCCCAGCGCGCCAGCCGGTACGCCAGGGCGGTGCGCAGCACGCCCAGCCATACACCACCGAGCGGCGGAAATTGATCGAGGACGCCTCGGCGAAATACCGCGTCGGGCAGGAGATCTCGCCGATCTCCGCGCCCTGCCAGGCGGCCAGCGCCAGCATCTCGTTATCGAACACGAAATCATCCGAGCAGCGTTCCAGCGGCAAGGCGCGCAGCAGTTCCGCCGACCAGGCGCGGTAGCCGGTGTGGTATTCGGAGAGTTTCAGCCCGAGCAGGATGTTCTCGGCGAAGGTGAGCCCCCGGTTGGCGATGTATTTGTACAGCGGCATGCCGCCCCGCAGCGCCCCGCGCCCCAGGATGCGCGACCCCAGCACCACGCTGTAATGCCCGGAGGCGATCATCGCCGCCATGGCCGCGACCAGCCTGGGGGAATACTGATAATCCGGGTGCAGCATCACCACGATATCGGCGCCGCGGGCCAGGGCCTCGGCGTAGCAGGTCTTCTGGTTGCCGCCGTAGCCGCGGTTCCTCTCATGCACCAGCGTATGCAGGCCGAGCTGGCGGGAGAGCGCCACGGTCTCATCCGAACTTCCGTCATCCGTCAGGATCACCTCGTCCACGAGATCACGCGGGATTTCCGCGACTGTGCGCTCCAGCGTGCGCGCCGCGTTATAGGCGGGCAGAATGACGATGACCTTCTGCCCCGCCAGCATGCGCCTTACGCAGCCCTCGTCAGCCGCTTGACGAACGCCGAAAGATGGTGCCGGCGCATCTCCGCCTTCGCCTTCGCGCTGGTGGTCATGTAGTTCATCTGCACCACGTAGCGCTGACCGATATACTGCTTATGCCCATGCCAGGTTGTCGGGCCGTTGGGGAAGACGAGCAGCGTGCCATCCACCGGCGGCACCTCGGCAGCGTAGTTCTCCAGGTCATCCGGCCCGCGCAGCAGGCGCAGGCAGCCTTCCTGCCGCGCCCAGGCCGCGCCGTCGCTGGGGTTGAGGTAAAGCAGGATGGTGACGCGCTTGGCCGAGGAATCGGTGTGGATCTGCCCGTCCTGTACGTCGGAATTGCCGCGCAGCGTGGTCATGGAGGGCGCGTTCTTCAAATCGAGCCCGAATTTCTCCGCCACGATCTCGCGGAACGTGCCGCTCTGCAGCCCGGCAATGGCGTCCTTGGCGGCGGGGCCGAGCTTCAGCGCCTCGATGGGAAAGCTGCCCCGCCCCTTCATCGGCGGCAGCGCCGCGAATACGGCCGGCAGCGCCTCGGGCTTCACGAAGCGCGGCAGAAGGATATGCGTGAACGGGTCGTTTGACACAGTCGCGGCGCGCAGCGCATCGAAATCCAGCACATCCATGGGTTGCATCCGTACAAAATTCCTGATTCGGCATCAATGCGCCGTTAAATTTTGCGCATCAACCCCGCGCGAGTGACAGTTTCCCCTTGTTGCTCCGCACAAGGGGTTGAAGTATCCGCCCGGCATGTCCAGCGCCTCCCCCACCGTGACCGGCGTGATTCCGGCCTATCGCGCCCGCATCGCCGCAGGCACGCTGGTCTACGATCAGGCGCAGGCCGCCGCCGCCGAGCATCTGCAGAATTTGTGGGCCAAGCTGCGCGGCTACGACCCGGCGCCGAAAACCGCCAGCAATAGCGGGTTCCTCGGCCGCCTCCTGCGCCGCAAGCCGGTGGAAGAGGTGCAGGACCGCCCGAACGGGCTGTATATCGTCGGTGAGGTCGGGCGCGGAAAATCCATGCTCATGGACCTGTTCTTCGAGGCGGCGGACGTGCCGCGCAAGAAGCGCATCCATTTCCATGAGTTCATGCAGCAGACGCACAAGCGCTTCCACGCCATCAAGCGCGCGCACCCCGAGATCTCCGACCCGATCCCGCCGCTTGCAGATGAGATCGCCGGCGAGGCGGCGCTGCTCTGCTTCGACGAGTTCCAGGTGCACGACATTGTGGACGCGATGATCCTGGGCCGGCTGTTCGAGGCGCTGTTCGCCCGCCATGTGGTGGTGGTGGCCACCTCCAACACGCTGCCCGACGACCTGTACAAGGGCAAGCCGGGGCGCGACGCCTTCCTGCCCTTCATCGCCCTGATCAAGCAGAAGCTCGACGTGCTGGTGCTGGACTCGGCCCAGGACTACCGCCGCGGCCGGCTGCACGGGCTGAATTCATGGTATGTGCCGGCGGATAGCCGGGCGGATGCCGCGCTGGGCAAGGTGTTCGCCACGCTCACCGAAGGCGACGTGGTGCGGCCGGCCACGCTGCTGATCCAGGGCCGCCAGCTCACCGTGCCGCTCTCCGCCGCCGGCACCGCGCGGTTCGACTTCAACGCCCTCTGCGGCGTGCCGCTGGGACCCGGCGACTACTTGGCCCTGGCAACGCATTATCACACCTTGTTGATCGACGGCGTCCCCCGCCTCTCGCCCGATAATTTCGACGAGGCCAGGCGTTTCGTTACCCTGGTGGACGCGCTCTATGAGCACCGGGTGAAGCTCTACGCCTCCGCCGCCGCCGATCCGGACGAGCTGTACCGCTCCGGCGAAGGTGCGACGATTTTCGAACGCACGGCCTCGCGCCTTGAGGAAATGCAAAGCGAAACCTATCTCGCCTTGCCACACCTGACATAAAACCTGACATAAAATGCATGTACGAAGACCTCGCCGCCCTCGCTATGCAGCAGAGTTCTTGCCGACCTTTTCGAATGGGAGTAGCACCCCCGGGGATGCCCCTCTAAACTCAAGAAACAGGCAGGCTGAACGTACATGAACATACATGAATATCAGGGCAAGGAACTGGCTAAGGCCTATGGCGTCGCGGTGCTCGATGGGCATGTCGCCTGGACGCCTGAAGAAGCGGTCGAAGCCGCGAAAAAGCTCCCTGGCCCCATCTACGTTGTGAAGTCCCAGATCCATGCCGGGGGCCGTGGCGCCGGTAAGTTCAAGGGCGATCCGAACGGCAAGGGGGGGGTGCGCCTGGCCAAGAGCCTCGACGAGGTGCGTGACGCCGCGGCGGCGATGATCGGCCATACGCTGATCACCCAGCAGACCGGCCCGGCTGGACGCCTGGTCCGCCGCGTGTATGTGGAAGCCGGCTGCGACATCAAGCGCGAGCTGTACCTTTCCCTGCTGATCGACCGCTCGGTTTCCGAGGTCGTGATCGTGGCCTCCACCGAGGGCGGCATGGAAGTCGAGGAAGTGGCGGCGCATAGCCCCGAGAAGATTCTGCGCGCGCCGGTTGACCCGGCCTCCGGCATTTCTCCCTTCCACGCCCGCAAGCTGGCCTTCGGCCTGGGCCTCGAAGGCAAGCAGATCGCAACCTTCGGCAAGTTCG
>NZ_JBKQJR010000166.1:0-26050 GCF_052326845.1 Acidocella sp. | reverse complement strand
CCTGCCGCGACTGGTTCCAGCTCTCGCTCAAGGAAGGCCTCACCGTGTTCCGCGACCAGGAATACATGGCCGACCAGTTCTCCGCCGCGGTGAAACGAATCGCCGACGTGCGCATGCTGCGCGCCACGCAGTTCCGCGACGATGCCGGGCCGCTCGCCCACCCGGTGCGCCCGGCGAGCTATCTGGAGATCAACAACTTCTACACCACCACCATCTACGAGAAGGGTGCCGAGGTGGTGCGCATGTACCGCACGCTGATGGGGCGCGAGGCGTTCCGGCGCGGCATGGCGAATTACATCCGCGAAAACGACAACTCCGCCGCCACGGTGGAGGATTTCTTCAGCGCCATGCAGGAGGCGGTGCCGGAGCACAACATCTGGCAGATCCTGCGCTGGTACGACCAGGCGGGCACGCCGGAGGTGACGGCGGAGGAAGTGTACACCCCGACCAACCGCAGCTTCATGCTCACCCTGCGCCAGTACACCAAGCCTACGCCCGGGCAGGACAAGAAACAGCCCTTCCTGATGCCGGTCACCATTGGGCTGCTGGATGCCGAAGGCCGCGAGCTGCGAACGGAAACGGTGATCTTCCATCAGGAAGTGCAGAATTTCGTGTTCTCGAATATCGACCTGCCCGCGGCGGTGTCGCTGTTCCGTGGCTTCTCCGCGCCGGTGAAGCTGAAGGGCCAGAGCCGCGAGCGCCTCGCATTCCTGGCGGCGAAGGACACGGATCTGTTCAACCGCTGGGACGCGCTGCAGCAATACGCCACCGCCGTGTTGCTGGATGCAGTGGCCGCGCACCAGGCCGGGCACGCGTTCAGGCTCGATGCGGGACTGCTTGAGGCCATGGCGGCCACGCTGCGCCAGGCCCCGCGCGACCCGGCCTTCACCGCCGAGGCGCTGTTGCTGCCCAGTGAGAGCCTGCTCGCCGATGAGATGGCGGTGGTGGACCCCGATGCCATCCACGCCGTGCGCGAGGCCACGCGGGCCGCGCTGGGCCAGGCGCTGCACGACAAGCTCAACAGCGCATACTGGGAATACGGCAAGGTGGACCCGGCGGACCATTCCGGCCCGGCCATGGGGGCGCGGGCGCTGAAGAACGCCGCCCTCGCCTACCTCGCCGCCGCGGGCGATACCTTCCGCCCCTGGGAGCAGTTCCACCAGGACGGCAACATGACCGACACGCTGGCGGCGCTGTCGCTGCTCGCCGACATGCCGGGCGAGAAGCGCAAGACGGCGCTCGCCTCGTTCTACGAGGAATGGCGCGGCATGCCGCTGGTGCTGGACAAATGGTTCTCGGTGCAGGCCCGCGCGAATGCGGCGGATACGCTGGAGCGGGTGCAGGCGCTGACACAGCACGAGGATTTCGACCTGCGCAACCCCAACCGCGTGCGCTCGCTCATCGGCGCCTTTACCGCCAACCAGGCCACGTTCCACGATGCCTCGGGCGCGGGCTACCGGCTGCTGGGCGATATCGTGCTGCGGCTCGATGAGACCAATCCGCAGATCGCGGCAAGGCTGGTCTCGGCACTCGGCCCGTGGCGGCGCTACAACGACACGCGGCAGGCTTTGATGCGCGCCGAGCTGGAGCGCATCCTTGCGCGGGAGACGCTGAGTTCCAATACTTATGAAATGGCGTCCAAGGCGCTCGGCTGAACAAAACCGAAGGAAAGATCATGATTGAACTTTATTACTGGACCACGCCGAACGGCCATAAGATCACGATTTTTCTCGAAGAGACTGGTCTTCCCTACAAGATCTTCCCCATCAACATCTCCCAGGGCGAGCAGTTCGACCCATTCTTCCTGAGCTTCTCACCGAACAACCGCATCCCCGCGATCCGCGACCTCGCCCCCGCCGATGGCGGCGAGCCGATCGGCATTTTCGAGTCCGGCGCCATTCTCGAATACCTCGCGGAGAAGACCGGCCAGTTCCTGCCGCGCGAGACCCGCGCCAAATACGAGGTGCTGGAATGGCTGTTCTGGCAGATGGCGGGGCTGGGGCCCATGGCCGGGCAGAACCACCATTTCGTGCAATACGCGCCGGAGCGCATTCCCTACGCCATGGAGCGCTACGTCAAGGAGACCAACCGGCTCTACGGCGTGCTGAACAAGCGCCTCGAAGGGCGCGACTATATCGCGGGCGCGTACTCCATCGCCGACATGGCCTGCTATCCGTGGATCGTGCCCTATGAGCGCCAGCAGCAGAAGCTGGAGGATTTCCCGCATCTGAAGGCGTGGTTCGAGCGCATGGCCGCGCGCCCGGCGGTGCAGCGCGCCTATGCCAAGGCCCAGGAGATCAACCCGAACCCAACCGTGACGCCGCAATCGCACGCGATCCTGTTCGATCAGACCGCCCGATGAGCCGGCTGCTCTACGATCTCGCCGGGGCGGATGAGGCCGTGCGCTTCAGCCCGTATTGCTGGCGTACCAAATTGGCGCTGGCGCACAAGAACCTCGCCTACGAGACCATCCCCTGGCACTTCACCGACAAGGACAAGATCGCCTTCTCGGGCCAGGGCAAGGTGCCGGTGCTGGTGGATGCCGAGAAAATCGTCACCGACAGCCAGGTCATCGCCGAATATCTGGAGACAACCTACCCGAATGAGGCCTCACTGTTCGGCGAACCGCCCGCGCGGCAGCTCACCACCTTCATCAAGGCCTGGACCGAGACCGTGCTGCATTCGGCCATCGCGCCCGTGGTGCTGCCGGATATCTACCTCCTGCTGACACCCGCGGACCAGGTCTATTACCGGCAAACGCGCGAGGGCTTTTACAAGCGCAGCCTTGAGGATTTCGCCACGCACCGGGCGGAAGCGCTGGGGCCGCTGAATGCCGCGCTGAAGCCGCTGAAGATCACGCTGGAGAAGCAGCCTTTCATTGCCGGGCTCGCGCCCAACTATGCCGACCATATCGTATTCGGCGCGCTGAAATGGGCGACCACCGTATCGTCGACGCCACTGCTGGAGCCTGGCGGCGCGTTGGAGCGGTGGATGGATGCCGTCCTGGAGACCTACGGGCTCGCGTAGTTCACGCGCAGTACCACGAACCAGTTCTCGCGGTTGCCCTGCAGCTCACCTGCGGCGTTGGTGTGCAGATGCTCCATCGTTACGGCGTCATCGACATTGCCGCCGACAATAGAGACCGTGCCTGCCCCGCCGCCGACGATGATGCCGCAATGCGCGGGAAAGCTGTCGCTCGTCGGCAGATCGGCAAAAGTGAGGTTGCTCGCCTCGTCGCGCGGGAAACAGGCGAGATCGCCCAAACGCGGCGCGTAGCTCGCCGGGTCCTCGGCATCGAGCAGCCCGTGTGTCTGGTGGCGTGCCGCCGCGTTGATATAAGTGGCGTGGTCCGGCGCGTAGGGGAAATTCCGCCCTGCCCCGGCGATGCGCATGACATAAGAGATGAACGCCGCCGACCAGGCGTAATCGCCATTCGCGGCGACCGAGAACACATGGCCCTCGCCGTCATGCTTGCCGGTCCAGCGCGAAGTGGGGTCGCCGGCATTCATGCCCTCCCACCAATATTCGCCGACGCGCTGCCACAGCCCCGGCTGGCGCTCGCCCATCGTGGCGTCCGTCTGCACGTAGCCGGCACCGCCGGTATCGTCCACGCGATTGCCCCAGAGCCGCCATTCATCCATCGCCACCGCCACGGCGGCGCTGCGCGAGAACGGCTCATAGGGCACGTTGGCGAAAGGCGGCGCGTGGTTCCGCACCGCGCAGCCGCTCAACAGCAGAAGGAGGGCGAGCCTACGCAACATCCTTGAACATCGCGGTCAGCGCGGCCTCGTTGGCGTCGCACAGCCCGCGCTCCGTAATCAGCCCGGAGACGAGCCGCGCAGGCGTCACGTCGAAGGCCGGGTTGGCCGCCGGGCTGGAGGTGGGGACGATGCGCACGGTGGCGATGGAGCCATCCAGCGCGCGCCCGGTCATGGTGGTGACCTCCGATGCCGCGCGCTCCTCGATGGGAATGTCGGACAGGCCGTCGCTGATCGTCCAGTCGATGGTGGAGGACGGCAGCGCGACCCAGAACGGCACGCCGTTGTCGCGCGCGGCCAGCGCCTTCAGGTAGGTGCCGATCTTGTTGGCGACATCGCCCGCGCGCGTGACACGGTCGGTGCCGACGATGACGAGATCGACATCGCCGCGCTGCATCATGTGCCCGCCAGCATTGTCGGCGATGACGGTGTGCGGCACGCCGTGCTTGCCCAGCTCCCAGGCGGTGAGCGACGCACCCTGGTTGCGCGGACGGGTTTCCTCGACCCAGACATGCACGTCGATGCCGGAATCATGCGCCATGTAAATCGGCGCCAGGGCGGTGCCCCAATCCACGGTAGCAATCCATCCGGCATTGCAATGGGTGAGCACGTTCACGCGGCGGCCATTCTTGGCACGCGAAGCGATGAGCGGCAGGCCGTGCTCGCCGATGGCGCGGTTCACCGCCACGTCCTCGTCGCAGATCTTCGCGGCTTCCTCATACGCGGCGGCGGCGCGGGCGGCGGGGGTGAGCGGCTGCAGCGCGTTCTGCATGCGCGTCAGCGCCCAGCGCAGGTTGATCGCGGTCGGACGGGTAGCGCCGAGCACCGCGAGCGCGTTGGCGAGGTAGGCGTCCGACGCGTCGGCGCGCATCGCCAGCGCCACGCCGTAAGCCGCAGAGGCGCCGATCAGCGGCGCGCCGCGCACCAGCATGGCTTTGATCGCATGCGCCATCTCTTCCATGGCGGTGAGGCGCACGAGGTCGACCGCCCAGGGCAGCTTGGTCTGGTCGATGATGCGGACCGACCAGCGGTCCAGTTCATCCACCCAGATCGAGCGAAAGGGCGTGCCGTCAATTTTCATGATCCGATATCCTAAAGTTTCTGGTGCAGAGCGCAGGCCAGGGTGAATAAGCGCCGCGCGGTCGGAAAATCAATCTCCACTTTCCCCTGGAGCCGCTCGATCATCAGCTCCGCACCCTCGTTGTGCAAGCCGCGGCGACCCATGTCGATGGCCTGGATACGCGCCTCGCGCCCCTCGGCCACGGCCTGGGCGTAAGAGTCGAGCAGCATCTGGTAATCCTTGATGAGCATCTTGAACGGGCCCATCGCCAGCATTACGGCCTGCACGGGCTTATCCTCGGCGTCGCGAATATCGAACACCATGCGGCCCTGCTGGATGGAGAGGTGCAGGATGCTTTGCAACTCCGACTGCGCGGTGGGGAAGAAGGAGTTCTCCTCGCGCAGGTCTTCCACCGCCTGGTCGCGGTCGGCCTCCTGCAAGGCGGAAAGCCGGTGCAGCGCCTCCCCTTCCAGCACAATCCGCGTCAGCCGTCCCCGTCCCTGCGTCATCACAGCCTCTCGCGTTTCAATCCGAGTTTCAGCAGGATACCGATGACCGCTCCCTTGGCCAAACGCAACGCGGCCATGCAAAGCAGCACCAGCAGCACCAGCAGGACCCCGGACATGACGATCCCGGGACGATAATAGCCCTTGTAGAAAAACACGACAAATAGCGCCACGAAGTGCAGCACCACGAGCATGGCGATGTAGGGGGGCGCATCGTCGGCCGGCATGTCCCCCAGCGGCGCGCCGCAATGCAGGCATGTTTTATGGACCTTGAGATAGCCGTCGAAGATCGGCGCCGCGTTGCATTGCGGACATCGCCCGCATATGCCGCGCCAGATCGTCTCCGGCCAATCCGGCATGTTGAATTCAGGCACCGCGCGCACGGCCTCCGGCGGCCAGCGTTCGAACTCGTCCTGCGGTTCAGGCGGTGCGGATGGATTGCTCATAGGATGAATGTGACGGCATCACCGGCAAATTCAAGCCAAAGGTTTTTGTTGCGGTATAGGCGCGAAACTCCCCGCGCGATGAGCCCTCGGCGCATGCGGCGCGCTTCATCATGCCGTTTTTTACCACTTGGAACAAAAAAAATGCGCGGCATGCGATGGTTAGTGCTGCTTTTTATTGACAGCAAACTACGGGAAGCAGAATAGCGAGTCTTGCGTGCAATGCGCGATTCGCGCCGCAACCGAGTCAAATCCCTGAACGGTCGAGTAGTCCGCACGCAAAAATAAGAAGGACGGCCTCTGGCCCGACAGAAGATTATCAAGCGCCGGACTGCAAGCAACCGAATCCCATAATATCTATCGAAGGAGCATCCCCTCGTGAGCATCGAAGAGACTAACGATACCAAACGCGCCCAGCCGCTCGCCGTGAGAGCGACGGCGAAGAAGGCCGCTGCTGCGAAGAAGCCTGCGGCGAAGAAAACCGCGGTGAAGAAGCCGGTCGCGAAGAAGGCCGCCGCGCCGAAGAAGGCTGCTGCGACCGCGAAGAAGACCACTGCCGCCACGAAGAAGGCCGCGACCGCGAAGAAGACCACCACCGCCGCCACGAAGAAGGCCGCGACCGCGAAGAAGACCACTGCCGCCGCCACGAAGAAGGCTGCGACCGTGAAGAAGACCACCACCGCCGCCGCGAAGAAGGCTGCGACCGTGAAGAAGACCACCGCCGCCGCGAAGAAGGCTGCAACCGCGAAGAAGACCACTGCTGCCGCCAAGAAGACCGCGACCGCGAAGAAGACCACCGCCGCCACGAAGAAGGCTGCGACCGTAAAGAAGACCACCGCCGCCGCCAAGAAGGCTGCGACCGTGAAGAAGACCACCGCTGCCGCCAAGAAGACGACAGCCGTGAAGAAGACCACCGCTGCTGCCAAAAAGACCGCGACTGCGAAGAAGACCACCGCCGCCGCCAAGAAGGCCGTGACCGCGAAAAAAACCACCGCTGCCACGAAGAAGGCCGTGACCGCGAAGAAGATCACCGCCGCCGCCAAGAAGGCCGTGGCCGCAAAGAAGCCCGTCGTGCGCCGTCCGCGCAAGATCGCCGAGGCTGCCGCGCCCGTGCCGGAGGCTGTGCCCGCGCCGGAACTGGTGGTGATCGAGATCCCGCAGGACGAGCCGGAAACCTCGCTGACCTGATCAACGCCCGACAGGACAGCACTACGAAGAATGCAGGGGCCGAAAACCCCTGCATTTTTTATTCGCTGGCCAGCCAGCCCTCGATCGGCCTGCGTGCGATATCGGCTTCCAGCAGCAGCGCGGTAAGGCTGCGCAGACCGGTTCCGTCGCCGCCGCTGTCGTGGTTGGGCCGGAATGGCCGGATGATACGCATGGCACCCCGGCCCGGCACTTTTTTCTTTCAAGCTTGCGCTCCCGCCAGGATAAGAGGATAACGCCCTCCGGGAGATCGGCGGCGGACAGCGCGTGCCGCCAACCTGGTCAGGGCCGGAAGGCAGCAGCCACAACGGATTTCGCATGGGTCGCTGTCCGGTCTCCCACCCTATACAAAAGCCAAGGTGAAGCGCCCCCCATGGGTTTGTTCGACGACGACGAGACAGACGCGCCGCCGCCGCCCGGGCCCTCGCTGTTCGGGGATGAACCGCAGGATACCGCGCCGAAAGCCGCCGCCTACCGCGTGCTGGCGCGCAAATACCGCCCTACCACGTTCGACGACCTGATCGGCCAGGACGCGCTGGTGCGCACCCTGCGCAACGCCTTCGCCATGAACCGAATCGCCCATGCCTTCATGCTCACCGGCGTACGCGGCGTGGGCAAGACCACCACGGCCCGAATCCTGGCCCGCGCGCTCAACTGCACCGGGCCCGGCGGCAATGGCGGCCCCACGCCCGACCCGTGCGGCGTATGCGACAATTGCAAGGCGATTCTCGCCGACCGCCACCCGGACGTGGTGGAGATGGACGCCGCCTCCAACACCGGCGTGGATGATGTGCGCGAGATCATCGAGGCGACGCGCTTCCGCCCGCTCTCCGCCCGCACCAAGGTGTTCATCATCGACGAGGTGCACATGCTCTCCAAGGCGGCGTTCAACGCACTGCTGAAGACGCTGGAGGAGCCGCCGCCGCACATCAAATTCGTGCTCGCCACCACCGAAATCCGCAAGGTGCCGATCACCGTGCTCTCCCGCTGCCAGCGCTTCGACCTGCGGCGCGTGGCCGTGGAGGTGCTGTCCGCGCATTTCACCCGCATCGCGGAAAAAGAGCATGTGGCCATCGCGCCGGGGGCCATTGAGCATATCGCCCGCGCGGCAGACGGTTCGGTGCGCGACGGCCTTTCGCTCCTCGACCAGGCCATCGCGCGCGGCGCCGAGGATGGCGCGGAAATCTCCGCCGCCATGGTGGCGGACATGCTGGGCCTCGCCGATCGCGGCTTCGTCTTCGACCTGATGGACGCCGTGGTGGCGGGCGATGCCGCCAAGGCGCTGGGCTATGCCGATGACGCCTATGAGCGCGGCGCCGACCCTGGCGTACTGCTCTCCGATCTGCTGGGCCTCGCGCATCTGCTCACGCGCATGAAATCCGTTCCCGCCTTGGCGAACAGCTCCGCCCTGCCGGAGGCCGAGCGCACACGCGGCACAGCGCTGACGCAGATGCTCTCCATGCCGTTCCTCGGGCGCCTCTGGCAGATGCTGCTGAAGGGGCTGCAGGAGGTGGAAGCCGCACCGGACAAGCGCGCCGCGGCGGAAATGATCCTGATCCGCCTGTGCCATGTGGCGGACATGCCGCCCCCGGGCGAGCTGATCAAGAAACTCACCGAGAACCCGGGCGCCAACATGAATGGCGGCCCCGCCCCCGGCCCGGGCGGCGGTGGCGGCGCGCGTGCCATGGCGGGCGGCGGCGCGGTGATGCAGGCCGCTCCGCGCAGCCTCACCTTCCAGGACGTGGTGGCCCTGGCGCAGCATAAGCGCGACGTGATGCTCTACGCGCATTTGCGCCAGTCGGTGCATCTGGTGCGCTTCGCCCCGCCGGTGATCGAGATACGGCTGGAACCCACCGCCCCGCGCGACACGGTACAGAAGCTGGCCCGGCTTCTGGAAGCGGAAACCGGCAAGCGCTGGACCATCGCACTCTCCAACCTGCCCGGCGAGCCGACCATCGACGAGGCCGAGGGCGTGGCCACCGCCGCCGCGCGCGATGCCGCGCTGGCGCATCCGCTGGTGCAGGCGATCCTCGCCGAATTCCCCGGCGCACGGGTGGAAACGCCGATCACCCACGAACCCGAACCCGAGCCACCCGCCGATTGGGCGGCGCTGATACCACCAGACGAACTCTACGAAGGAGAGGATTGATGAAGAACCTTGCCGGCATGATGAAGCAGGCCCAGCAGATGCAGCAGAAGATGGCCGAGATGCAGGCCAAGCTGGATGCCACCGAGATCGAGGGCGTTTCCGGCGCCGGGCTGGTGCGCGTCACGCTCACCGGAAAAGGCGTGCTGAAGGGGCTGAAGGTTGACCCGAAGCTCGCCGACCCGGCCGAGATCGAGATGCTGGAAGACCTCGTCATCGCCGCACATGCCGATGCCAAGGCCAAGCTGGATGCGCTGATGGAAGCCGAAACCAAGAACGCCATGGGCGGACTCAGCCTGCCGGCGGGGCTCAAGCTGCCGTTCTGATGCGAAGCCCAAAGCCGTCATTGCGAGCCCGCGCAGCGGGCGAAGCAACCCATCTTTCCAGGACCATATTGGAAGATGAATTGCATCGCTCCGCTCGCAATGACGGAGTCGCCTGATGGGCGGGACTGAGCTCGAAAACCTCTTCGCCCAATTCGCCCGCCTGCCGGGGCTCGGCCCCCGCAGCGCGCGGCGCATTGTGCTGAAACTGCTAAGCGAACGGGAAACCCGGCTGCTGCCGCTGGCCGAGGCCTTGCGCGAAGCTGCCGCCGCGGTGCGCAGTTGCTCCATCTGCGGCAATCTGGACACGCAGGACCCGTGCGCGATCTGCGCCAACCCGCACCGCGAGAAGCGCATCTGCGTGGTCGAGGGCGTGGCGGATATCTGGGCGCTGGAGCGCGCGCATGTGTATCGCGGGCTGTACCACGTGCTGGGCGGCACCTTGTCGGCCATTGCGGGGCGCGGACCGGAGGATCTGGCCATCGTACCGCTGCTGGCAAGGGTTGAGCGGGACCGGCCGGACGAGATCATCCTGGCCTTGCCCGCCACGGTGGACGGCGCCGCCACCGCGCATGTGCTGGCCGACAAGCTGAAGCCCTACGGTATTCCCGTCTCCCGCCTGGCCCAGGGCGTGCCCATGGGCGGCGCGCTGGAGGTGCTGGACGAAGGCACGCTGGCCACGGCGCTGCGGGCCCGCAGCCCCGCTTGAGCGGCGCTGCAACTTCCCCCATACCCGCGCGCATGAGCACGCTTGACCCCGCGGACTGGTCCGCCCTTCGCGCCCTTGGCCATAAAATGCTGGACGACATGGTGGACCATCTCGCCGGCATCCGCGAGAAGCCCGTGTGGCAACCCATGCCGCAACAGGTGCGCGGGAGCTTCACCGCTCCCCTGCCCGCCTCCGGCACCGCGCCTGAGGCGCTGTACGAGGCTTTCCAGGCCAGCATCCAGCCTTATGTGAGTGGCAACACGCATCCGCGCTTCATGGGCTGGGTACATGGCGGCGGCAATCCGGTTTCCATGCTGGCGGAGCTGCTGACGGGCGCGATGAACGCCAATTGCGGCGGGCGCGACCATGTCGGCATCGCGGTCGAGCGTCAGGTTATCGCCTGGGCGGCGGAGATGCTCGGCATGCCCGCTTCCACCTCCGGCGTGCTGCTCACCGGCTCGTCGATGGCCAATTTCGTCGCCGTGCTCTGCGCCCGGTACAAGGCTCTTGGCGCAGAAGGACGGCGCGAGGGCGTGAACGGCCAGAAGCTCGTGGCCTATGCCTCGGCGGGCGTGCATCGCTGCGTGCCGGGCGCCATGGACATGGCCGGGCTTGGCTCAGACTCGCTGCGGCGCATCCCCGTCGATGCCGCGTTCCGCATGGACCTCACCGCGTTGCGGGAAACCATCGCCGCCGACAAAGCCGCCGGGCACAGGCCGTTCCTCATCGTCGGCACGGCCGGTACCGTGGATGTCGGCGCGTTCGACGATCTCAACACCCTGGCGGACATCGCGGCGGCGGAGAATTGCTGGTTCCACGTGGATGGCGCGTTCGGCGCGCTCGCCGCGCTCTCGCCCACGCTGACGCCGCTCACCAACGGCATCGGCCGGGCGGATTCGGTCGCTTTCGATTTCCATAAATGGGCGCAGGTGACTTACGATGCCGGCTGCGTGCTGGTGCGCGACCGCGAGATCGAGCTTGCCACCTTCGCGCAGGCAACGAATTACCTCGCTGCCGCGCAGCGGGGCCTGGCAGGCGGTTTCCTCTGGCCTTGCGATCTGGGCCCGGACCTCTCACGCGGCTTCCGCGCGCTGAAGGTGTGGATGACGATCTCCGCCTATGGCAGCGACGCACTCGGCGGCATCGTGGACGACACATGCGCCCTGGCCCAGCGGTTGGCCGCGCACGTAAACGCCAGCAAGCGGCTGGAACTTCTGGCACCAGTGAAGCTGAATATCGTTTGCTTCGGGATCAACGGATTCACCGACGCGCAGACCGCGGATCTGGTGGCGGATTTACACGAAGAGGGGACATTCGCCCCCTCCACCACCACCATCGGCGGGCGCCTCGCCATCCGCGCCGCGATCGTCAACCATCGGACAACCGCGGCGGATATCGACGCGCTGGTCGAGGAGATTTTACGCCGGGTTTAATGCCAGCGGCCACGGCCGCCCCAGCCCCACCAGCCGCCAACCACCACCGGCGCCGGCGCGACATAAACCGGCGATGCGTAATAGCCCGGCGCGTAGCCATAGCCGGAGGGATAATACACGCAGCCCGCCAGAGACGCGCCAGCCAGCGCGACGGCCGCGATGCGCGCCAGCGCGCGTGATGAAACTTTTATAGTCTTGTTAGCCATACCCTGATCCTTGCAATCATCGCGGCGCAACACCGCTCAGTTTCTTCTTCCGCTATTTTTTGGGCGGGTTTGCGGCAATACACGCGCGGAATTTTAAAACATTGTAACATCGTGCCACGGTTTTGCCGCCGTTCCGCGCTATGTGCAGATCAACAATGAACGGATCCGCCATGCAACGCACACGCCTTTCTCTACGCGGTGTTCTCGCCCTCACCACGGCTCTCGGGCTTGCCTTGCCCGCCAATGCCCAAGACAACAGCGCGCCGCCCGCGCGCGTTGGCCAGCTCACCGGGATTTCCGGCGATGTTTCCTATAATGGTGCGGGCTCGAACGGTCAGTGGACAACCGCCAGCAACAACTACCCGATCACCGCAGGCGACTCCTTGTTCACGCAGGGCAGCGGCGAAGCCTCCATCGCGGTCGATTCCAGCCGCGTGACGCTCGCGCCGAATACCGAGCTGCAGGTGACGCAGCTGGACGACAGCGACTTCACCGCCACCGAGAGCCAGGGCGAGGTGTTCCTGAACCTCACGGCGCTGCAGCAGGGGCAGGATTTCAACATCAACACCCCGCGCGGCGAGGTGAGCATGGCCACGCCCGGCCAGTACGAAATTCAGGCCGGGGACGCGAACAGTCCTGCCGTCGTCAACGTGTTTTCCGGCGAGGCCACTGCGGGCGGCGAGCCTGTCTACGCTGGCCAGGCCGCGTATCTCTCCGGCAGCGGACAGCCCGAGGTCACGCAGGCGCAGCGCGACGAGTTCGCCGACCATGTGATGGCGGAACTGGCTCCGCCGCCCCCGCCCTATGCGCCACCCGCGGTACAGCAAATGACCGGCGTGGATGACCTCTCCGGCTACGGAACCTGGGACGACTCGCCGCAATATGGCGCCATCTGGTATCCGGATGTCGGTCCCGGCTGGGCACCATACAGCAACGGCAATTGGGCCTATGTGGCGCCCTGGGGCTGGACCTGGGTGGACAACGAGCCCTGGGGCTTCGCCCCGTTCCATTACGGCCGCTGGGCTCATATCTATGGCCGCTGGGGCTGGGTGCCCTGCGGCTACGCCTCTGGCGGCTACGTGGCGGAGCCGGTTTACGCCCCGGCGCTGGTGGCCTTCTTCGGGCTTGGCCTAGCCGCGGGTATCACCGTCGAGGCGCTCTCCCAAGGCGATATCGGCTGGGTGCCTCTGGGCCCGGGCGAAGCATACTATCCGCACTACCACGCCGACCGGGATTACTTCCGGCGCATCAACCGGATGGATACGCGCGACCCCGGGCGGCTCGACTTTGACCACCCGCCCGCTTTCGGCAACTACACGAACCGCAGCGCCGCACTGTACGGCCCGGCCAGCGCCATCTCGCATGGCGAGCAGGTGAAGCATTACGCCCAGCCGGTGCCGCATGAGATGTTCGGGCAGGCGAGGCCGGTGGGTCAGCAACTGCCCGAGGGCGTGCGGCCGCAATTCACGCCGCGCCCAGCCCCCGCACCCCAGGGGGCGCGTATGCCGGCACCCGGATTCCACCCGCAGGGCGGGCAGGGTTTTGCGCCTCAGGGGCAACAGCAGCCTTATCATCCGCAAGGCCAGCAGCAATTCCACCAGCAGCAGATGCCCCAGGTGCCCCCCCCACAGGAGCAACCGCAGCGCTCGCAGCCGCAATTCCATCAACAGCAGCCGCAAGGCTTCGCGCCTCACGAGGAGCAGCAGCCTTATCATCCGCAAGGCCAGCAGCAATTCCACCCGCAGCAGATGCCCCGGGTGGTCACCCCACAGGAGCAACCGCAGCGCTCGCAGCCGCAATTCCATCAACAGCAGCCGCGAGGCTTTGCGCAACCAATTCAGCAGCCGCATGAGGAACCACAACCGCAATTCCACCAACAGGCGCCGCAAAGCTTCGCGCCGCCGCAGCAACCTCAGATCCACCAGGAACAGCCGCAACAGCCCCATCCGCAAGGCGGGCAGCCGCAGCCCCATGAGGAACACCAGGGGCAACAGAATGGCCAGCATGGCAGCCAGTATCCGCATTAACGAGGCTTGACGCTTCGGCAAGGCTTGCGATGATCGCATCATGAGCCTTGCCACTGAGCATCTTGCCGCGGCCGACCCGGTACTCGGCGCGTTCATCGCCCGGGTGGGCAGGCTGCCGCCCCGCCCGGTGGACCATGCCGAGCCTTACGAGGCGCTGCTTTCGGCGGTGGCGCACCAGCAACTGCATGCACGCGCGGCAGGAGCGATTCTGGGGCGCCTGGAAGCCTTGTGCGGCGGCACCTTGCCCACCCCCGCCGCGCTGCTGGCCCTGGAGGACGAAGCACTGCGCGGCTGCGGCTTCTCGGCCAGCAAGATGGCGGCGCTGCGCGATGTGGCGGCAAAGGCGGCGGATGGCACCATCCCTACCCGAGGGCAGGCACACCGCCTTGCGGATGACGAACTGATCTCGCGGCTGACCAGCATCCGCGGTGTCGGCCGCTGGACGGTGGAGATGCTGCTGATTTTCACCCTCCGCCGTCCGGATGTGTTCCCCGTGGACGATTTCGGCGTACGCGAGGGTTTTCGCGTGCTGCACGGGCTGGAGGCACAGCCCAAGCCAAAGGCACTCGCGCAAGTCGGCGAGGTTTTTGCGCCTTATCGCACGACGGCCGCGCTGTATTTGTGGAAGGCGTCGGACTTACAAAAGCTGGAGTTGAAGCGCTGAATGACTGAGAGCCAATACACCCCGCCTTTGCCGGGCCGTGCCAGCACGCAATGCTTCTGCTGCCACTCAACTGATCTTGAAAGGGAGTGGGCAGCCACTTCACCATTCTTCGCGCAGCGCGCTCTGTGTCGCCACCCCCAAGCCATCATGCTGATCAAATGTCTTGGCTGCGGTACACGCTATTTCGATTTCTCGCCCACGAAGGATGAACTCGACCGGCTCTACGCCGGTTATCGTCGCAGCGAATATTTTGTCCAACGCAATAGTTTTGAGCCTTGGTACACGCGCGCGGTCAACGATGATCTTGGCGCAGAAGTACAAATGCAAATGCGGCGGGCTGTATTACGCGACGCCTTGGAAGAGCATGGTATCACAAAGCACTTCGAGAACATCCTGGACCACGGCGGCGACAAAGGGCAGATGCTCCGCGAACTACGCGCAAAGACAAAGGCTGTTTATGACATCTCCGGCGTTCCGCCGGAGGAGGGCGTCATCGCGCTAGACCAAACCCAGATTAAAGAAATACCTTGGGATTTAATTTTATCATGCCACGTCCTTGAACATTTGCCTGACCCGCAGTCATATCTCGAAGAGCTTGTCGCCCTCGGCCGGCCAGGTACAATATACTTTTTCGAAGTCCCGGATGAAAGCTTTCGCAGCTTTGGGCTCAGTGCTTCATCCTTGCAAAAGCGTTGGATCGGCTGGCTCGCCAAGCGAATATTCGCGTTTAAAGTTTTTGACTTTTTATCAACAGCTTGCCGGGTTAAGTTGCGGGTGCTTCCGCCATTGGGTTTCGTGGCCCTACGCGAACATCTGAGTTTCTTTTCAACCTTAGGAATGAGCAGATTGTTCCAGGAGAACCAGTTAAAGATCCTTTCAGTAAAAATTCGCGCGAGTGGCCATATCTGCGCGGTTGCGATGAAGGCCGCGGCTAACTGACCCCAGAGTGTGTGGCGCTATCCTGAGGCACAGCATAAAACACCGTGTCAAATGCATTGAGCGCATGCTGGCGAAGATACAATTTAGCATAGGGCGCCAGCTCCGTGATGGTTTGCGCCAGCACCCATAAATCCTCCGGCCGGTGATACGCGCTCACGGCCAGATGCGGCCGTGCCGCCGCAATGGTTTTGCGCATGCCAAGCAATGCTGAGTGTTCAGCGCCCTCGATGTCGAGTTTTATATAATCCGGGCTTAGGCCATGCATAACGTGATCCAGCGCGACGCATGGCACGGTCATTTCACCGGAGCCTTTGCCAAGATGCGAGGCCGCTCCCTCATTCGCGGCAAACTGCACCTGCATGAATGTTTCACTCAAGCCGCAGGGAAACAGCGTTGACGCAGCAGGTTGTGTCGCGGCAAATGCCGTAAGCGCGATGAAATTTTTTGGATCAGGTTCAAAAGCGATCCACTTTTTCACGGCCACATCTCGTGACAACAAATAGCTGAATGTGTCCCCGATATAGGCGCCGCCATCGACAAAACAAATCGGATCCGGAAAATTCAGCAGCCCGTCAGGCATATATTGTTGCGTTATGTCAGCGGGTGGATAATCCGCTGGATCGCCGGTTATGCGGTAGCGAACCAAGGCAGCCAGAACCGAAACGCTCTCGTTATCGGCCAGCAAGTGCGCTGCGCTACGAATGTCCGCAAAATGCTCCATGGTGAATTGCCGTGTCGTGAGCCAGTAATTATCTGCGTCCGACCCGAGTGCATCCGGCAAGTCGGCGTTCCATAGAATTTCGCGGAACGCATAGGCGCGGCCAAAAGCGATGATTTCAGCCGGCGCGACCGCCTGGTTGTGCACGCCAATGAGCAGGCATTTTCCTGCTGTGTCCGCGTCGCGCAATGCCGCTGGGTTTATGGCCGGTGTCCCGTCGATCTCTTCGCCCTCCAGCCTAAATTTACGGTCGATGATCCCGAGGCAAGGAATATCCCGGTCTTTCAGCAAGGCAAGAATCCGCCTGCCGTAACTGCCCGCGCCGTAAACGTAGCACCCGCCCGAAATCACGCGCTGCAGATAAGCTGGCGTGCGGCGTGCAACGAAGGCGGCGAGTTCGGCCTCCAGGTCAGAGAAAATCTGCTCGGTGTTCATGCTGCGGCCAACCCCGTTGAAAGTTGAGCGGATCATCGCAGCCTGCGTTTGCACGTCAAGGCACCGCCCTCAAAACAAAAAACGGCACCCTGCGGCGCCGTTTTGTAAAAGATGGATTGCTTCGGGGGCTTTCGCCCCCTCGCAATGACGTAATCAGGCCGACTTCGACATGATCTCGTCCGCAACGTTGCGCGGCACCGGATCGTAGTGGTGGAACTGCATGGTGAAGGACGCGCGGCCCTTCGTCATGGAGCGCAGGTGCGAGATGTAGCCGAACATTTCCTTCAGCGGCACATGCGCGCGCACGAGAACGGTGGAGCCGGAGCTCTCCTGGTTCTGGATCATGCCGCGGCGGCGGTTGAGGTCGCCCACCACGTCGCCCACATGGTCGTTCGGGGTGGTGACTTCCACGTCCATGATCGGCTCGAGGATGATCGGGCTGGCCTTCTTCATACCTTCGCGGAAGCAGGCCTTGGCGGCGATTTCGAAGGCCAGGGCGCTGGAGTCCACGTCGTGGTACTTGCCGTCCACCAGCGAGTAGCGGAAGTCCACGGTGGGGAAGCCCGCGAGCACGCCGGTATCGGCCTGGTTCTTGATGCCCTTTTCCACGGCCGGGATGTATTCCTTCGGCACCGCGCCGCCGACGATCTTGTTCTCGAAGTGGATGCCCTCGTTGCGCTCCAGCGGCTCGAACACAATCTTGACTTCAGCGTACTGACCCGAACCACCAGACTGCTTCTTGTGGGTGTAGGTCTCGGTGTGCGCCTTGGAGATCGTCTCGCGGTACGCCACCTGCGGCGCGCCGATATTGGCATCCACGCCATACTCACGGCGCAGACGGTCGATGATGATTTCCAGGTGCAGCTCGCCCATGCCGGAGAGGATGGTCTGGCCGGTTTCCTGGTCGGTCTTCAGACGCAGGGAGGGGTCTTCACCCGCCAGCTTCTGCAGGCCGAGGGTCATCTTCTCGACGCCTTCCTTGGTCTTCGGCTCGACAGAGATGTCGATCACCGGCACCGGGAACGCCATGCGCTCCAGCACCACCGGGTCCTCGGAGGAGGCCAGGGTGTCACCCGTGCCCGTGTCCTTCAGGCCGACGAAGGCCGCGATGTCACCGGCGACGACTTCCTTGATTTCCGCGCGCTTGTCCGCGTGCATCTGGAACATGCGGCCGATACGCTCGCGGTGGCCCTTGGTGGTGTTCATCACGGTGTCGCCGGATTTCAGCGTGCCGGAGTAAACGCGCACGAAGGTCAGCGTGCCGTACTTGTCGTTGATGATCTTGAACGCGAGGCCGGAGAACGGGGCGTTCGGGTCAGCCTTGATGCGGCGTGCGTTCGGGTCTTCCTCCTCGCCTTCCGGCGGGGCGACCTTGATGCCGGGCACGTCAACCGGGCTCGGCAGGTAGTCGAGCACGGCGTCCAGCAGCGGCTGCACGCCCTTGTTCTTGAAGGCGGTGCCGCACAGCACGGGGCGGAAGGCGCCGGTGATGGCGCCCTGCTTGATGCAGCGCTTCAGGGTCTCGACGGAGACGTCGCCCTTCTCGAAATACTCTTCCATCGCCACGGTATCGACGGAGAGAGCGGTGTCGAGCAGGTTCTGGCGGTACTCCTCGGCCTTCTCCTTGAGGTCGGCCGGAATTTCCTCGTCATGGAACTTCGCGCCCAGCTCGCCGCCTTCCCAGATGATCGCCTTCATCTCGACCAGGTCGACCACGCCGAGGAAGTTTTCCTCGATGCCGATGGGCAGCTGCAGCGGCAGGGCCACGATGTCCAGCTTCTCCTTCAGCGTGTCGAAGGCGCGGTAGAAATCGGCGCCGGTACGGTCCAGCTTGTTGATGAAGATGATGCGCGGCACGTTGTAGCGGTCGGCCAGGCGCCAGTTGGTCTCGGACTGCGGCTGCACGCCGGCCACGCCCTCGATGATGAACACCGCGCCGTCGAGCACGCGGAGCGAACGGTTCACCTCGATGTTGAAGTCGATATGGCCCGGGGTGTCGATGATGTTGATGCGGTGGTCTTTCCACTCGCAGGTCACGGCGGCGGAGGTGATGGTGATGCCGCGCTCACGCTCCTGGTCCATGTAGTCGGTGGTGGTGTTGCCGTCATGGACTTCACCGATTTTGTGGGACACGCCGGTGTAGTAGAGGATGCGCTCCGTGGTGGTGGTCTTACCCGCGTCGATATGCGCGGTGATCCCGATATTCCGGATCTTGTTAAGGTCAGTCTCAGCCATCAGTGCCTCCACGGGCGGGGAAAAAGGTCAAACACGTAGTACGCCACCCGGATGGAATAGCGCTGCTCGGGCGGCTTTTGCGGCAGCGCGCGGCTTTTGGCAAGACCAATTTGGCAAGACCAAGACACGGCACGCCCCGCGCTGTTGCCTTTTGTAATAAGCCGTCACGCGGTCGCGCGATATAAGAGCGGCATGAATGAAGCAAGTTTTATCGCGGCGACACATTTCGGCTTTGGTCCCGGACCGCAGGATGGCCCGAGCGGCGATGCGCGCGGCTGGCTGAAGGCGCAGCTGCAAGGGCCGGACCCCGGGCTGGCTTCAGGCGCCTTCGCCGGGCTGCCCACGGGGCAACAGGCGGTGGACGTGCTGCGGGCGGACGCCATGGCGCGCAAGGCGCTCAAGGAGCAAGGCCTGCCGGAAAAAGGCAATTTCCACTCCCAGGCGCGCCCCCTGTACGAGCAGGACGCCACCGCTCAGATTAACTTCGCCGCCACCACCCAGGCCCCGTTCCGCGAGCGCCTGGTCTGGTTCTGGGCCAACCATTTCTCCGTCAGCGCCCAGCAGAACCAGGCCGCCCCGCTCATCGGCCCCATGCTGCGCGAGGCCATCCGCCCGCATGTCACCGGCAGTTTCGCCGGCATGGTGCAGGCGGCGGAGCGCCACCCGGCCATGCTGCGCTATCTGGACAACGACGTTTCCATCGGCCCGGACAGCCGGGCCGGGCAGCGTACCGGGCGCGGCCTGAATGAGAATCTCGGCCGCGAGTGCATGGAGTTGCATACGGTGGGCTTGGCTGCCGGGTACACCCAGGCGGATGTCACCGCCATGGCCAACATCCTCACCGGCTGGAGCATCGCCCCCAGCGACAAGGGCAGCGATTCCACCGGGTTCCTCTATCGCCCCTTCGCGCATGAGCCAGGAGCGCAGACGGTGATGGGCCAGGTATTCGATGGCGGCGAGCAGGCCGGCATCGACGCGCTCAATTTCCTCGCCACCTACCCGAGCACCTACAACCTGCTGGCGAAGAAACTCGTGACCCATTTCGTCGCGGATAATCCGCCGCCGGATGCAGTGGCCCGGATTTCCGGCGCGCTGCGCGACACTGGGGGCGATCTCGGCGCCGCCTCAGCCGCGCTGGTGGATCTGCCACAAGCCTGGACGCCGGGGCAGAAGCTCAAAACCCCGTTCGACTATGTCATCTCCACATTGCGGGCCGCGCCGCCGCCGCCGGACCAGCCAGCGCCAAAGCTGTTGGCGATTCTGAGCGGCCTCGGCCAGCCGGCCTGGGGCGCGCCGCTGCCAAATGGCTGGCCGGATACAGCCGCGCCCTGGGCCGGGTCGGATTCGGTCACCTCCCGCATCGACTGGGCCTACACCTATGCCGGGCGCTTTACCGATTCCGGCGCGGCGCCGATGGATGTGGCGCAAGCCGCTCTCGGCCCGCTGCTGCGCCCGGCCACCCTCGCCGCCATGCAATCCGCCGGCTCGCGCCGCGAGGCGCTGACACTCTTCCTCACCGCGCCCGAATTCCAGAGGAGATAGACATGCCCAGCCTTTCCCGCCGCGCCACATTGCTCGGCCTCGGCCTGACAACCACCCTCGGGCGCGTCAAACTCGCCCTGGCCGACGCCCCCACGCAAAAACGCTTCGTCGTGGTGCTGCTGCGCGGCGCGCTGGACGGCATGTCCTCCGTCGTGCCCTATGGCGACGCCAATCTGGCGAGCCTGCGGCCTGAACTCATCCCGCCCGCCCCCGGCCAACAAGGCGGCATGCTCGACCTCGGCGGGTTTTACGGCCTCAACCCCAACCTGCCCAACCTCGCCGCCATGTACCAGGCGGGAGAGCTGCTCCCCATTCACGCCGTGGCCGGGCCGTACCGCACGCGCAGCCATTTCGAAGCGCAGGATCTGCTGCAACTCGGGCTGGAGGCGGACAACCCCGGCATCACGTCCGGCTGGCTCAACCGGGTTTTAGCCGAACTCCCCGCGCGCAACGGCCCGGCCCTTATGGGCATCGCCGCGGGCATGGGCACGCCGCTGCTGCTGCAGGGCCCGGCCCGGGTGGATTCCTACGCGCCCGAGCATTTCGCCAGCCCGTCGCCGGACCTCGCCGCGCGGATCGCGGCGCTGAATGCGGGCGACCCGCTCACCGGCCCAGCCATTAGCGACGGGATGCAGGCGGCGAGCCTCGACCAGTCCATCATGAGCGACGACGCCGCCAGCGCGCCAGGCGATGCGCCGAACCGCGGCGGCGCCTTCCCGGCCCTGGCCGCCAAGGTCGGGCAGTTGCTGGCCGCCGATGACGGGCCGCGCATCGCCGCCTTCCAGCTCGAAGGCTGGGACACGCACGGCAACCAGGTGGCGGGACTGAAGACGCCGCTCACCGGGCTGGATCAGGGGCTGACCAGCCTCAAGACCACGCTCGGCCCGGCCTGGGCGCAAACCTGCGTGCTGGTGATGACGGAATTCGGCCGCACCGCGGCGATGAACGGCACCAAAGGCACCGACCACGGCACCGCCACCGCCGCCTTTGCCCTGGGCGGAGCGGTGAACGGCGGGCGCGTTGCCGCCACCTGGCCGGGGCTCGCGGCAGGGCAGCTGTTTCAAAATCGCGACCTGGCGCCGACGCTGGACATAAGGTCCGTGGCCAAGGGTGCGCTGGCCCAGCATCTGGGGCTTTCCGCTCCAGCCCTGGCACGTGTGTTTCCGGGCAGCAGCGACGCCGCGCCGCTAAGCGGGATTATCCGCGCCGCGTAACCCGGATTAGTCCGGCTCGCCCTGCACCGGCGCAACGCCCTGTGCCGCGATCAGGTCCGTGGCCTCGGCGGTTGCCGCCTCGATGGCCGGGATGTCCGAGCCCTTGGCCACCAGCGTCACGCCCCATTTGTCCTCGCGCTTGAACGGGTAGCTGCCGACATCGACCTGCGGGAAGCGGTCCTGGATCTCGCCCAGCCCGGCGGCGATGGAGCCTTCCAGCACGCCGATGCCGTACACGGCGCGCATTTCGATCCGCTCGCCGCGCGGCAGCTCTTGCTCCAGCGCCAGGAACATCGACTGCATGATGCGCGGCACCCCAGCCATCACATGCACATTGCCTATGGTAAAGCCGGGCGCGATCGAGGCCTCGTTCTTTATCGGCACGGCGCCCTGCGGCATCGTCGCCATGCGCAGCCGGGCGTCGTTCACGTCCTCGCCCCAGCGCTCGCGCATGATCGCTGCCGTCTCCTCATGCAGCACCCAGGGCACGCCGAAGGCGGCGGCGATGCACTCGCTGGTGATGTCGTCATGTGTCGGGCCGATGCCGCCGGTGGTGAAGACGCAGGTATAGGCGGCGCGCAACTCGTTCACCGCGCCGATGATGCGCGCGGGAATGTCCGGCACCACGCGCGCCTCCTCCAGCTTGATGCCGAGATCGGCGAGGCGCTTGGCGATGAACTGGACGTTCACATCCTGGGTACGGCCCGAGAGGATCTCGTTGCCGATGATCAGGATCGCGGCGGTGGGGTTTTTCATAGAAAGTCCCTCAACATCGGAATGAGCGGCCGGTCGGCCGGGGGCATCGGGTACTCCACCAGGCGGTCCGGCGCCACCCAGGCCAGGGCTTGGCCCTCCTTGGCCTGCGGTTCGCCCTTCCAACGGCGGCACAGGAATACCGGCATCAGCAGATGAAAACTGTCATAAGCGTGGGAGGCGAAAACAAAGGGGGCGAAATCCTTGGGGTTGGTCTCCAGCCCCAGCTCCTCGCGCAACTCGCGGGCCAGGGCGGCCTCGGGGGGCTCGCCCGGTTCCAGCTTGCCGCCGGGGAATTCCCACAGCCCCGCCATCTTCTTGCCCTCGGGCCGACGCGCCAGCAATATCCGGCCCTGCGAGTCGATGAGCGCCGCGGCGGCCACCAGCAGCACCCCACCCTTCGGCGCCTCCGCCGCCACGCCGGCGGCGAGCAGCTCGCGCTCGCGGGTGAAATGCTTCACCGGCAGTTTCTGCCCCGGGCGGCACATAAAGCTCTTCACGCCCTTGCTGATCTGGGTGAAGCCCATATGCCGCAGCACGGCCATGGAGGCCTCGTTATCCGCCGCCACCGTGGCGGTGACATGCGAAAGCGGCAGCGCCGCGAAGGCCCAGTCCAGCAGCCGCCGCGCCGCCTCCAGCGTGTAGCCCTGGCCCCAATGCGCGCGGCCAAGCCAGTAGCCGAGTTCGGCCGTTTTCTGCCCCTTGCCGAAGCGCAGCCCCGCCACGCCAACGAGAGCGCCGCTCTCGGCCTCCACCAGGGCGAATTGCTCGGCCCGGTGCGCCTCGCGGTCCGCCGCCGCGGCCTCGATCCAGTCTGCCGCCAGCTGCGCCGGGTAGGGAAAGGGCGCATCCGGCAGGCGGCGGCAGATTTCCCAGTCATTAATAAGCCGGTGAAAATGCTCCGCATCGCCCGCATGCAGGGGGCGCAGCACCAGCCGCGTGGTGCGCAGCACGGGGCCGGGGGGCGGCGCGGTCTCCGGCATCGGCGAATCGAAGAGGTCTGGCATACGCTCAGCTGTTTAGCGTGCTGTTGATCTTCCCGCCAGGACTGGGCAAGCATACTGCGCATGAACGCGGAACCCGACACCAATACGCTGATCATGGCCCAGATGGGCGCCAAGGCCCGCACCGCCGCCGCCATGCTCGCCCGCCTGCCAGCCGGCACGCGCGACCACGCGCTGCGCCAAGCCGCCGCCATGCTGCGCCGCGACGCGCCGCAGATTCTCGCCGCCAATGCGCGGGACATGGAAGGCTTCAAGGGCAGCGCCGCCTTCGGTGACCGCCTGATGCTGAACGAGGCGCGGGTGGAAGCCATGGCGCGCGGGCTGGAAGAGGTCGCCGCCCTGCCCGACCCGCTGGCCCGATCCTTAGGCGAATGGACCCGCCCCAACGGGCTGACCATCTCCCGCGTGCCGCAGCCGCTCGGCGTGCTGGGCATGATCTATGAGAGCCGCCCCAATGTCGGGGCGGATGCCGCCGCCATCGCCATCAAGTCCGGCAACGCCATCATCCTGCGCGGCGGGTCGGAGAGCTACCATTCGGCCAAGGCCATCAACGCGGCGCTGACCGAAGGCTTACGCGCCGCCGGGCTGCCCGAGCATGCCGTGCAGGTGGCTCCCAGCACGGACCGCCGATTCGTCACCGCCATGCTGCAAGCCTCGGGGCTGCTGGACCTCATCATCCCCCGCGGCGGCAAGGCGCTGGTGGAACTGGTGCAGAAAGAGGCCCGCGTGCCCGTGCTGGCGCATGCCGAGGGGCTGAACCACACCTATATCCACCGCTCAGCCGATTTCGCCATGGCGCGCGCCGTGCTGGCCAACGCCAAGATGCGCCGCACCGGCGTTTGCGGGGCGACCGAGACGCTGCTGATCGACGCCGCCGTGGCCCCCGCGCTGCTGCCGCTGCTGGTGGCTGACCTCGCTGGCCTGGGCTGCGCCTTCAGGGCCGATGAGGCCGCGCGGGCGATCTGCCCCACCCTACCGGCGGCGGCTGAGAAGGATTTCTACACCGAGTGGCTGGACGCGGTGCTGAGCGTGAAGATCGTCTCCGGCGTGGACGAGGCGCTGGCGCATATCGCCAGGCACGGCAGCGAGCACACGGACGCCATCATCACCCAGGACGCAGCGGCGGCTGAGTATTTCCTCGCCAACATCGCCTCGGCCGTGGGCATGTGGAACGCCTCCACCCAGTTCTGCGATGGCGGGGAGTTCGGCTTCGGCGCCGAGATCGGCATCGCCACCGGGCGCATCCATGCGCGCGGGCCGATCGGGCCGGACCAGCTCACTACCTTCCGCTACGTCGTACGCGGCACGGGCCAGGTGCGGCCCTGAGAGACTGTCCCCAAACTCTACTCCGGCGGCCATCCACGGCGCTTTTCTGCGCTTCCGGTGCTCACGTGCTCAACGTACGCTCCGCTCACTGCATCAGCGTGCTCGAACCAGTGGCGCACGCTTCGCAGCTCGAAAAACACCGCAGCTGACTCACCGGAGCGAGTTTTGAGACAGCCTCTGAACATCCCGCGTTTCGGCCATCGCCGCCGGATTCGGATCGGCCTGCTCGGCGGCTCCTTCAACCCGGCGCATGAAGGTCACCTGCATGTCGCGCGGGAGGCCTGCCGCCACGCAAGGCTGGACCAGCTCTGGCTCATGGTCTCCCCTGGCAACCCGCTGAAGCCCGCCGCCGGCATGGCGCCGCTGCCCGAGCGCTTGGCCACGGCGCGGCGCATCGCCGATGGGCGGCAGATCATCGCCACGGATATCGAGGCGCGACTCGGCACGCGCTACACGGCCGATACGATGTGCGAGCTGAAACGGCGCTTCCCCGCGGCCCAATTCGTCTGGCTGATGGGGGCGGACAACCTCGTGCAACTGCCCCGCTGGGACCGCTGGCGCCGGATCATGCGCGCCATGCCGATGCTGGTTCTGCCGCGCCCGGGGGCCACGCGCCGGGCGCTGGCCTCGCAGGCTGCCAAAGCATATGGAAAATATCGCCTTCCGGCGCGCGCTGGGCTATGCCTTGCAACGGCGGAGTCACCTGCCTGGATTCTCCTGCCGGTAAAGGAGAATCCAGTCTCAGCCACAGAGTTGCGCCGGAAAACAAAAGGAGCGTCGCCATAACCCGTCCGCCGACCCGCAAAACCCCCGCCCGGGGCGCTGCCACCACCGCCGCCCCGCGCAAGCGCGCGCCCAAAAAGGCCGCCGCACCTGCCGAGGCTCTGCCCGCCATGCCCGGCACGCCGCGCAAGAAGGCCGCCATCGCCGGGCCGAAGGGCAAGAAAACCGCGCCCAAACAGCCCGCGGAACAGCTTGAGCGGCTGCAGGCGCTCATCGTCGCCACGCTCGAGGACGACAAGGCCGAGGATATCGTGGCGCTGGACCTCGCAGGCCGCGCCAGCTTCGCCGACCGCATGATCATCGCCACCGGCCTTGCCGACCGGCAGATCTCGGCCATGGCCACGCATCTGCACGAGAAGCTGCACGAGGCCGGGTTCGGGAAGCCGCTGACGGAAGGCGCGAACGGCACCGACTGGGTGCTGATCGACGCTGGCGACATCATCGTGCATCTGTTCAAGCCGGAGGCGCGCACGCTCTACGGGCTGGAGAAGATGTGGTCCGCCGAGCTGGATGAGGCTGACACCGAAGAGTGAGGCTGCTGGCCGTCGGCAAGGCCGGTGGCGATGATCATGCGGTCGGCGAAGCTGGCGCGGCCTGCGAGGTCCAGCGCCACGATATCC
>NZ_JBKQJR010000165.1:0-6502 GCF_052326845.1 Acidocella sp. | reverse complement strand
TGAAGCCCGTCACCTTGCCGTCCTTGAGGGTGAAGGTGATCTCGCAGGACCAGACCTGCACATCCTGCGGGAAACCGGCGTTATAGTACGGCCCATAATACGGCCCGTAATACGGCCCCCAATACGACCCGCCCCAGGGGCCGTACCCGCCCATGGCGATGTCACTGGCCAGCACCTGGGCATGCCCCTGAACATAAGCGAGGTATTGCACGCCGTTCACGGTGATCTGCTTGTCGGGCACGCCCATCGACTGCACGAGCCTGTCCTCCGGCGCGCCGATATAGGCGGCCATGCGCGATTGCAGGCTGGGCCCATGGGCGCAGGCGGCAAGGAGCAAAGGCACGGCAAGAACAACGCGGCGCATGGTTAAACCCTCTTGTCCGCTAATATAGGCGCGATGCGTAACGTGTTGATGACTTACATCAAGGCAGCCAGAGCATGTCGGCAATGCGCGGCGCGCCGGTGGCGAGCATGGCCAACCGGTCGAACCCGAGCGCGATGCCCGAACAGGCGGGGAGTTGCGCCACCGCGTCGAGGAAGTCCTCGTCCATCTCCCAATCCGGTCCGTACAGCGCATGCCGCCGCGCGCGGTCGGCGAGGAAGCGGGCACGTTGCTCGGCGGCATCGGTAAGCTCGACGAAGGCATTGGCCAGCTCGATGCCGCACACATAAAGCTCGAAGCGCTCCGCTACGCGCGGGTCCTCGGGGCATTTGCGCGCCAGCGCCGCCTGGGCGGCAGGCCAATGAGTGAGGAAGGTGGGGCGCTCCCGGCCCAGATGCGGCTCGATGCGCTCCAGCAGCAGGCGGAAGAACAAATCCTCCCAATCCTCGCCCTCGCGCAGCCTGGCTCCCGCTTGGGCGGCCAGCGCCGGGGCGTCATCCGCTGTGGCCAGCACATCCGCGCCCACATAGCGGTGGAACGCCTCGGCCACGGTGAGGAACTCCGGCTCATCCAGCCGCGTGGTGATGCCCCGGCAGGTTACCTCGGGCGGCAGCGTGGCGCGCAGGAGCGAGAATGTCTCATCCATCAGCGCCTGCATGTCCGCGCCCAGCGAATACCATTCCAGCATGGTGAACTCAGGCGCATGGGTGTCGGACCACGGCTCGTCGCGCCAGACGCGGGCGAGCTGGAAGATCGGCCCGGAGCCGCCCGCCAGCAGCTTCTTCATGGCGAATTCGGGCGAGGTGTTCAGCCATCTTTCTGCTCCCGCCGGGACGGCGCGAAGGTGAACCTCCTCACCCGGGGCGAGCACGGCGTAGGGGGTTTCCACCTCGGTATAGCCACGGGCGGTGAAGAAGGCGCGCACCGCGGCGGCAAGGCGCTGGCGGCGCAGCAGGAGGGGAAAACGGTCGGGCAGGGTTTGCCAGGGTTGAGAGCGCATGGCGCACGTTCTACATCACGCCGATGCCGGATGGTATTTCCCCCAAGCCCCGCACGCTGCGCCGCCCCGCCGAGCTGGTGCGCGAAGGGCTGCTCCCCCCCGACCGCCTGGGCGAGGCCGAGGCTGTGGCCGCGCGCTATGCCATCGCCGTGCCTCCTGCCCTGGCAGCACTCATCGAGTCGCCAGACGATCCGCTCGGCCTGCAATTCATCCCCAGCCCGGCGGAGCTGATCACCGCCCCGCATGAGAGCGCGGACCCGATCGCCGACGAGGCCCTTTCGCCCATCCCCGGCATCGTGCACCGCTACCCGGACCGCGCGCTGCTGAAGCCGCTGCTGGCCTGCCCAGTCTATTGCCGGTTCTGCTTCCGGCGCGAACAGGTGGGGCCGGATGGCGGGCTGCTCTCGGCCGAGGAACTGGAAGCCGCCTATGCCTATATCGCGGAACGCCCGGCGATCCGCGAGGTGATCCTGACCGGCGGCGACCCGCTCATCCTCTCGCCGCGCCGCCTGGGCGAAATCCTGCGCCGGCTGGAGGCGATTCCGCATGTGGAGCTGCTGCGCATCCATAGCCGCGTGCCGGTGGCGGACCCGGCGCTGGTGAACGAGGCGCTGCTCGAAGCACTGGAGATCGAGAAACCGCTCTACATTGCGGTGCACAGCAACCATGCGCGGGAACTCACGCCGGAAGCCGCCGAGGCCTGCCGCAAGCTTACCCGGCTGGGTATTCCGCTGCTCGGCCAGACCGTGCTGTTGAAGGGCGTGAATGACAGCGAGGCGGCACTGGCCGAGCTGTTCCGCGCCATGCTGCGCGCCCGCATCAAGCCGTATTACCTGCACCAGTTGGACCCCGCCCCCGGCACCGCGCGCTTTTATGTGGAGCCGGAGCGCGGGCGCGAGATCCTGCGCCATCTGCGCGGCACCATTTCCGGTACCGCCCTGCCCACTTACATTCTCGACCGCCCGGGGGGATTGGGGAAAGTGCCCCTCTAACGGCTTCGGAAGCTCTTTCCTTCGGCAAACACGGGATGACAAGCATGTGGTTTTGGCGGTCTAAAGACAATTGCCCCTCCGACAGGACGCAAACATTGTATATCCATGCCGGCCTGCACAAAACCGGCACCACCGCGCTACAGAATTTTCTCGCCTCCCAAGCGGATGCCCTAAAGACGCATGCCGTTTTGTACCCGAATGCGGGGCGGCCCCCGGACTACTCGGGCCACCACAACCTTGCTTGGCAGCTTATCCGCGACCGCCGCTACCGCGCCGCGTTCGGCAGTGTGCAAGACTTGGACGAAGAATTGCGCACCCATGATGGCGATGCGATCATCTCCAGCGAGGATTTCAGCTCACTGCTCGGCAGCGACGCATGGCTTGCAACCTTGAGTGCCCTGCCCAACCTAGGCCGTTACCGTCTCGTACCTATCCTTTACATCCGTGAGCAGGGCGCTTTTTTCAAATCCCTTTTCATGGAACTGACGCAGCATGGCCTGACGGAGGAACCCGCGCGGCTCGCCGACATCATCTGCCGGACAGGTTCGTTTTACCTGTGTGAATGGACGTTCCATTTCGACTATCTCCGCATCGCCACATTGCTGCGCCGCGCCACACATGGTGCCGCCATCTTCCGCAGCTACCACCGCCTCGCCGGTGGCTCGACCATCACCGATTTTATACAGCAAACTGTCCCCGGCCTGTCCTTGCCCAATGCCGGGACCGACAACAAGACTAACACCCAGCGGGACCTGCTTGAGGCCCTGGTAGAGTTCCATCAAACCCGGCTCGGCCTCCCGCTCAACGAGGCGCAGCAAGACCTCCTGCGCGCCCGTGCCACCCGGCTGCACGATGATGAGCCGAAGCTCTCCCCCGCCCTGGCAAAGCGCTTCACGACAACATTCCGGCACACCAACCATCAGCTTCGCCAGATGCTGGGAGAGGATTTCGCCTTTCCTCCCCCTCTCACCGCCCCTGAAGACGCCCTGGAGCAACTATTCTCCTTCGAGCTTCAGTGCGAACTCACCAGACTTTGACAGGCCACACGGGGTAATCGCCGCGTAAGCTGCTCTAACTTCATTAAAACCGGGCGGAAATCACCGCCTGCAGGCTCTGCGCCGACCAGTTGCCCGCGAACCACCCGGCGTAGCCGAAATCCACCGACCAGCCGCCGCGCGTCAGGCTCAGCCCCAGCCCCACCTCGCCGGAAACCGGCGCCAGATGCCCGGGGTTCAGGGTGAGCGCGGTATAGTCCTGTGTCGTCAACCCCATGCCAGCGCCGGGGTTGCCCAGGGCCGCGTCCACGCCAAAGCTGACCCGGGGCGTGACCACGATCCGCGAGGCGGTGACGAAGCTCCGCCCCAAATTCATGCGCAGGAAAGGGGTGACATTCGCTCCGGAAGACCCGGCCGCCCTCAGCGCGAAACCCTGGGCGGCGGTTTCGGTAAAACCGCCCAGGGAGACCCGGGTGACCCGCACCCCCGCCGCCGGGGCCATCTCCACCCCGCCCGAGTGCAGGGGCACCGCCAGCTGCGCCTCGGCGGAGAGCACGTTGCCATCCTGCCGGGCCACCGCCCCGCCCGCGCCGGTCTGGCGCGTGGTACTGGCGCTGGCAATGCCATCCAGCATTGCGGCGCTGAGTACGAACGCCCCCACGGGCTGGTTGGCGTAGAGGCCGAGGCGGATCGTCTCCATATCCGCATCGCCCACGCCCTGGCCGCGCAGAGTGCCACCATCATACCCGGCGGCGATGCCGATCCGTCCGCCGGTTGCGGGCACGGCGCGGTCCACCCCGGCGAGGAAACCGCCCCCGGTGAAGTTGTACGCATCCTGCGCGGAGAGATTCGTCCCCGCCGCCTCCACCCAGCCGCCCAAGGCGCAGAACTCGCCCGCCAGGGCCGAGGCGATGCCGGCCTTGCCGCTGCCAGTGGCAGGAGCGTTCTGGCAGCCGGTGCCGCCGCCTGGCGCCAGAACGCGGCCCATCAGTATATCATCCAGGGCCTCGGCATCCAGCGTCATGGCCTGGGAGAGATCGGGCAGCAGCCCCGCCCCCCGCGGCGCCACGGTGAAATTGCGGTTCACTCGCAACACCGCCGCCTGCGTGCCCACGGAAACCAGGATCGGCTGCGCCGGGCCCGCCACCTGGAAGAACGTACCATTCACGCCGCCATCGGCCTGCAAAAACTCGTAGCTCGCCGGGGTGTAGGTGCCCGGCGCCAGCACATAGGAAAGCGTGCCGCCCAGCGTGATCGTGCCGGTGACGGTGAAGCTGGATACCTGCCCAGGCGCGACCAGCACGACCAGCGTGCCCGTGGAGGTCTGCACGAAATTCCCGTTCAGCCGCAGAGGTGCTGCGGCCAGCCCGGCGGTGAAGCTGCCGTTATTGACCATCTGCGCCACGTTCCACTGGCCGGCGCCGGTCCAGCTCGCCCCCTGCGCCACGGTGAGCGCGCCATGAGCGTTGAAGCCGGTGATGTCCGAGGCCAGCGTGCCGCTGCCGGTGAGCGAGATACTGCTCGCCGTGCCATTCCCCGCGATATCGCCGATGATCTGTGCCCCGGTGCCGAGCGTGATAGTGCTCGCCCCGCGAGACAGACTGATCGCATTGCCGCCGCTTGTGGCGATAACGCTGCCGGTATCGATGATATCCACCGCCCCGTTGGCGACAACACCGGTCAGCCCCGCTATGGTCCCGGCATTGTCCAGCGTGCCGCCCTTGGCCAGCCTCACCCCGGCGTTCGTCCCGGTGATCAGCCCGGTATTTTCCGCCGCCCCGCCGTGCCCGATGTCGATCACCCCGTCGATGCCCCCGGCGACGGTGCCGCTATTGCTGACGGAGGAAGCCCCGGTGAGGTACACGCCGAAATCCGGCCCGTTGATCAGCCCGGCATTGGTGATTTGCGAACCATCGCCGCCCGCGTACACGCCGGAATAGCCGCCAAGCAGCCTGCCGGAGGCGGTGTTGGTGAGCGTGCCGCCGGAAAAGAGCGAGACGGCATCGCCCGTGCGGGCTGAAATCTGCCCGCTATTGGTCACGCTGCCCGCGCCGTTGCCGGTGTACACGCCAATATGCCCGCCGAAGATGGAGCCGGTGTTGCTCACCCCGCCGCCACGGTTCAGGCTCACCCCCGTCATACCCGGCGGCGATGGCGCCACTATTGCTCACCTGCCCGACGCCATTGTTCACCAGCACGCCGTAATCCCCGGCGCTGATCGTGCCGCCATTGGCGATGCTGCCGCCAGCGCCGAGCAGGATGCCGGTGCCATTTGCCGCCTGAACCTGCCCTGCATTGTTCAACTGGGCGGGACTGGCATCCCACACCGCCACCCAGCCCGTGGAATCGATGCTTACCCCGCTGGCGATGCTCACTCCGGCAGCGCCATAGGCGGCGAGGTTCACCGCGCCATAACGGTTGCTGGAGATCACGCTCTGCGCCGCGGCGGGGGCGCTGAGCGCCATGGCGGCGGGCAGAACCAGCAGCGAGGCATTGGCGCTCCTGCGCGCCAGGGCAATGCCGGTCGGAAACGTGTTCATGCGGGCAGATTCTCGGGCCGGGCCGCTTTTTGCCGCCCTTCACGACTACAGGTTGAGGCCAGCTTAACCCCGCACCTATGAATCACGCGTTAATCCTTCGCGCCCGCGGTGCCGGAATCGATATTTTCCCGTTAACCTATTGGCCTCGCCGCCACGGGCGGCTTGCCGAAATCGCCCCGGCGGCGTAAGCCCCCGCCTCACGATCATTCAAGTTTCTCATCCGCAGGGCAGAACCCATGAAGCAGCAGGCTAACCTTATCCGCGCCGGCCAGGTCATCGAACACGAGGGCCAGCGCTGGACCGTGCTGAAGCAGCAGATCATCACCCCCGGCAAGGGCGGCGCCTTCATCCAGGTGGAAATGCGCAACCTGAAGACCGGCAACAAGACCAACGAGCGCTGGCGCACCGCCGATACCGTTGAGCGTCTGACCACCGAGGACCGGGACTACACCTACTCCTATACCGATGGCGACAATCTCGTGCTGATGGACCCCGAGACCTTCGAGCAGTTCATGGTGCCCGCCGCCATTCTGGGTGATTCCGCCCCCTTCCTGCAGGACAACATGGCCGTCGTCGTGGCGCTGGTCGAGGGC
>NZ_JBKQJR010000164.1:0-5119 GCF_052326845.1 Acidocella sp. | reverse complement strand
AGGTCGCCTTAAGCATGCGCGCCAACCGCCCATCCAGCCCATCGATCACCATCGACACGGCAATGGCGATCACGGCCGCGCCGTACCGGGCATCCATGCCAAGCCGGATGGCCGAGAGCCCGATGCACAGCCCGAGCAGCGTCATCAGGTTAGGCAGCATGCGGTTGAAGCTCAGGCCTGAAAAACGCTGCCGGCGGGGCAGCCGGCGGCGGCGGCGCGGTGGAATCATGGCGCGGCGGGCAGCTCGGCGATTACCGTCTCGCCGCCGATCATGCGCTGGCCGACTGCCACCAGCGGGGTGCAGCCCTCGGGCAAATACAGGTCGGTACGGCTGCCGAAGCGGATGATGCCGAAGCGCTGGCCGGCCGTGAGGCTCTGGCCCTCATGCACTTCGCACAGGATGCGCCGCGCGATCAGCCCGGCGATCTGCACCACCACCGCCTGCTGGCCATTGGCCAGACGCAGCAGCAGCGAGTTGCGCTCGTTGTCGTCGCTCGCCTTGTCCGCCGCGGCGTTCACGAACAGCCCCGGATGATAGGCGATCTTCTCCACCGTGGCGGCGATGGGGGAGCGGTTCACATGCACGTCCAGCACCGAGAGGAAGGTAGCCACGCGCATGCGCTTGGCATCGCCCAGGCCGAGCTCGGCGGGGGGCACCGCTTCCTCGATGCTCACCACGCGGCCATCGGCCGGGGCGACGAACACGTCGGCCCGGGGCGGCAGCACGCGCTCGGGGTCGCGGAAGAAGTACAGGCAGAACAGGGTGAACAGCACCCCCGCCCAGGCCAGCGGGTGCCAGAACAGCAGCCCCAGCAGCGCCGCGACGACGCCGCCGAGAATGAACGGGTAACCGGCCTTGTGCGGCGGGCTCAGCACCGACTGCACGCTTTCAATAATATCCATTGTTCAACTCTTGGGTTGGGGCAGGACGAAGCTCTGGCCCGGGAAAATCAGGTTCGGATTGTGGATTTTGCCGGCATTGGCCGCGTAGATCAACGTGTACATGGTGCCATGGCCATAGACGTGCCGGGCGATCAGCCACAGGCAATCACCGGGGGCGATGACGACATGCCCATCGGCCAGGGCGGCGGCCAGCGTCTCGGGCGCGAAGGGCGCGGTCACGGGCGGCAGAATTTGCCCCGTGGCGGTGGTGGCGCCCAGGCTCAGCATGCCCGGGCTGGCCGGCACGGCGGCCGAGATATGCCAGCGCCCCTGCGCGTCGGCCTTGGCCTGGCCGATTTCCTGGTTGCTCAGGCGCAGATCCACCGTGGCGCCCGCCGGGGCGGTGCCGGAGAAGATGGCGTGGCCATTGGTGTCGTAATCCACCGCGCCCAGGCCGAGCTGCCCGGCCTGCGGCCCCTGGCCGGTGAGCACGGTGCTGCCATTCGGGCCGGAGAGCACGGTAAGCACCTGCCCGCCATTGCCCGGCACGCTCACAACGGCGGTCTGGTTACCCGCCACCTCGGCACCGCCGGGCGGCACCTCGGAGAGGGTGATCTCATGCGTGCCGGGGGCGAGCGGCGTCTGCGGCGCCAGCACGAAGGCCCCCTGGGCATCGGCCGCTACCGTGCCGATCACGCTGTTGTTGTCCTTCACCGTCACCACCGCGCCTGGGGCGGCGCGCCCGGCGATCACGGTGTTGCCCTCAGTGTCCACGCGCACGACGTCGAATTGCGGCGGGGCGATCATGCTCACCGCTGGGGCGGGTGCCGGGGCCGCGGGCGGCGGCGGCGCCGGGGGCTGCCCGCCATGGCGCAGCATCACCAGCATGCCGATATTCAGCAGCGCCAGCGCGCTGAGCACGGCGACCGCGATGATCCGTGTTTTGCTGCCCCTCCGCGGGGCTTGATCCTTGCTTGCCATATCGCCCCTAGCCTGCCACGAACGACGCAGAACTGGAAGCGAGGCAGAGCTTTATGGGCAGTTTTTCCGTCACCGTGTTTTGCGGCTCCTCTCCCGGCGCCGACCCGGCCTATGGCCAGGCCGCGCACGCTTTGGGCGCGGGGCTTGGCCAGCGCGGCATGAACCTGGTGTTCGGCGGCGGCAATGTGGGGCTGATGGGCGTTACCGCAGGTGCTGCGATGGAAGCGGGCTCGCACGTCACCGGCATCATCCCGGATTTCCTGCGCAAGCGAGAAGTGGAGTTCCACGGCCTCTCCGAACTGATCGTCACCGACTCGATGCACACCCGCAAGCGCCGGCTCTTCGCCCTGGCCAATGCCTTCGTCGTCATGCCCGGCGGCTTGGGCACCTTCGACGAGACCTTCGAGATTCTGACCTGGAAGCAGCTCGGCCAGCACGACAAGCCAATTATCCTGGTGGACATCCTCGGCTGGGCGCAGCCCTTCGTGACCATGATCGAGCAAACCATCGCCCGCGGCTTCGCGCGCGAGAGCGTGCGCGACCTGTTCGAGGTGGCGCCGGACGTGCAGGCCGTGCTCGCCCGGCTGGAGGAATTGCGGGGGAGCTAATTCGCCGCGAAATCCTCGGCGCGGATCATCCCCCGCACCAGCTTCAACGCCTCGAACCCGGCATCCTCGACCAAGCGGGAGAGCAGCGTCTCCCACTCCGCCCGCGCCGCGCCCTCTGCCGAATCACGCAAATCGCCGACCAGCGCCCGCGCCGCCTCAAACGCCGCCGGGCGCTCGGCCTCGGCGCCGACATAGGCATTTTGCAGCGCGTAATAGGCCTTGCGCGCCGGGGTGGTAGCCTCTTCCGCGCACATGATCTGCCGGCCGAAGAGAAACCGCGCCGGCGTGCTCAGCTCGAGCCGCGTGCGTGTCTTGAAGCGAATCACCGCCCCGTTGAGGATCATCGATTCGCCCCGCTTGAGTTCCAGTACCAATGCCGTCATGCGCTCATCCGCCGGGTGCCAAGACCCGGATTTTCGCACGGTGCCGCTTAACATCAGGTGAATATGCGGCCAGCGTCCGCCAGACCGGCACCTTCCCTAGAGCGGCGCCCCTTGCTACGGTAGGTGACGAATCGGTCAATAACGCCAAGAATTCGTTTTGTGTCTGGAAGGGTATCATGAAGTTCAAGGCCGATCGAGCCACGTTGATGAAATCTCTGGCCCATGTGCAGAACGTGGTGGAGAAGCGGAACACCATCCCCATCCTCGCCAACGTGCTGCTGGCGGTGCGGGACGGCCATCTGACCATCGCTGCAACCGACCTGGAAATCTCGCTCGTCGAGGAAGTGGCGGCTGAAACCTCGCGCAACGGCGCCATCACCGTGCCTGCCTCCACGCTGTACGAAATCGTCCGCCGCCAGCCGGACAATGCGGTCATCGAGCTCGACCATCCGGGCGGAGACGCGCAGCTGGCCCTGCGCGCCGGGCGCTACGCCACCAGCCTCGTCGCCCTCTCTGTCGATGAGTTCCCCAAGCTCGACGCCGGCAAGCTCACGCATAATTTCGTGGTCTCGGCGCAGGAACTGCGCGGGCTGATCGACCGCACGCGCTTCGCCATCTCCACCGAGGAAACCCGCTATTACCTGAACGGCATCTTCCTGCACGCGGCCGAGGGCGAGAACGGCCCGGTGCTGCGCGCCGTGGCGACGGACGGCCACCGCCTCGCCCGTGTGGAAGAACCCCTGCCCTCCGGTGCCGCCGGCATGCCGGGCATCATCATCCCCCGCAAGACGGTGACCGAGCTGCGCAAGCTGCTTGATGAAGCCACCGGCGAGGTCGAGGTCGCGCTGTCCGAGACGCGCATCCAGTTCAGCATAGGCAACATGCGCCTGACCAGCAAGCTGATCGACGGCACCTTCCCCGATTACGACCGGGTGATCCCCCGCGGGAACGACAAGATCCTGCGCGTGGACAAGAAGGATTTCAACGACGCGGTGGGCCGCGTCTCGGCCATCAGCGCCGAGAAGCACCGCCCGGTGAAGCTCTCTTTGGCCAAGGACCTGCTGGTCATCTCCGCCGCCTCCGCCGAGCAGGGTTCGGCCTCCGAGGAACTGGGCGGCGATCTGGTGGACTACCAGTCCGGCCCGCTGGAGATTGGCTTCCAGGCCCGTTACCTTTCGGACGTGACCGACCAGATCAAGGGCAAGGTGGAGTTCTTCTTCGCCGATGGCGCCGCCCCGACCCTGGTGCGTGACCAGGACGATGCATCGGCCATTTACGTGCTGATGCCGATGCGGGTGTAACCCACGCAGGTCTCACGCCTCACACTCACGGATTTCCGCTCTTACGCCGCGCTACGGTTTGAACCCGCAGCGCGGCTTAATGTGTTTGCCGGCCCCAACGGCACAGGCAAGACGAACCTGCTGGAAGCGCTCTCTCTGCTCGTGCCCGGACGGGGCCTGCGCGGGGCGAAATTCTCCGAACTGGCGCGCCGTGGGCCAGATGCGTCGGGAAGCTGGGCGGTGGCGGCGCACTTTACCAACGGCGTGGAGATCGGCACGGCGATGGCGGACGGCGCGCCCGAACGCCGGGAATTCCGCCTGAATGGGGTAAAGCCGCGCTCCCAGGCCGAGGTGGCGGAGCAGCTTTCCGCCGTTTGGCTCACCCCGCAGATGGACCGGCTGTTCACCGACACCGCCTCCGGCCGGCGAAAATTCCTCGACCGTCTGGTGGTGGCCCTGGAAACCGGCCATGCGCGCGAGATCGCGGCGTTTGAATCCGCCTCCGCCCAGCGCAACCGGCTGCTGGCGGAAAACCCGGACCCGGCCTGGCTCACGGGGCTCGAAGACTCCATGGCCCGCCACGCCGTTGCCGCCACCGCCGCGCGCATGGCGCTCGTCAACCGGCTCAACGCCAGCATCGCCGCTGGGGCTGCGGACCCGTTCCCCCGCGTGGCCCTCGCGCTCGACTGCGCCATCGCCACGCGCCTCGCCAGCACCCCGGCGCTGGAAGTGGAAGACGCGCTGCGCGCCGCCTATGCCAATGCCCGCTTGCAGGACACCGCCGCGCGCGGTGCCACCATCGGCCCGCAGCGCACCGATTTCCTGATCAGCGACGCCGCCTCCGGCCGCCCCGCAGCATTTTCCTCCACCGGGCAGCAGAAGGCCATGCTCATCGGCATCGTGCTCGGCCATGCAGCACTCATCGCCGCCGCGCGCGGCACCCCGCCGCTGCTGCTGCTCGACGAGCCGCTGGTGCATCTGGACT
>NZ_JBKQJR010000163.1:0-8661 GCF_052326845.1 Acidocella sp. | reverse complement strand
CATTTCGACCATATCGGCGGCGCTGAGGGGCTGGTGGCGCGCTACGGCGCCAAGGTGGTGGGCAATGGCGCGGACGCGCACCGCCTGCCCAGGCTCGACATTGCCGTGCATGAGGGTTCGCTGGTGGATTTCGGCGCGGCGAAACTGCGGGTCATCGAGGTGCCGGGGCATACGCTCGGCCATATCGCCTATTACATCGCCGATGGCCGCATCCTGCTGCCGGGTGACACGCTGTTCAGCCTGGGCTGCGGCCGGCTGTTCGAGGGCACGCCCGCGCAGATGTTCGCATCGCTGGCCAAGTTCGCGGAGCTGCCGGATGCCACGCTGGTCTGCTGCGGGCATGAATACACCGCGTCCAACGCCAAATTCGCGCTGACCGTGGAGCCGCAGAACGCGGCGCTCGCCGCTCGCGCGGCCGAGGTGGCGGCCCTGCGCGCGGCGGGCAAGCCCACTCTGCCGGTGACTTTGGGGCAGGAGCGCGCCACCAACCCGTTCCTGCGCGCGGAAACAGTGGAGGAATTCGCCCGCCGCCGCGCCGCCAAGGATAATTTCTAGCCTTTCAGTACGGCCTTCAGCTGGGCGATGGCCTGGGCGCGGTGGCTGATCTTGTCCTTCACCGCCGGGCCCAGCTCGGCATAGCTCTGCTCGTAGCCGTCAGGGATGAACACCGGGTCGTAGCCGAACCCGCCCGCCCCGTGCGGCGCGGGGGCGATGCGCCCGTAAGCCTGGCCGATATAGGTGGCGGTGCTGCCATCCGGCCGGGCCAGGCAGAGCGCGCAGGTGAACCAGGCGCGCCAGTCATCAGCGCCGCGGGCGGCTTCGATGATGCGGGCGAAGGCGGAAGGGTAATCCCCCGCCGCGTAACGCGCCGAGAACACGCCCGGCCCGCCGCCCAGCGCCGCGACCGAAAGCCCGGAATCGTCGGCCAGCGCCGGCAGGCCGGAGGCTTGCGCCGCCGCCAGCGCCTTGATCCGCGCATTGCCGGGGAAGGTATCGGCGGCCTCGTCCGGTTCGGGCAGGCCGAGTTCGCCGGAGGAGGTCACGCCAAACCCCTGCGGCGCCAGCAGGGACAAAAATTCCCTCAGCTTGCCCGGGTTATGCGTGGCAATCACAAGCTGCTTCATGCCCGCCCCGCAGCGCCGGAGAGCATGCCCGGGTCGATGCCCAGCTTGGTCAGGGCCCGCTGCCATTTCGTGTTGTGGGTGGTGTCGAAGATAATGGCGTCGTCCGCCGCCACGCTCAGCCAGGAATTCTGGCGCATCTCCTGGTCCAGCTGCCCCTCTCCCCAGCCCGCATAGCCAAGCAGCAGGACCGCCTTCTCCGGCCCGCCGCCTTCGGCCACGGCCTGGAGAATGTCCAGGTTGGCGCTGAGCGTGTGGGTGTCGTCCACCTGCAGGCTGGTGTCGGAGAACCAGTCCGCACTGTGCAGCATGAAGCCGCGCGTCTCATCCACCGGGCCGCCCACGCCCACCGGCAGCTCGCGCCGCGGCGGGCTGGGGGCAACGCCAAGCTGGCTCAGCAGATCGGCGAATTTCGGGGTGCGCAGCGGGTGGTTGACAACCACGCCCATCGCGCCCTCCTCGGTGTGCGAGCAGACGAGGATCACGCTCTGCACGAAGCGCGTATCCTGCATCGCCGGCATTGCGATGAGCAACTGTCCGGTCAGCCAGTTGGGCGGGTTCGCCCGGGAAAGTTTTGCCTCGGCCATTGCGCCAATATATTCATGGCTTCCGGCCAGGACCAGCCCTGTCTGCCGCTCTCTCTTCACGGCCCGGGGCAGTTCGTATAGGTAGCGATATCTGCCGAAGGAAAGACAGACAGCATGATCAAGATAGGCGACAAGATTCCGGCCATGAAGCTCATGGTGGCGACGGCTGACGGCCCCCGCGAGGCCGATACCGCCGAGCTGCTGGGCCAAGGCAAGGTGGTGCTGTTCGCCGTGCCGGGCGCTTTCACCCCCACTTGCAGCGCCAAGCACCTGCCGGGCTTCGTCAAGCACGCGGCGGAGTTCAAGGCCAAGGGCGTGGACAGGATCGTGTGCATGGCCGTGAACGACGCCTTCGTGCTGGGCGCCTGGGCCAAGGACCACAGGGCGCTGGACAGCGTGGTGATGCTGGCCGACGGCTCCGGCGTCTTCACCAAGGCCCTGGGGCTGGAGCTGGACCTGATGGCCCGCGGCCTGGGCGTGCGCAGCCAGCGCTTCGCCCTGGTGGCGGAAGACGGCGTGGTCACGCAGCTTTTTGTCGAGGAACCGGGCGGCTTCGAGGTCAGCCGCGCCGAGGCTGTGCTCGAAGCGCTCTAACCCCGCCGTGGCCTATACCCTCACGGTCGTCGTGCCGTGCTACAATGAGCGCGCCAATGTCGCGCCCATGGTGGCTGCTCTCAACAATGCGCTTTCCGGCATCGACTGGGAGGTTGTGTTCGTCGATGACGACAGCCCCGACGGCACCTCCACCGCCGTGCGGGCGCTGGCCCGCGACGATGCCCGCGTGCGCTGCATCCGCCGCGTCGGGCGGCGCGGGCTCTCCTCCGCCGTGATCGAGGGGGCGTTGTCCTCCTCCGCCGATTATGTCGCGGTCATCGACGGCGACATGCAGCATGACGAGAGCCGCCTGCCGCTGATGTTGCAGGCCGTGCAGGGCGGGGCGGACATGGCGGTGGGCAGCCGGCATGTCGAGGGCGGGGATTCCACCGGACTGTCCTCGCCGCTGCGGGTGAAACTCTCCGAGACCGGCATCCGCGTGGCACAGATGCTCACCCATACCAGCATCCACGACCCGATGAGCGGGTTCTTCCTGCTCCGGCGCGAGTTGTTCGAGCAGCTGGCCGGGCGGCTCACCGGCCAGGGGTTCAAGATCCTGCTGGACCTGATCCTCGCCTCGCCCAGGCGGCTGAGCATCGCCGAGATCCCCTACAAATTCCGCCCCCGCCATGCGGGCGAGAGCAAGCTGGATGTGCTGGTGCTGGCGCAATTCGCCGGGCTGCTCATCGACAAGGCGCTGGGCGGCACCGTGCCGCTGCGCTTCATCTCCTTCGCCCTGGTCGGCGCGTTCGGCGTGCTGGTGAACGTTCTGGTGTTGCAGGCGTCGCGCGCGGCGGGGCTGCATTTCGGGCCAGCGCAAACGCTTGGCACGGTGGTGGCCATGATCGCCAACTTCCAGCTCAACAACCAGCTCACCTACCGCGCCCAGCGGCTGAAGGGTGTGCGCGCCTGGCGTGGGCTGGTGCTGTTCCTGGTGGTGTGCAGCCTGGGCGCCTATGCGAATATAGGCATCGCCAAGGCGCTCTATGCCGAGAACGGGCATGGGCTGCTCGCCGGTGCCGCCGGCGCGGCTGTGGGCGTGGTATGGAACTATGCTGTCTCCGCCACGCTGGTCTGGCGCATCCGGTAAAATGCGTCTCGCGCTCGCGGCGTTGCTGGCGCTTACCGCCCTGCGCCTGGCGCTGGCGGCGAGCCTGCCTCTGGTGCCGGACGAGGCGTATTACTTCCTCTGGTCGACGCATCTCCAGCCGGGGTATTTCGACCATCCGCCGATGGTGGCGCTGTGGATCAGGGCTGGCACAATGCTGTTCGGCCCCTCGCCGCTGGGGGTGAGGCTGCTCGGCCCGCTCTCCACCCTGGCCGGCTCGCTGCTGGCATGGGATGCGGCGGAGCGGCTCTTCCCCGGCCGCCGTGCCGGGATCACCGCCGCGGCCTGTCTCAACGCCACGCTGATGTTCGGCGCAGGTGCCGTGCTGATGACGCCGGACACGCCGCTGATGTTTTTCTGGACCGCCGGGCTCTGGGCCATGGCGCGGCTGATCCAGTCCGGCAATCCGCGCTGGTGGCTGGCGACCGGGTTGGCTGCGGGGCTGGCGCTGCTCTCCAAATATACCGGGCTGCTGTTCATCCTCGCCGTGTTCGGCTGGGTGCTGGCGGGGCGCCAGGAGCGCGCCTGGCTGCGCACGCCCTGGCCCTGGCTTGCCGCCGTGCTGGCTGTGCTGGTCTTCGCCCCGGATGTCGCCTGGAACGCGGCACATGGCTGGGCCAGCTACTTCAAGCAGGGCGGGCGAGAGGCGGGGTTCAACCCGGGCCGGGCGCTGGGCTTCCTGGCCGATCTTCTGGGTAGCCAGTTTCTCCTGTTCACCCCGGTCATCTTCGTGCTGGCGGTACGCGGGGTCTGGGGCCTGCGGCATGAGCACGGCCCCGCGCCGCGCCTGCTGCTTTGGCTCACCTTGCTGCCGGGCGCGGTGCTGCTGGAGCATGTGCTGTCCCAGCGGGTGGAGGGGAACTGGGTCGCGGTGCTGTACCCGTCCGCCTGTATCGCCATCGCCACCCTGCCCGCCGCGATCCTGGCGCGCTGGCGCAACCCGGCTCTGGCGCTGGGCTTCGGCATTACCGGGCTGGTCTATGCGCAGGCCCTGGCCGCGCCCTTGCCGATGCCGCCGCGCATGGACACCTCGGCCCTGCAAATGGCGGGCTGGACGCAGCTTGGCGAACAGCTCGCCGCCATGCACCCGGATTTCGTCACCGCCGATGATTACGCCACGGCCGCCGCGCTGGCCTATTACGCCCCGCCCGGGCTGCGCGTGGCGGGGTTCGAGCCCCGCTGGAGCTATTTCGACTGGCAGCCTGCGGCGCTGGAGGGGCAGACGGGCATCATGATCACGCACCGGGCCAACGCGCCCTGTGACCAGACCGGCACGCTCGCCCGCACGCGGGACGGCAAGCTGGTGCAGACCTACCGGCTGTGCCGCTACACCGCGCCGGGGCCCGGCATTTGGCTGCCGCGCCCGTGAGCGCGACAGCGGACGCGGCGGGTTACGCGGCCGCGCGCTTCTCCACCTCTTCCGGCGACATCAGTACCAGCGCCTCGTAGTCGGACTTCAGCACCTCGGTGATGCTGCTCGGCTCGAAATGCAGGTCGCCGATCTGGCGCACCGGGGTAATCTCGGCGGCGGTGCCGGTGACGAAGGCTTCCTTGAAGTTCGCCAGCTCCTCGGGGAGGATATGGCGCTCAACCACCTCGATCCCGCGGGCCTTGGCCAGGGCGATCACGGTCTTGCGGGTGATGCCGTCCAGGAAGCAATCCGGCTTGGGCGTGTGCAGCTTGCCGTCCAGCACGAAGAAGATGTTCGCGCCGGTGACCTCACCCACGAACCCGTCCCAGGTGTACATCAGCGCGTCGTTGAAGCCCTCGGCCTCGGCCTTGTGCTTGGCGAGCGTGCCGATCATGTACAGCCCGGCGGCCTTGGCGGCGGTGGGGGCGGTCTGCGGGTGCGGGCGGCGCCAGTCGGCGATGCCAAGGCGCACGCCCTTCATGCGGTCAGCCCCGAACAGATTCGGCCATTCCCAGCACGCCACCATCAGGTGGATCTTGGTCTGCTGCGCCGAAACCGCGAGCTGCTCCGAGCCGCGCCAGGCCAGCGGGCGCAGATAGGCTTCGGTCAGGTTGTTGGCCTTCATCACGTCCTTGCAGGCCTGGTTGATCTGCTCGCGGGTGAAGGGGATCTCGAAGCCCAGGATGCGGCCGGACTCGATCAGCCGGTCGGTATGCGCGTCGAGCTTGAAGATGTTGCCGCCATAGGCGCGCTCGCCCTCAAACACGGCGGAAGCGTAGTGCAACCCATGGCTGAGTACGTGCAGCTTCGCGTCGCGCCAGGGGATCAGCTTGCCATCCCACCAGATGAAGCCGTCACGATCGTCAAAAGGAACCGGCGCCATGGTCAAAAATCTCCGTTTGCGCTACTGTAACAAGACAGGAAAAATAGTATAATAGTCAGATGTACTGCCCTGCCAATGCAAGGCATAGCTCTCAAGGCCAAGAAACTGCCATGCAAGACCCGTCCGCTCATCCCTTTCCGGCCACAAAACGCGAAACTCTGCCCGGCACGGCGCACACCGCTCCCGGCTCCGGGCTGCTGTTTTTGCGCGAGGACGAGCTTCGTCTGGCACAGGACATGCTGTTTTTCGCGCACCGCGACCTTACCGAAGCGCCGGATGCGATCCTCGGCGAGCTGGGCTATGGCCGGGCGCATCACCGCTGCCTGCACTGGATCGCGCGGCGGCCGGGGCTGACTGTGGGCGATCTGCTCGCCATCCTCGGCATCACCAAGCAGAGCCTCACCCGCGTGCTCGGGCCGCTGATCCGCGAGGGCTACGTAGCCCAGGTTCCCGGCGCGCAGGACCGGCGCCAGCGCCTCCTCACGCTGACCGAGAAGGGCGCCACGCTGGAGCGGCGGCTGTTCGAGGCGCAGCGTGAGCGGCTCGTCGCCGCCTACCGCGAGGCGGGCGGCCCGGCGGTGGAGGGGTTCAAGCGCGTGCTGCGCGGGCTGATGCAGCAGCAGGGCCGCGACTACTTAGACGGCCAGGACGCACATCGCGGCAAGGGGCAGCGGAGCGGCGCCTGAACGCATGAGCGGCGACGCCCCGCATATCCTGCTGGTGGATGACGACGCCCGGCTGAGCCAGCTGGCCGCGCGCTTCCTTGCCGAGCAGGGTTTCCGCGTGACCCAGGCCGGCTCCGCCGCCGAGGCGCGTGACAAGCTGCGCTTCCTGGATTTCGACCTGATGGTGCTGGACGTGATGATGCCCGGCGAGACCGGGCTGGAACTGACCCTCGGCCTGCGCGCCGAGCGGGCGCCGGACATGCCGATCCTGCTGCTCACCGCGCGTGACACGCCGGAGGACATCGTCGCCGGGTTCGAGGCCGGGGCGGATGATTATCTCGGCAAGCCGTTCGATCCGCGCGTCCTGGTGGCGCGCATCCGCTCCATGCTGCGCCGGGCGCAGCCCTCTGCCGCGCCGCTAGGGCCGTTGCAGCTCGGCCAGGCGATATTCGACCCCGCCCGCGGCGAACTGACCTTGGCCAATGCCCCTGTGCGGCTCACCGGCGCGGAGCTGGCGCTGCTCGCAGCACTTGCCGCCCGGCCGCATGAGATTCTCTCGCGCGAGGCGCTGGCCGCGGCGCTTGGCCTGGATGACGTGAACGAGCGCGCCATCGACGTGCAGGTGACCCGCCTGCGCCGCAAGATCGAGCCAGACCCGCGCGAGCCGCGCTTCCTGCATACGGTGCGCGGCAAGGGCTACACGCTGAAACCGGGTTTATGACAGGCGTGCCGCAGGTACGCCTGTCAGCGCGCGGGGCTGGTGGGGCGGCCGCGCGCAAAATAAAAAGTAATGCCGGCGGGGCCGGAGCCCCGCAGGCATGAGGCTCAACGGCTTCGGCGCCGAGCGTGCCCTCCGCAGGATCCTGCCGCGCGGGCTGTTCGGGCGCTCGCTGCTGATTGTGCTGATCCCGATGGTGCTGCTGCAGGCGGTGGCGCTGCAAATTTTCTACGGCAACCATCTCAGCGAACTCTCCCGCCGCCTGGCCGGGGGCGTGGCCGGGGAGGTGGGCTTGATGGTCGGCGAGATCGACAGCGCCCCGCAGGGCCGCGCCGCGATCACCCAGCAGGCCGACCGGTATTTCCAGTTCAGCACCGCCTTCCTGAAAGGCAAGGCGCTGCGCCAGCTGCCGCCGCCAGATGTGCCCGGCCCGGTGGACACGGACCTCGCCCGCGCGCTCGCCGCCGCGCTGCACCGGCCCTTCAATGTTGACTGGAACGCCGTGCCGGACACCATCGTCATCAACGTGCAGATGCCCGATGGCGTGCTCGGCATCGATGTGCCGCGCAAGCGCCTGTATATCGGCACGTTCTATTTGTTCCTCATCTGGCTGATCGGCACCGCCGCGCTGCTGTTCGGCGTGGCGGCGCTGTTCCTGCGCAACCAGGTGCGGGGCATTACCCGCCTCGCCGCCGCCGCCGAGGCCTTCGGCATGGGGCGGGATGAAGGGCCCATCCGCCCGGAAGGCGCCATCGAGGTGCGCCGCGCCGCCACCGCCTTCAACCGCATGCGCGAGCGCCTGCGCCGCTTCCTCGTCCAGCGCACCACCATGCTGGCCGGCGTCTCGCACGATCTGCGCACGCCGCTCACCCGGCTGCGCTTGGCGCTGGCCATGCAGCCGCAGATTCCGCCGCAGGACCTCGCCGACATGACCGGCGATATCGAGGAGATGGAGCGGCTGATCGGCATCTACCTCAGCTTTGCCCGTGGCGAGGGCAGTGAACAGCCCGTGCCCACCGACATTTCCGCGCTGCTCGACGAAATCTGCGCCGCCGCCCGCCGCGCCGGGGCCAATATCAACCTGGATGTCCCGCCCGGCCTGACCGCCATCATTCGCCCCGAGGCCATCCGCCGGGCGCTGACCAACCTTATCGACAATGCCCGCCGCCACGCCCGCCAGATTTGGGTCAGAGCCAGCCAGACCGGCCAGCGCACCTTGCAAATCCTTATCGACGACGACGGACCCGGCATCCCCGCCGCCAAGCGCGAGACTTTGCTCCGCCCCTTTGAAAGCCAAGACCCAGCCGGCACCGGGCTCGGCCTCACCATCGCCTGCGATATCGTCGTCGCCCATGGCGGCGCCATCCGCCTGCTCGACCGCCCCGGCGGCGGGCTGCGCATCGCTATCGAATTGCCCGTGTAGCCCTGCGTCTGGGCCGGTGCATCAGGGGGCGCTGCCCCCTGGCCCCCGCCAAGGGCCGAGAGGCCCTTGGAACCCAATCGGATCAAAAAAGGGCTCCACAAGGGAGCCCTTTTTCGATCCGATTATTGAGGTCCAGGAACTCGGTTCCTGG
>NZ_JBKQJR010000162.1:0-4263 GCF_052326845.1 Acidocella sp. | reverse complement strand
CCTCTATGTTGCCCAGGCGCATATGGAGCGTTGCGAGGTGGTTGTAGCCCACTAAATCAAGCGGCCGAGCGCTGATCGCGCGTTCAGCAAGGGCGAATGCTTCCTCCTGCCTGTCGAGGCGCATCTTCAAGTCGCTGAGGCGGGTCAACAGGCCGGCGTCAAGCGGTGCGAGCTCCACCGCGCGGGCGAGGGGGAGTTCCGCTGCCTCATACTGCCCCTGTCGCATCAGCAGCGCCGCCTGATGGGCATGGTTATGGGCATCGGCCGGATGCGCAGATACTGCCCGTGCCGCCCATTCGAAGGCGCTCCCGGTTTCGCCCTGCCTCCAGGCGATGTCGCTCATGCGGCGGCTATGAACAGCTTGGCCGGGCGCGAGGTCCACCGCCAGCTTGGCAGCTTCTTGGGCCGCCGCAAGCTCGCCCTGCTGGAGATGAAGAGATGCCAAATGTGCGTGGTTCTCAGCGTCAAAAGAATTGGCTGCAACGGCGCGTTTTGCCCAGTCTAGCGCCTGATCATCCAGGCCCCTCTGCTGCGCGATGCCGCTTAGCCTTCGCATCAGCATGGCAGCATCATGAGGCTTTGCTGCTTGGCCAATCGCGTCCTCTAGCACTGCATAGGCGGCATCTTGCTGGCCCTGCGCCAAGTGCAGATTAGCAATATGGATGTGGTTAAACATTTCCTGCGGATGGTCCACAAGCGCCGCATTAGCCCAGGCCATCGCCCCGTCCAGGTCGCCGCGGCGCATCAGTACGTCGCTCAGCCGCCGCTTGTGATGGCTGTTTGCCGTGCTAAGGCCGGCGGCGGCACGTAGCGCGTCTTCGGCTGCCGCGGGATCGCCGTTGACCTGCGCAAGATTGGCTTCGAAATCGTAATTGGCCGGTTCATCAGGGGCGGTTTCGCGGGCCCGCTCAGCCCAGCTCCGCGCGCCATAAATATCACCGCGGACGAATCTGAGTTCCGCCATGCGGCGCAGCACGGCAGCACTCTCGGGCACCTGTTTGATGCCCGCTTGGAGCGTCTCTTCGGCAGCATCGAAATCACCGTAACGTTGCTGCAGTGAGGCGAGGAAAAGATAGCCATGCACACTCTGTGGTTGTAAGTTGGTCGCCTGCTGCGCGAAATCCACGGCATCCTCCCCACGGCCGAGATGCGCCATGATATCGGCCAGCCGCCACAGGTAGTGCGGATTATCCGGCTTGATTTCAACCGAGCGGACCAGCAGCTCGGCGGCCTCCGCGTAACGCCCCTGCCGCATGCGCAGCAGGCCGAGATAGGCATAGTTTTCGGCATCGCCGCGATCGGCCGCCAGCGCCTGCTCTGCCCAATCCAGGGCTTCGTCAGCCTTGCTCTGGTCCCAGCGCAGTTCGCTCATGCGCCGCCGAAGCCCGGCATGGTCCGGGTTGAAGTCGAGCGCCCAGCCGAGCAGACGCTCTGCGGTCGGGAAATCGCCGCTCCGCATCATCTCCGATGTGGCCCGCAGCGCCGCCTGCGGGTTGGTGGGATCGACGCTCGGGCCGGTATAGTCGTTCATCGCTCAGTCTGTCCCGTTATCAAGATGAATGGAGGGCTAGCTCAGGCAGCTGCCCGCAGCTGGAGGGAGGCCCTGGCTATAGGGCCGCTCGTTTTACGTGAAGTTCACGCGGTCACGGGCTGCGGCGCCACTAGGGCCGGGAAGGCGGCCGGCAGCTGATCATTATAGCGGGCGCGGGCCATGTCCATTGCGCCTGCCCAGTCATCGGCGACCAGGCTCAGGCTTTCGGTGGACTGGCTGCGCGAGATCTCATCCGGCCGCCAGCCGAGCGCCTTCTTCGACAGGCTGTAGACGATGGCGCGGGAGATGCGCCTGGTCAGCGTCCATTCGGCGGTTTCAGTCGCGATGCGGCGCGCTTCCTCTTCATGGGTGCCGAGCTGCACCTCGGTCTCGACCAAGAGGGCGGAGACCATCTCCTGTACGGCGGGATAGGCGAGGTTGATGAAGATCTGGTGCGACTGCGGATAGAATTTGGCGGCGCGGCCTTCAAGCGCGCGCTCTTTGATCTGCTCCGGGGTACGCAGCCCTATGATTTCCGGCGGCCGCTCGAAGACCGGAGGCTTCGGCTTGGGCGGCAGAGACGAGGTCTGCGCTTTCTCAGCCTTTTCCGTCGGCGTCTCAGCAGCCTTCGGCTTCGCCTCGGCGGGGGAGGCGTTCGGCCGCTCCGGTGCGCCGGGGACGGGTTCCTGAGGTGTGGGCGGCACGCCGAGGGAGGCGAGCAGTTCCTTCAGCTCGTCGCTAATGTCATCGAGATAATTGGCCTGGCCGGGGCCGAAGCTGCGGATGATCTCGGCAAGCCAGACCGGCATGTAGCTGCGCACAAGCGCGCTGAAATCGCTCATATGCACGTGCCGCTGGTCATTGCCGCGGAAGCGCAGGAACTGGCGATAGGCTTCCGGCCAGACGAGATAGTCATGCGGCAGTTCGACAAAGATGGAGATGTATTTGGCGCCGAAGGGCACGCCGTAATTGGGCGCATCCTGCAGCCAGGTCTCGCCCGACCGCACATCGTACATTTCGTCGCGGAAGACGACCGCCCCGCGGGAGGTGCTGGCGGCGATGGCGCCCCTCGCAGACCGGGTGCTCTCGCCCTCGGGCGGGTCGTAATAGTAATGGATTTTCACGCCGCTCGGCGTGATTCGGGTCTCGGTGCGGCCGAATTCGCCCTTCCGGTCATCGAGCCCGACCATGGCGCGCGGTGCCCCCCCGCCCCAGATCGCCGGCATGAGCGTGAGCGTCACATCATGCGGCAGGCGAAAGAAGCGGTTTTCCAGATAGGCGCCCATCCAATCCGGTGCGACCTTGAGCGAGGTACCATAGGGCGCGGCGACCGTATCCTGGTCCGCTTTATTGCCGCCGAGCAGCACCTCGGTCCAATCGAAGGAGAGGTCGTAGTCCCCCTCGGCGATGCAGGTCTCGGTCGCGTCGATTACTTCCAAGCGCTCCAGGCCGATGCGCAGCCGCCCATAGGTGCCGTCGCGATAGCCCATGACGACTTCGCTGACCCGCCCACCCGCGCAGGAGCGGTAGCGTAGGCCGTGGCGGTTGGAGGGAAGGGAGGCGACCTTGGCGCCCATGCCGAAATTCTGGTCCAGGCTGTTCTGCTTGCGCAGCGAGGAAGCGAGGTCGGTAATCTGCAGCAGCTCGGCGGCGTTGAGGCCGGGGCCGGTATTCCAGATACGGAGCTTGCGCGCGCCTTCGTGCACGCGTGGTCCGATGATGACCTCACGCTTGCCCGGCGCCGCATGGGCCGCAGCTTCCAGCCCGTTCACGACCAGCTCCCGGATCATCATAGTCTTGGGGCAGCGTTCGATCATGCTGGAGACAAGGAATGCCTCATTGGCCACCCTGAGGGGCGCGATCATGGAACTCTCTGACATTCTGGCTCCGTATAGCGCGAAGATTGGGATAAGACTGGATTCTCGCGGGGAAGATGTATGACGAGTTTGATTGACGCGGACAAGGATTGGTTTTTGGTTTTGGGCCGCCTCAGAAAACAGAAAAAATCGTACGCTTCCTTCGGGCGGCCCTCTCGTTGGATTTCAACAACTCAACTTTGGCACATGATGCCCTTGGGCCGTCCACCCCAACAATCAAGGTTCACCCCCCTGTCGTGTCCAGATTTTGGCCTGCAGGTAAAGCGGGAGATGATCGGCGTAACGCAAAACCAGCACATGGGCGGGGTTGCCTCAGTGGGGATGCTTCCCTCAACCAGCCGCAGCCAAGTTGCGCGGGGGCTGCTCCATATCGTTCTGCCGTGCGGCCTCGGTGCGTGGATGGCCATCCACGCACCATCGCCAATGCTAGTGTTCTGACTCCAACGCCTGTTTCCCCCGGCGGACCTTGGCGAGGATGTCGGCAGCCTTGGCGTTCCAAACGAACGGCTTGGGGTGGTCGTTGTGCTCGGCGAGGTAATAGTGGATGGCGATTTCCAGGTCGGTGACGCTCTTGAAGACGCCGCGGCGGATCCGCTTGCGGGTGATCTCGGCGAAGAAGCGTTCGACGAGATTGAGCCACGACGACGAGGTGGGCGTGAAATGCAAACGGAACCGAGGATGCAGCGCCAGCCACTTCTTGACCTCCGGGTGTTTGTGGGTGGCGTAGTTGTCCACGATTATGTGCAGATCAAGGTCTTTCGGCGTCCGCTCGTCGATGACGCTCAGAAACCAGATAAATTCCTGGTGCCGATGCCGCTTCACGCAATGGCCGATGACCGTGCCATCGAGCGCGTT
>NZ_JBKQJR010000161.1:0-6184 GCF_052326845.1 Acidocella sp. | reverse complement strand
CGCCACCAGTTTCTCAAGCCGCACCCGATCCTCAGGCGAAAGCTGGATCTCCTCGTCGGTCCTCATGAATACCGACTCGCACATCTCGCCAAGTTAGGGAATCATCCGTCTCGGTCAGAACACTAGGATGGGCCGGAAATCCTCCGTTATTCAATACGCCGGCTTTGTCTCATAGGCCCTGCCGGGGACAGGATGCCGCATCAGATGGGGGCAGAACCCGTCGAACGCAAGTCAGGGTTGCGAGTTCGACGGGTTCAACTGAACGCCATGGTCCTTGCCGGTGGATGAAGCCGGCCTTGGGGGCGTTTTCGTCCTATTGAGCGTTATTGGTGGCGATGCCGATATTGGTGATGCCGGCTTTGCGGGTGAGGTCCATGACATTCATCAACTGTTGCAAGCTGGTGCCTTTGTCACCGGCCACGACCACATCCGTGTCGTTGGTGGCCTTCACGCCCTGCAGATATGTCTCCAGCGCGTCCGCGCTCATGACCTGATCCTTCACATGCATATTGCCAGCCTGGTCGATGACGATGACCACTTGCGTGTGCGGCAATTGCTGCGCCGTGGAGGCGCCCGGCAGCGACAGCGTAACGCCGGAATCCGGAATCATTTTCAGCACGATCATCACGAAGAACACGAGCAGGAACATCATGATGTCGATCATTGGCACGATTTCGAGCCGTGGCTTCTCGCGCTCCATAAAGTCGCGGCGTTTGCGCATGGGCTTATACCCCCGCCAAAATGCGCGCCGGACGGGCGGCGAATTCGTTGGTGCCAACCCCCTGACCGTGGGTACGGTTGATGAGGATGAGCTTGATCAGATCGAGCTGATGCATGATCTGGCGCGTGAGCGCGTTGAAGTAGTTCACGAAATAGACGGCAATGATGGCGATGAACAGGCCAGCGCCGGTGGAGATCAGCGCATCCGCGATGCCGCCGGTGACCTTGGACGGCCCGCCATCGGAAGAGATCACGTTGAATGCCTGGATCATGCCGATAATGGTGCCGAACAGGCCGAGCAGCGGCGCGATGGTGACGACAGTGTCGAGAACCCACAGCAGGCGCGTGATCTTGGGTGTGGCGGAGAGGATCTCCTCTTCCAGGTGCATTTCCATCTCTTCCGCATCCTCCCCGCGCGAGGCGATGGCGGTGGCAATGAGATGGCCCTGCAACGTGTCAGCGGATTCATTCGCCAGAGTCTGGAGGCCAGAAATATCCTGGTACTTCACCTGGCGCAGCTTGTTGTGAATGTTCTTCCCTTGGCGCAGGACTTTCTTCAGCAGATAGGACCGCTCGATAACCACCGCCAGCGCGAGGACGAGCAGCAGAAACATGATAAGCAGCAACCCGCCGCTGAGAACGATCAGCCTGATAATTTCACTCATAATTTAAAACTCCTGAGTTAAATGAGGGCGCAATTGCGGTGCGGCGCTGATGAGCGCCTTGGTGTATCCGTGTTGCGGGCACGAAATCAGTTTGCTTGTTTCATTCATTTCCACGATGCGCCCGGCGTTCAGCACGGCGATGCGGTCCGCCATGTAGCTGACGACGGCGAAGTCGTGGCTGATGAGAATGTAGGAAAGCGCCAGACGCGAGGCGAGATCCTTCAGCAGGTTCAGCAGCATCGCCTGCGTTGAGACATCGAGCGCCGAGGTGGGCTCATCCAGCACGATGATCTCCGGCTCCGCCGCAAGGGCGCGGGCGATGGCGATGCGTTGGGCCTGGCCGCCCGAAACCGCACCGGGCAGACGCGCCGCCATCTCCGGGTTCAGCCCCACGCTGGCGAGCAACGCCTCCACCCGCGCGCGCAGATCGGCGTTGCTCATGCCCCCCTTCAGCCGCAGCGGCTCGGCAATGACCTCGCCGATGCTCATGCGCGGGTTCATGGATTCGCGCGGGTCCTGGAACACCACCTGAAGCTTCCGCCGCTGCGCGCGTCGGTCCTGGCCCCGCAATGAGGAGAAGGAGCGCCCCTCCAGCAGCACATCGCCTTCGTACGGCAGCATTTGCAGCACGGCGCGGCCAAGAGTGGATTTGCCGGAACCGCTTTCCCCCACCACGCCCAGGCACTCGCCACGGCCCAGGGTGAGGGAAATATCCGCCAGCGAGGGCGGGTGTTTCTTGGTTCCGCCAAACCAGCCGCTGGCGCCGCCATAGCGCACGGCGAGGTTCCGCAACTCCAGCTGGGGCGGAAACTGCCGCGGCGTGGCCGGAAGCGCCGGGGCGGCGGCGTAGGCCGGTTGCGCGACAGCCGGCAGCGGGTACAGGCAGGCGGCCGCCGTGCCAGCCGCGGGTGAGGGCAGGGGATAAGCGGCGCTGCAATCCGCCTGCGCATACGGGCAACGCGGCGTGAAGCGGCAGCCTGCCGGGCGTGATTCCGGCTCCGGCAGATGGCCAGGAATGTTCTGCAGCCTGGCCTGGCCGAGCCTGGCAACGGCGCCCAGCAACGCCTCGCTATACGGGTGGCGCGGATGCGCGAAGAATTCCTTCGCCTTGCCCCACTCCACGCTGCGCCCGGCATACAGCACATGGACGCTGTCGGCATGTTCCTCCACCACCGAGAGGTCATGCGTGACGAACAGAACGCCCATATTGTGCTCACGCCGCAGCCGGGCAATGAGCGTCATGATCTGCTTGGCGATCAGCGGGTCCAGCCCGGTGGTGGGCTCGTCCGCGATGAGCAGTTGCGGCGAGCAGGCCAGCGCCATGGCGATCATCACGCGCTGGCGCATGCCGCCGGAGAACTGGTGCGGGTAATCGTCCAGCCGGGCAGCGGGGTTGGGAATGCCGACCTCGCCCAGAAGCTCCAGCGCCCGTGCCCGTGCGGCCTTGGCCGAGCCGCCCTCATGCACACGCCAGGCTTCCATGATCTGCGACGCCACGGTGCGCGTGGGGTTGAGCGCCGAGAGCGGGTTCTGGAACACCATGCCGATCTTCTTGCCGCGCACGCGGCGCATCGCCGCCTCGTCCGCCTGCGCGAGGTCCATGCCGTCCTGCCAGATCTCGCCGGTGATTGCGGCGCCTTTCGGCAGCAGGCGCATGATGGAAAGTGCTGCGATGGTCTTGCCCGAGCCGCTCTCCCCCACCAGCGCCACCATCTCTCCTGGCGCCACGGTCAGGTCGAGATGCTCCAGAATGGGCACATTGCCAGCGCCTCCGCGCGGCAGCGAGACGGATAGATTCCTGATGTCGAGTACGGCGGTCATCGGTTATTGCCCCATAGGCGCAGCAGGCCCTGTCCGGTGAGCGAGGCCGCGAGCAGCGAGCCGAATACCAGCAGGCCGGGCGGAACAATGAGCCACCAAGGGTCGAGCGCGATAATGTCCAGTGCCGTTTCCAGCAGGCTGCCCCAGCTCACTTGCGGCGGCTGCACGCCGAGCCCCAGAAAGCTCAAGGCGGAGAGCGCAAAGATCGAATCGCCGATCATGAAGGTGCCGTTCACCACCAGCACCGGGGCGATGACGCGCAGCAGATGCGCCCGCGCGAGATAAAGCCGGCCGGCGCCGGATTGCTCGGCGGCGAGGATGAAATCCCGTCCGCGCTGGGCCAGCACCTCGTTGCGCACCAGTCGTGCCAGCCCCGGCCAGGAGATGAAGCCAAGCAGCAGGATGAGGCTGGTGTTGTCCAGCGTCACCAGCGAGGCGAAGAAGATGAGCACGATGAGGCTCGGCAAAGCGAGGAACACGTCCAGCAGGCGCATCAGCAGCTTGTCCACCCAGGCGGGGGCAAGGCCGGAGATAAGTCCGTAGGCCAGCCCGGTGAGAAACGCCACCAGCGCCGCCGGCAGCGCCACCACCAGCGTGGCGAGACCGCCGGAAAGCAGCAGCGCCAGCCCGTTCCGCCCCAGCTCATCCGTGCCCAGCGGGAACGCGAGGCTGGGTGCTTCCAGCGCATGCGCCGGGTGGATGGCGTATGGGTCCGGCGTGTAGATAAACGGCGCCACGAAGCCGATGAACAGGATCACGGCGCTCAGGACCAGCCCGGTCGTGAGCGTGCCGTGCTTGCTGAACGCGCGCGCCAGCAGGCGGCTGGGCGAAGCCATGGTGGCGTTACTCATAGCTTGCCCTCGGGTCGAGCAGGCCATTCACCAGATCCGCCAGCAGGTTGCCAATGACGGTGAGCAGGCCGATGAGCAGCACGATGGCGATCAGGATGGGGTAATCCTGCGAGAGCGCGGAGCGCCACATGAGCCAGCCGAGGCCAGGATAGTTGAAAACCGATTCCACGATGACACCACCAGTGAAGATGTAGGGAAAGGACAATCCGAGCATGGTGACGAGCGGGCGCAGCGCGTTGCGCAGCACATGGCGGAACAATATGGCGGAGAACCCCACGCCCTTGGCCCGCGCCGTGCGCACGTAATCTTTGCTCAACTCGTCATGCACCGCCTCGCCGAAATAGCGCGAGAGCGAGGAGACTGTGAGCAGCGCTACCGTGGTAACCGGCAGCACCAGATGCACGGCGAAGCTGCCAATGCCAGGATGCACCTGCCGGAGATTCGTAATGCCGCTCGCGGGAAACCATTTGAGCTGCACGGAGAACCACAGCACCAGCATGGCGGCGACGAAGAAGGGCGGCAGTGCGTAGAACCCGAGCTGGAAGCCGCCGATGAGCTTTGCCGGCCAGCGGTTGAAGTAAACCCCCTGCACCAGACCAAGAAGAATCGAAAGCGCGGTGCTGACCACGATGGCGGTGGTGTAGAACACCAGCGTGTTCACCTCGTACTGCCACAGCAGCGCGCCGACCGGGCGGTTGAGCAGATAGGAATAGCCGAGCTGCCCATGTGCCAGATGCCACCACCACACGGCATATTGCTGCCAGAGCGGATGATCGAGCCCCAGCCTTGCGTTGAGCTGCGCGACCGAGGTGGCGGTGGCCTTCTGTCCGAGGATGGAATAGGCCGGCCCGCCGGGCGTGAGATGCGCCATGAAAAATACCAGCGTGACCAGGATGAAGATGGACAGACTGGAGGACGCCAGGCGGCGGGAGATCATTTTTATCAAGGCTGCGCGCTCCCAGTGCAGTAGAGCTTATCCGGGTAATAGTTATATGCGGGGTCCATGAAATCCTGCACACCGTGGATGTTGTCGCGGGCCAGAATGGAGATCGACTCCTTCTCCTGAAAAAGCACCGGCTGCTGCGCGCTGGCGTAGGTCTCATAATCATACAACCCCTGCAGCCCCGGCTGGTTCGTGCTTTCGTCAATCAGCTTGTCCATGGTCGGATCAGAATAACCGCCGGAATTCAGAAACGAGCCGGTCTTATACAGCTCCTCGCCGGTGGGATAGCCGGGGGCGTCCTCGCCCAGTCCCGCTGCCTCCCAATCAGCTTGCGGATTGTTCAGCAGCGCCAGCATCTGGTTGAACTCGATGTCCCGCACTTTCATCTCGATTCCAACCCGTTTCAGGTAAGCCTGGTTCATCTCCGTGATCTGCTCGATGAGCACATCGCCGGTGAGGTTCAGATAGGTGAAGGAAAGGCGCTGGCCGTTCTTCTGCATGATACCATCCGGCCCGCGCGTGTACCCCGCCTCCCGCAAAAGCGCGACCGCTTTTGCTGGATCATACGAGACCGGATACTGTCCCGCCTTCATGGCCGGGGTGAGATAGGTGGGCGGCACGGGCGGCACCGGGCCGTAAATTTCCGTGCCATGGCCGTGGTCGATCAGCGCCACCATCTCCGCCTGATTGATCGCATCCGCCATCGCCTGGCGCACGCGGACATCGTTGAAGAACGCTACCTTCGAGTTGCGGAAATTCAGCATGATCTCATTGAAATCGAGCGACGGGGGCAGGTTGACCATGTAAATCCCAGGCAGGTTCCGCACAGCGTTCCACAGTCCCATCGGGATATTGGCCATGTCCAGATCGCCCGATTCCACCTGCTGCACGGTCTGGCCGTCAACCTCCACGAATTTCCAGATCAGCCGGTTGAAATGCAGCTTCGCCCCTTCCCAGCGCGGGTTGGGAACCATGACAAGATCGAGCCCGATTTCGAGTTTCTGTGGCACTAGCGGCCCATCCACAACCTGAAAGAAGGATGGGTCGCTTTGTTCCTGAAAGATCTGATCGGTGCTGTATTTTTCCCAGGCATGCTGGGGCAGCGGCATGAACTGGCCAAGGCCGTTATAGATATACCAGTTCGGGTTCACCTGGCGCTTCAGCACCACCTGAAACTGCGTGGG
>NZ_JBKQJR010000160.1:0-10508 GCF_052326845.1 Acidocella sp. | reverse complement strand
TCCCAGGCGGCGAGGAATTCGGGGGCGGTTTCGTGGTTCATTGTTATCTTACTCCGCGGCTTCCGCCTGGGTGGCGGCAGTGAAATGCTTGTGGATGGCGGCGGCGGCATCGCGCCCGTCACGGATCGCCCAGACGACGAGGGAGGCGCCGCGTACGATATCGCCGGCGGCGAACACGCCGGGCAGGCTGGTCTCGAAGGTGCGGGGGTGGGTCTTCAGTGTGCCCCAGCCGGTCAGCGCCAGCTGCGGCTCGTTGAAAGCGCCGGGGATATCCTCGGGGTCGAAACCAAGCGCCTTGATGACGAGGTCGGCCTTCACGGTGAAGGCCGAACCCTCGATCGGCTCCACTGCCTGGCGGCCGGATGCATCCGGCAGGCCCAGATGCATCCGCACCGCGCGCACGCCGGTCACATGGCTATCGCCCAGGAAGGCCTCGGGTGCTGCCAGCCAGGTGAAGGTCACGCCCTCTTCCTCGGCGTTCTTCACCTCGCGCAAGCTGCCCGGCATGTTCTGCCTGTCGCGCCGATACAGGCAGGTCACGGACTTCGCCTCCTGGCGGATGGCGGTGCGCACGCAGTCCATCGCGGTATCGCCGCCGCCGATCACCACCACGTCCTTGCCCTTGGCGTCATACAGCCCGGAATCGAACTCCGGCACGGCATCGCCCAGGCTCTTGCGGTTGGAGGTGATGAGGAAGTCCAGGGCGCGGACAATGCCCGGCAGCCCGGCGCCCGGGCCGCCGATCTCGCGCGCCTTGTACACGCCGGTGGCGACCAGTACCGCGTCGTGCTTGCGGCGCAGCTCGGCAAACGGGATGGCCCCGCCGATATCGGCGTTGAGCACGAACTTCACCCCGCCCTCTTCCAGCCACTTCCAGCGGCGGAGCACGATGTCCTTCTCCAGCTTGAAGCTGGGGATGCCATAGATCAGCAGCCCGCCCACGCGGTCATGGCGGTCGTACACCGTCACCTGATAGCCCTGGCTGCGCAACGCCTCGGCCGCAGCAAGGCCGGCCGGGCCGGCGCCGATGATGCCGACATGCTCCCTAAGCTCGGCCGCCGGGCGAATGGGCTTCACCCAGCCCTTATCGAAGGCGGTATCGGTGATGTAGCGCTCGACCGCGCCGATCGTGACCGATTCGAAGCCTTTTTCGATCACGCAATTACCTTCGCACAGCCGGTCCTGCGGGCAGATGCGGCCGCAAATCTCGGGAAATGTGTTGGTTGCCGAGGAAAGCTCATACGCTTCCTCAAGCCGACCCTCGGCGGTGAGCTTCAGCCAGTCCGGGATGTTGTTGCCGAGCGGGCAGTTCACCGAGCAGAACGGAATGCCGCACTGGCTGCAACGGCTGGCCTGGGCCGCGGCCGCATCCGGCGCGAACTCCTCGTAGATCTCGTCGAAATCCGCCTTGCGCTCGGCAGCCGCGCGTTTTTCCGGCGTCTGCTGGGGCAGATTGATGAATTTCAGCATGCGCTCGGCCATGACTCCGCCTCGTTAAAAACGGGGCGGCACACGGCGGCGCCGCCCTCAGGTTGAATGCAGCAGCGTATTAACCATGTTTTTGGTGGACTGCCAGCACTTTTTTCATATTAAGGCAGCTATTATGCCCTATTTTCTAAAAATTACTGAGATTAATTGCTTTTCCGTCAGCAACACGTCAATATTAGGTCCGCTTTTAGTACTACTCCTGAAAAGCGGCTTCCCGGCCTTTGCCGCCCACGCGATAGCGGGCAAGATAGCCAGGCAGGATCAAATCCATCCGCGTCGGTGCGATTCCCAGGCTCTCCAGCCCCGGCGCGCCGGTTGCCACCACATTGTCGTGCTCCAGCAGGATGATCTGGTCGTTGGTCAGCAGCTTGCCGGGCAGGCGTTCCAGGAAACCAGCCTGAAAGCGGGCCAGCCCCACCGGCATGTCCCACACCCGGCGGGGCCGCCCGATGATCTCCAGCGTCATCGCCAGCAGCTCGGCGAAGCTCTTCACCTCCGGCCCGCCAAGCTCGAAGGTCTGCCCGGCATGGCCGCTGATGCAGGCGATCACCGCGTCCGCCACATCGCCCACATAAACCGGCTGGAATTTCGTCGCGCCGTGAACGATGGGCAGCACCGGCAATACGGTGGCCATGGCGGCGAAGCGGTTGAAGAAATTATCCTCGGGCCCGAACATGATGGACGGGCGCAGGATCACCGCGCCGGGGAGCGCGCCGCGCACCGCCACCTCGCCCTGCGCCTTGGTCTTCGCGTATTGGCTGGCGCTGGCCGCGTCCGCGCCGATGGCGGAGATGTGAATAAGCTGCCTCACCCCAGCCGCACGGGCGAGCCGGGCGATTCGCCCCGCGCCATCAGCGTGGGTGCGGAAAAAATCCCCCTTGTGGCGTTCCGCCAGAATACCGGCGAGGTTGATGACCAGCTCGGCGTCCTCCACCGCGCGGGCCACCGCGGCCTCGTCCGTCACCGGGGCGTAGAGCGGCACAATCTGCCCGACATCGCCCATCGGCTGGAGGATTTTGGCCGATTCCGGGTCCCGCACGCCGATTCGCACGATGTAACCCAGCGCCGCGAGGCGTTGCACGACATACCGGCCCAGAAATCCAGACCCACCAAAAACGGTGGTAATTTTACGGTCAGACAGCATGCAAAACCTCGCTTTTTATCGTGTTCAGGTCGTAGCCTTGGCGTGCTTTCGTTCTAGGCCCGTACGGTTTATCTCTCAAGCGCGGGTTGACGTGGCTCTCAGGGCGCATTAAACGCCGCTCCCACGATGCTTCGGCAAAGTCGAAGCCTCCCGATGACGAAACGGCATCAGCTGTGCAGTCTGAATTGGGCGGCTTAAGAAAATGGTTAAGCCCAGGTGGCGGAATTGGTAGACGCACTAGCTTCAGGTGCTAGCGCTCGCAAGGGCGTGGAGGTTCGAGTCCTCTCCTGGGCACCATTTTTCTTCAAAAATCCAAGGTGAAAAACATGAACGGGATCCAGCTGCACAAGCATGATCTTCCGGCAGGGCTGGATCTTGGCCCGATCGTCGCCATCGACACCGAGACGATGGGCCTGGACCCGCGGCGCGACCGGCTTTGCCTGGTGCAGCTCTCCAGCGGCGACGGCACGGCGCATCTCGTGCAGATCATCCCCGAATCCCTCGGCGGCCAGGGCGCGAACTGCCCGAACCTCAAGGCCCTGCTCACCAACCCCAATGTCATCAAGCTGTTCCACTTCGCGCGGTTCGACATCGCGGCGCTGGAAAACGGCCTCGGCGTCGTCACCGCGCCGGTGATCTGCACCAAGATCGCCTCCAAGCTGGTGCGCACCTACACCGACCGGCACGGGCTGAAGGATCTGTGTCGCGACCTCGCGGGCGTGGAAATTTCCAAGCAGCAGCAGACCAGCGACTGGGGCGCGGTGGACCTCACCCCGGAGCAGCGGACCTACGCGGCATCCGACGTTCTGTATCTGCACATCATCTGGGACCGCCTGAAGGCACTGCTGATCCGCGAGAACCGGCTTGAAATCGCCCAGGCGGCATACGAGTTCCTGCCTACACGCGCGAAGCTCGACCTGCTCGGCTACGAAGAGCCGGACCTGTTCGAGCACTGAAGGGCCGTCGGGGCAAATGAAGACATGGTTGACCGCGGCCGCGCGGCTGTTCATACCGCGAACATGAGCCGCGGCGAAACAACCCTGCAAACCGCTGTGGCGGACTCCGCACTGCCCAGCTCCAGCGGCCTTGCCATCGCACGCGACGTGCTGGCCACGGAGGCGGCTGCGCTGACCGCGCTCGCCGACTCGCTGGGCGATAAATTCCTCACCGCCATCGACACGCTGCTCGCCGTCACCGGCCGCGTCGTCGTCACCGGCATGGGCAAGTCCGGCCATGTCGCGCGCAAGATCGCGGCGACCCTGGCCTCCACCGGCACGCCTGCCCTGTTCGTGCACCCGGCCGAGGCCGCGCATGGCGACCTTGGCATGGTCGTGCGCGGGGATGCGGTCATCGCCCTATCCAACTCCGGCGAGGCGCAGGAGCTGGCGGCGATCGTCGGCCACGCGCACCGCATCGGCCTGCCGCTGATCGGCGTCACCTCGGTAGCCGAGAGCACGCTCGGCCAGGCGGCGGACATTCCGCTGCTGCTGCCGCCCGCCCCCGAGGCCGGGCCAATCGGCCTCGCCCCCACCACCAGCACCACCATGCAGATGGCGCTGGGCGACGCCCTCGCCGTCACACTGCTCGCCCGGCGCGGCTTCACGGCCAAGGATTTCCGCGACATCCACCCCGGCGGCAAGCTCGGCGCGCGGCTCAAGCGCGTGCGTGAGCTGATGCACCAGGGCGACGAGCTACCTTTGGTGCCCCCCGGCACCACCATGGACAAGGCGCTGATCACCATGACCGCCAAGCGCTTTGGCCTGCTTGGCGTGGTGGATGAGGGGCAGAAGCTCCTCGGCGTGGTGACGGATGGCGACCTGCGCCGCGCCATGAGCCCCACCCTGCTCTCCCGCCCGGTGGAGGAGATCATGAACCGCAGCCCGAAGAGCATCGCCCCCGAGGCGCTGGCCGAGGATGCGCTGCGGGAGATGAACGCACCATCCCGCCCTGTTACTGCCTTATTTGTGGTGGATGACGCCAACATGGTGCGCGGCATTCTGCATATTCACGACCTGCTGCGGGCGGGGTTCGTATGACACCGCTTGCCCGGCAGAACCTGATCGACAACATCCGGCGGCGCGATGCCGAGGCCCCGGCCAACCTGACGCGGCGCCACGCCCGCGTCTCGCTGCTGAAAAAGCTGCTGCCCGTGGCGGCGGCGCTGCTGCTGGTGGCGCTGGCCCTGGCCCCGTACTGGCGCTCCGGCCCGGATGCCGACCGCGTTTCCTACCATGTGCAGGCCAACGCGGGTTCCACCCCGGCCTCGCGCCTGCTCGGCGCCAAGTATCATGGCACAGACCAGAACGGGCAGCCCTTCACCGTCACCGCCGACAGCGCCGTGGAGCAGGACGGCAACAACTTGGCGCTGATCAACCCGGAAGGTGACATCACGCTGAAATCCGGCTCCTGGCTGATGCTGAAATCCGACACCGGGCTGTACCAGCAGAAGGCCGACATGCTGGCACTCTCCGGCAATGTCGCGCTCTATCGCAATGACGGCACGACCATGACGGTGCCGACAGCGAATATCGACCTGCGCGCGGGCAGCGCCAGCTCCTCCGACCCCGTGCAGGTGCAAGGGCCGTTCGGCACCCTTACCGCCGCCAATGGCTTCTCCCTCACCGGAAATGGCGCGCAGATCACCTTCATCGGCCCCGCCACGTTGACCCTGATGCAGGCGCAATGAGATTTTTGCTCTTTTCCCTCGCGGTGTTGTTTGCCGCCCCCGCCGCGGCGCAAAACCTAGACCTCGGCGGCACGCCCGGCGCCCCGCCGCAGCCGGTGAATATCTCGGCGGCCCAGGGCATCACCTGGTCGCAGGACAGCCAGACCATCACCGCCACCGGCGGCGCCAGGGCGGTGCGCGGCAACGTCACCGTGGTGGCGGATGAGCTGGTGGCGCATTACCGCAAGAAGCAGGGCGCGCCCGCCCCGGCGAACACCAGCACCAGTGCGGCAGCGCCTGGCGCCTCGGAACTGGAACAGGGCGGCGGCGAGCTGTATGAGCTGGAGGCTGTCGGCCACGTGCATATCTACACGGCCACGGATAACGCCTGGGGCGACCGCGCCGTTTACAGCATGGACAGCCAGGTGCTGGTGCTCACCGGCTCGGCCCTGAAGCTGACGACGCCACAGGACACCATCACCGCACAGCAATCCGTGGAGTACTACTCCGGCAAGCACATGGCCGTGGCGCGCGGCAATGCGCTGATCGTCACCAATAACGGCCGCTCCATCGCCGCAGATGTCATCACCGGCTATCTTAGCGCCTCGCCCCAGCCCGCCTCCGGCGGGAGCGCGCCCGGGCTGGCCGGAACCGGCCAGCTGCAAAAGGTCGAAGCCGTTGGCCATGTGGTCATCAAGACCGACACGGACACCGCGACCGGCGATTCCGGCGTTTACCTGCCCCCCACCGGCTTGGCTCGGCTGGGTGGCAATGTGCATATCATCCACGGGCCGAACGAGCTGGCGGGCGCCGATGCGCTGGTGAACATGAAGACCGGCGTGGCGACCCTGCTTGCCGCCCCGGGCGGACAGGTTTCCGGCGTCATTGTCCCCAACTCGGGCGGCGGAGCCAGCCAGTGACTGCTACATCCCCGGTGATCAATCAGGGCGGGCTCGTCGCCACCGGCCTCGGCAAGCGCTACAAGAAGCGTCCGGTCGTGCGCAACGTCTCCCTCTCGGTGAAGCGCGGCGAGGCCGTCGGCCTGCTCGGCCCCAACGGCGCCGGCAAAACCACCACCTTCTACATGATCGTCGGGCTGATCGCGCCTGATAGCGGCACCATCTCGCTGGACGGCGCCGAGATCTCCAGCCTGCCCATGTACCGCCGGGCGCGCCTTGGCATCGGCTACCTGCCGCAGGAGGCGAGCGTGTTCCGCGGCCTCAATGTCGAGCAGAACATCATGGCCGTGCTCGAGGTGGTGGAACCGGACCGCGACAAGCGCGAGGACATCCTCTCCGCCCTGCTCGCGGAATTCAGCATCTCGCATCTTCGCCGCACCCCGGCCTTGGCGCTCTCGGGCGGCGAGCGGCGGCGTGTGGAAATCGCACGCGCCTTGGCCGCCGGGCCGAACTACATCCTGCTCGACGAGCCGCTGGCAGGCATCGACCCCATTGCCGTGGGCGAGATCCGAGACCTCGTCTCGCATCTCAAGCATCGCGGGCTGGGCGTACTGATCACCGACCATAACGTCCGCGAGACGCTGGAGATCATCGACCGCGCCTATATCCTCTACGATGGCCAAGTGCTGATGGAGGGCAATCCGGAGCAGGTGGTGGCGAACGAGGATGTGCGCCGCGTGTATCTCGGCGAGAAATTCAGCCTCTAAAGCCGGTTCCCGCGCGGGCCGTCTGCGTACTATGCAGTTTTCGGGCCAAATTCGCTTGGAAAGCGAATGAAAACGCACTAGCCTTCTGGCATGGCTCTTGCTCCATCCTTCGGACCGCGCCTGGATCTGCGGCAATCTCAATCGCTGGTGATGACGCCTCAGTTGCGTCAGGCGATCCAGCTGCTGCAATTCTCGAACCTCGAGGCAAGCGCCTTTATCGAGGATGAATTGCTTAAAAATCCGCTGCTTGAACGCGATGACGGGGTTGGAACCGTAACCGCACTGGAAAGTGCTGCCCCCGCACCGCCAGAGCCCGAAGTGCCGGATGCCGCCAGTTTCGCCAGCAGCGGGATGATGCCGGAGGCCGACAAGGCACCGCTCGATATCGATGTCAGCAATGTGTATGACGCAGGCACCGGCGCCGATGGCTATGGCAGCGCGATGGCCGGCGGGGACGAGGATTGGAACCCGGTCGATGCGCTGGGCGCGGAAAAGCCGAACCTGCGCGAGCATCTGGAGCAGCAGGCGCGGCTGGCCTTTACCACCCGTGCCGAGCTTGCCATCGCCGCGGCGCTGATCGCGGCGATGGATGGGGCCGGGCGGCTGGCCGAGGCGCCGGAGGCGATCGCCGCCATGCTTGGCGTAAGTCTGGACCAGCTTGAGGCCGTGCGCGCGAAAATGCTGCGCTTCGACCCAGCAGGACTGTTCGCTGTGAGCTTGGCGGAATGCCTCGCGGCGCAGCTTGCCGAGCTGAACCGGCTGGACCCGGCGATGCAGGCGATGCTGAACAATCTGGAGCTTCTGGCCCGGCGCGAGCTGCGCGCCCTGCAGGAGATCTGCGGCGTGGACGCCGAGGACATGGCCGACATGGTGGCCGAGCTGAAGCGGCTGGACCCGAAGCCCGGCACCGGGTTCGACACCGAGCCGCTGCGCCCGCTCATCCCCGACGTGCTGATGCGCCCCGCTCCCATCACCGAGGATGGCCAGAGCGACTGGCTGCTGGAAATCAACCCCGAGACCATGCCCCGCCTGCTGATCCGGCGCGGCTTCCATGCCCGGATTCTGGCCTCCGCCTCGCGCGAGACCAAGGGCTTCCTCTCCGAGCAGATGCAGAGCGCCACCTGGCTGGTGAAGGCCCTGGAATCCCGGGCGCAGACCATATTGCGCGTCTCGGCCGAGATCGTCCGCCGCCAGGATGGCTTCTTCCGCCACGGCATCTCGCATCTGCGTCCGCTTACCTTGCGCGACATCGCGGCCGAGGTGGAACTGCATGAGAGCACCATCAGCCGCGTCACCTCCAACAAGTCCATCGCCACGCCGCGCGGGATCTTCGAGCTGAAATTCTTCTTCACCACCGCCCTCGCCGGCGCGAATGGCGAGATGCACTCCGCCGAGACAGTGCGCTACCGGGTGGGGCAGATCATCGCCGCCGAGAACCCGAAAAATATTTTGTCAGACGATGCCATCGCAGCTCTATTGCAAAAAGAAGGCATAGACATCGCACGGAGGACCGTGGCCAAATACCGGGATGCGTTGCGTATACCAGGCTCGGCGCAGCGTAAGCGGGATAAGGCGCCCGCTTAGAGGGGGCTTAAGGAGGCCCTTATAAGTTTCGAGCCGTTCTAGTCGGGAGAAGACCATGCAATTAACGGTCTCAGGTAAACAAGTCGAATTGTCGGATGCACTGCGCGTTCACGTGAACAAGCAGCTGGACAGCATCACGAGCAAGTATTTCGACCAGGCGCTGGAAGCGCAGGTTACCTTCAGCAAGGCGCGCAGCTTTTTCACGTGCGACATCAACCTCCACGCTGGGCGCAACATTACCGTGCGCGGCGAGGGTGAAGCCGCCGACGCCCATGGCGCGTTCGACGACGCCGCCGAGCATATCGCCACCCGCCTGCGCCGCTACCGCCGCCGCGTGTCCCAGCATGCCCGCGATAACGGCACCCGCGCCAAGCCGCAGGCCGGCAAGCAATATGTGCTGAAGCACGAGGCCGAACCCGAGCACGAACCCGAGCACGAACACGAGGCCACCACGGCCGCGAATGACGAGGCGCTGCACGCCGCGGTCATCGCCGAATCCGCCACCTCGATCGACACGCTCTCGGTGCGCGACGCGGTGATGCAGATGGATCTGGCGTTCCAGCCGGTGCTGATGTTCCGCAACGCCAAGACCGGCCAGCTCAACGTGGTGTACCGCCGACCGGACGGGCATGTCGGCTGGATCGATCCCGGCACCGCCGCCTGAAACAACTGACCGGCGGGGCCAAACCCCGCCGGTTTTTCTTTTAGATCAACCTATTACAAAAATTAACCATAAACTGGTTAAACGTAGGGCGGAACCGTGTAGCCCTTCGGCGAGAGGGTGAAGTTCTCATACCCGGTCTCGGTCACGCCGATCATGTGCTCGAACTGCGCCGAGAGCGAACGGTCGCGGGTCACGGCTGTCCAACCATCGTCCAGCACCTTCACCTCCGGGCGGCCGATATTCACCATCGGCTCGATGGTGAAGAACATGCCGGGCTTGAGTACCGGTCCTTCCCCCTTGCGGCCGTAATGCAGCACGTTGGGCGGCTCGTGGAAATTCTGGCCGATGCCGTGGCCGCAGAAATCCCTCACCACGGAGAAGCGCTGCGCCTCGACATAGTTCTGAATGGCGTAGCCGATATCGCCGAAAGTGTTGCCGGGCTTCACCTGGGCAATACCGCGCATCAGTGACTCGTAAGTCACCTCGATGAGCCGCTTGGCCCGGGTGCTGGGCGTGCCCGCCACGTACATGCGGCTGGAATCGCCATACCAGCCGTTCAGGATCACGGTGACATCAATATTCATGATGTCACCCTCCAGCAGCTTCTTCTCACCCGGAATGCCGTGGCAGACCACATGGTTGATGGAGGTGCAGATGGATTTCGGGAAGCCGCGATAGTTCAGCGGCGCCGGAATGGCGCCATGGGCGATGATGAAGTCGTGGCAGATCTGGTTCAGCCGCTCGGTCGTCACGCCGGGGACGACATGCTCCCCAATCATATCCAGGGTCTCGGCGGCCAGACGGCCAGCCAAACGCATCGGAGCGAAATCCTCCGGCCCATGAAGCACAATCCGCCGGGATTCGGCGCCGCCATCCATCATCAAAACATCCTAATCTATCGATAGCCAAGCCTTATCACATGCAAATGGCGGGTGCCAAAACAAGGACGATTATCTGGGCAGCGGCCCCGTCATCGCCTCGGGCCTGACCCAGGCCTCGAACTGCTCGGGTGTGACCACGCCCAGGGCCAAGGCCGCCTGACGCAGGGTCAGCCCCTCGTGATGCGCCTTCAGCGCCACCTGCGCCGCCTTCTCATAGCCGATATGCGGGTTCAGCGCCGTCACCAGCATCAGGTTCTTCTCCAGGTTCTCGGCAATCTTTTCCCGCGCCGGCTCGATGCCCTCGGCGCAATGGGTGGTGAAGCTCTCCAGCGCCTCGGCCAGGAGGCTGGCGGCGTCCAGGAAATCGTGCAGCATCACCGGCTTGAACACGTTGAGCTGGAAATTGCCCTGGCTGC
>NZ_JBKQJR010000159.1:0-7508 GCF_052326845.1 Acidocella sp. | reverse complement strand
GGAATGCCCCGGTGGTGATGGTGTGGCTGATGCTGCCGAGATAGGTGCCCGCGACCAGGATGACCGGAGTCTTCAGCGCCACGATGAGGTCGATGATCAGGTGATTGTCGTCCAGCGGCACGGCAGCGCCCCCCGCCCCCTCGATCAGCAGCGTGCCGCGCGCGGCGGCCATGGCGGTCTGGCAGAAGGTGACAACGTCGTTGAACATGATATGCCGGCCCTCGCGCACCGCGGCCATGTCCGGCGAGAGCGGGGCGGCGAAGCGCCATGGGCACACGGTGGCGATGTTCAGCGGGGTGACCGGCCGGCCCATGGCCTCCAGCAGCACGCCAGGGTCGGTGCCGGCGGGATTGTCTGGGTCGTAGCCGGAGAGAATCGGCTTGATCGCCGCGAAATCACGCTTCAATTCGCGCCCGGCGCGGATCAGGCCTGCCGTGACGTAAGTTTTGCCGATTCCGGTGCCGGTCCCGGTAATGAAATAGCTTGCCATGGTCTTCCTTTTGCCTCTCTTGAAGCATGGGATTAACCTGCCCTGCAATCGACGGATGGAGTAAGTTACGGTGCCTGATAGCCATATTGCCACAAAACCGCGCTGGACCCGCGCGGATGTTGCCGCCCTGCTGGCGCTGCCGTTCCCGGAACTGCTCTTCCGCGCCATGAGCGCGCACCGCGAGTATTTCGACCCAACCCGGATTCAGATCTCCACCCTCCTCTCGATCAAGACCGGCGGCTGCCCGGAGGATTGCGGCTATTGCCCGCAGGCGGCGGAGTACGAGACCGGCACCAAGGCGAACAAGCTGATGGCGGTGGACGCGGTGCTGGAACAGGCGCGCGCGGCCAAGGAGAAGGGCGCTGGGCGGTTCTGCATGGGTGCTGCCTGGCGCAGCCCGAAGGAGCAGGACCTGGACACGGTGTGCAGCATGATCTCGGGCGTGAAGGCGATGGGGCTGGAAACCTGCGTGACGCTGGGCATGCTCACCCGCGAGCAGAGCGGCAAGTTGAAGGGTGCCGGGCTGGATTACTACAACCACAACCTGGACACCTCGCCCGAGTATTATGACAAGGTCATCACCACCCGCACCTACCAGGACCGGCTGGATACGCTGGAGGCGGTGCGCGATGCGGGCATCAATATCTGCTGTGGCGGCATTGTCGGCATGGGCGAGGATGAGAGCGACCGCGCCGGGCTGATCGCCACGCTGGCCAGCCTGGATGTGCCGCCCGAATCCGTGCCCATCAACGCGCTGGTGGCGGTGGAGGGCACGCCGCTCGCCAAATCCGAGAAAATCGACCCGATCGACTTCGTGCGCGTGGTGGCGGCGGCGCGCATCACCATGCCGGGCAGCTATGTGCGGCTTTCCGCGGGGCGCGAGGCGATGAGCGACGAGGCGCAGGCGCTGTGCTTCCTGGCCGGGGCGAACTCGATCTTCCACGGCGAGAAGCTGCTGACGACGAAGAACGCCACGGTGAACCATGACGAGGCGCTGTTCGCCAAGCTGGGGATGCAGCCGGAGTCGTGACCTGGTTGACTGAGGGCTGGCGGCATGTCTGGCTGCCATACGCCCAGATGCAGACCGCCCCGCTGCCGCTACCGGCGGTGCGAACCGAGGGTAGCCGCATTCACCTCGAAGACGGGCGGGTGCTCATCGACGGCATCGCCTCCTGGTGGACGGCCTGCCATGGCTACAACCATCCGCATATCCGCGCGGCGGTGGCCGAGCAGCTGGAGCGCATGCCGCATGTGATGTTCGGCGGGTTGGGGCATGAACCGGCCTACCGCCTCGCCACGCGCCTCGCGGCACTCATGCCGGGCTCGCTGAACCGGGTGTTCTTCACCGATTCCGGCTCCGTGGCGGTGGAGGTGGCGATCAAGATCGCCGTGCAGTCCCGCCTCAACCGGGGCGAGCGCGGGCGGACGAAGATACTGGCCTTCACCGGCGGCTACCATGGCGACACGCTGGGCACGATGGCGATCTGCGACCCCGAGGAGGGGATGCACTCGATGTTCTCCGGACTGCTGCCGGAGCATCCGGTGGTGCCGTTGCCGCGCGACGAGGCGAGCATCGCCGCGTTCGAGTCCTTCCTGGAGCAGCATGCCTCAACACTGGCCGCCATTATTGTCGAGCCGCTGGTGCAGGGCGCGGGCGGCATGGTGCTGCACGAGCCGGAGGTGCTGAAGCGCCTGCGCAAAGCCGCCGACCATTACGGGCTGACGCTGATCTTCGACGAGATATTCACCGGCTTCGGCCGCACCGGCACCATGTTCGCCTATGAGCAGGCGGGGGTGGCACCGGACATCGTCACCCTCTCCAAGGCGCTGACCGGCGGCACTTCCCCGCTCGCCGCCACCATCGCCACGGATGAGCTGTTCGAGGCGTTTCTCTCGGACAGCCCGACGACCGCGCTGATGCATGGCCCCACCTTCATGGCCAATCCGCTGGGCTGCGCCGCGGCCAATGCCTCGCTCGACCTGTTCGAGACCGAGCCGCGCCTTGAGCAGGCCGCCGCGATCTCGGCGCAACTAAGGCGCGAACTTGAGCCCTGCCGGGGGCTGCCGGGGGTGAAGGATGTGCGCGTGCTGGGGGCCATCGGCATGGTCGAGCTGGAGCGGATAGAAAACCCAGCGGCGCTGCGTCAGGCCCTTGTGAAGCAAGGGGTTTGGATACGGCCGTTCCGCAATATCCTCTACCTCACCCCGGCGTTCACCATCTCGCCGGAGGAGCTTTCCACGCTCACCCGCGCCATAGGCACGGTTCTGGCGGCTTGACCAAAGCGCGCCGGGGTTGCAACCCCGGCGCGCAATGCCGCGTCCCGCACACGAGATTTTGCGCCCAGATTCCCCGGTGAAACCCGCCTGGGGCGTGTTCGACACCGGCTGGTACCTGCACCACTACGCCGACGCGCGGGCGGTTTGCGCCGACAAGCCGGCGGAGGCGGCGCTGGACTATTACCTGCGTATCGGTGTGCGGCTCGGCCACAGTCCCAACCCGGTGTTCGACGAGCTCTACTACCTCGCCCGCAACCCGGACATCGCCGAACTGGTGCGCGAGGGCGCCTATGCCTCGGGGTTCGACCATTACTGCCAGCACGGGCATCGCGGCGTCTCCCCGCACTGGCTGTTCGACGATGCGCTCTACGCGGATTTGTACGAGGACATGACGCTGGAGATCCTCGACGCGCATGGCTGTTACGGGCGCTACGACCATTATCTGCGTTCCGGCCAGCGCGAGCGGCGCATGGGACATTTCCTGTTCGACGGGATGTTCTACCGCGAGCGGGCGATCTAGGCCGGGGCCCAGCCGGAAGAAATCGACGGGCCGGGGCCGTATGTGCATTTTCTGGCGACACTCGGCGGGGATGAGTTGGCGCCGTCGGTCTATTTCGACCCGGCCTGGTATGTGGAGCATCACCCCGGCGCCAAGGCGGAGATCCTGCGCGGGCGGTATAGCTGCGCCATCCAGCATTACCTCACCAACGAGGCGCCGGAGGGGTTCGACCCGGTGCCGCACTTCTCCGAGCGCTTCTACCGGCGGCGCTACCCGGACATTGCGGCGGCGATCGAGGCCGGGCTGTACCGCAACGCCTACCAGCAATTCGTGCAATATGGCTGCTTCGAGCTGCGCCAGCCCAGCCCGGATATCGACCTCGCCTATTACCGCGACATGCATGAGCGCGTGCGCAACGATCTCAACGCCGGTGCGGTGCGCGATGCCTTCGCGCATCTGCGGCTGGTGGGCCTGCGCGAGAGCCTCGCCTACTGCCCGCCCGAGGCGCCGCCCGCGCTGGACGAGGCCGGCACGCGCGAGGCGTTCCTGAAAAAAGCCCGGGCGGATCTGGCGATTTTCGCGCGCCAAAAGCTGGATTTCAGCCATGGCGGGGAACCGGCGCTCAGCGTCATCCTGGTGGCGCATAATCGGTTCGAGCTGACCATGCGGGCACTGGCCTCGCTGCGGCGGAATTTCGGGGGCGGTATCGAGCTGATCGTCGTGGACAACGCCTCCACCGACGATACGCGCCGCATCGGCACCTATGTGCCTGGGGCGCGGGTTTTGCGGAACGAACAGAATCTTGGCTTCCTCCGCGCCGCGAATCTGGCGCTGGCGCATGTCACCGCCCCGGCGCTGCTGTACTTGAACAACGATGTCGAGCTTGGGCATGGCGCTGTGGCTACGGCGCTGAAGCGCTTGGGGAGCGCCGGGGATATCGGCGCGGTGGGTGCGAAGATCATCCGTAGCAACGGGCTGCTGCAGGAGGCGGGGTCGATCATCTGGAACGAGGGTACGACGGTCGGCTACCTGCGTGATGCCCCGCCGCTGGCGCCGGAGGCCAACTTCGTGCGCGATGTGGATTACTGCTCCGCCGTGTTCCTGCTCTGCCGCAGCGCGCTGGTGCAGCAGCTTGGCGGGTTCGATGAAAATTTCGCCCCCGCCTATTACGAGGACGCGGATCTGTGCGTGCGGATGATCGGGGCCGGGTACCGTGTGGTGTACGACCCGGCGGTGACGCTGGAGCATATGGAATTCGGCAGCGCCGCCACCACCGAGGCCTCGATGGCGCTGATGCGGCGGGGTAAGCGCATCTTCAAGGCCAAGCACGCCGCGTTTCTGCAAGACCAGCACGCGCCGCAAAACCTCATCGCGGCGCGGAGCCGGAGCCATAAGCCGCGCGTGCTGTTCATTGAGGATACCGTGCCGCTGCGCCGCTTGGGCTCGGGCTTCGTGCGCTCCAACGACATCGTCCACGCCATCGCGGCGGCGGGGTACGAGGTGCATGTGTACCCCATCAACAGCGCGCCGTATGATTACATGAGCCTGTATGGCGAGCTGCCGGAGACGGCGGAGGTGCTGGCCGGGCGGGATTTTTGCACCCTGCCGGAATTCCTGGCCGGGCGGCGCGGGGCGTACGATCTCATCTGGGTGGCGCGCACGCATAATCTGACGCGGGTCTTGCCGCTGCTGGAAACGGCGAAGGTGAAGGCGCCGATCATTCTGGACACCGAGGCGATCGCCAGCGTGCGGGAGGCTTTGCGGGGTGGGCTTGATTTCCCCCAGGCATTTGCGGCGGAATTCGCCAGCGCGGGGGCGGCGGCGATGGTGCTGGCGGTGAATGCGCGCGAGGCCGGGCTGCTGGCGGCCTCGGGGCTGCCCAATGTTGCGGTGCTGGGCACGGCGCGGCGGCCCAGCCCCACCCCACGCGGCTTTGGCGAACGCGAGGGGCTGCTCTTCGTCGGCGCCATGCACCAGGAGGACAGCCCGAACCTGGACGCGCTGCGCTGGTACGCCGAGGCGATTTATCCCGCCTTGGCCGAATTTGGTGAAGCCCCAGTGCTGCATGCGGCCGGGCATGTGGCGCGTGGCGTGGTGCTGGATGGCTTGGCGGACCATCCCGGCATTTGTTGGCATGGCGAGCTGGACGATCTTACCCAGCTCTACGATCAGGCCCGGCTGTTCATCGCCCCCACGCGTTTTGCCGCGGGCACGCCGTACAAAATCTACGAGGCCGCCGCGTTCGGCCTGCCTTGTGTCGTCACCAGCCTGCTGGCCACGCAACTCGGCTGGGGCGCGGAACTGCTCACCGCCGACGGCCCGCGCGGCTTCGCGGCCCAGATCGCTCGGCTCTACCGCAATGAACCGCTCTGGACAGCAATGCGGGCGAACGCGCTCTCGCGGCTTGAGCGCGAGCACGGCCCGGAGGCTTTCGCTGCCCGTGTCGCGGACATCCTCGCGGCGGTTTAGGCTTTCACCGGCGTCCGCCCGGGTTGGCGGTGGCGGTAGGCCAGCGCCTCGGCGACATGGGGCTTCTGCACGGCCTCGCTCCCGGCAAGGTCGGCGATGGTCCGGGCCACCCGCATGGCGCGGATGAAGCCGCGTGCCGAGAGCCGCAGCCGCGTTGCCGCGTGTTCGAGGAATTCCTTGGCCTCGGGGGAAAGCTCGATCAGCTCGCCACCGGCCTCGGCATTGCTGGCGGGCCCGTCCTCGCCATAGCGCGCGCGGCTTCTGGCCCGGGCGGCGGCGATGCGCGCGGCCACAACGGCGGTGGATTCGCCGGGCGGCGCCCAGGAGAGTTCCTTCGGTGAAAGCGGCGTGATCTCGATGACGATATCCATGCGGTCCAGCAGCGGGCCGGAAAGCTTGCCCTGGTAATCCTCACCGCAGCGCGGGGCGCGGCCGCATTCACGCGCGCCATCGCCAAGGTAACCGCAGCGGCACGGGTTCATCGCCGCCACAAGCTGGAACCGCGCCGGGTAGGTGATATGCGCGCTCGCGCGGGAGACAGTGGTGTGCCCCGCCTCCAGCGGCTGGCGCAGCGCCTCCAGCGTGGCGCGGGGGAATTCGGGCATTTCGTCGAGGAACAGCACGCCGCGATGCGCGAGCGAGACCTCGCCCGGCTTGGCGCGGTTGCCCCCGCCCGCGATGGCGGCCTGGCTGGCGGAATGGTGCGGCTCGCGGAAGGGCGGGCGGGTGATGAGCTGGCCATCGCGCAGCATCCCGGCCACGGAATGCACCATGCTCACCTCCAACGCCTCGCGGGGTGTAAGGTCCGGCAGCAGCCCCGGTAGCCGTGCTGCGAGCATGGATTTGCCGCCGCCGGGCGGGCCGATCATTAGCATATTATTGACGTGGAGACCTATTATTCATATGCGAAGTACAATGAGCAAACAAAACATACTTCGGAAGGCATACAGCTATTTGCGCTTCTCGACGCCAGAGCAGGCAAGAGGCGACAGCTTCAGGCGTCAGACGGACTTGGCTTTAGACTACGCAAACCGCCATGATCTCGAGCTGGATGAAGTCCTGTCATTCCACGACCTAGGAGTTTCAGCGTACCGAGGCAGTAACGCCGAGACAGGGCAGCTTGGCGCACTCCTTGAAGCCGTACGGGTCGGCTTGATAGCGCCAGGGTCGGTTGTTCTCGTAGAAAGTCTTGACCGTATATCGCGCCAAGCCGCGCGGAAGGCGCTTCGGGTCATCGAGAGCATCGTCGAGACCGGCGTTTCCGTTGTGACCCTCAGTGACGGGCGTGAATACACAGCTACAAGCCTCGACAACGACCCTCTAAGTTTGATGATGGCACTGCTCACGTTCGTCCGGGCAAACGAAGAGAGCGCCACCAAGGGTCGCCGCGTAGCTGCTGCGTGGGCGGCCAAGCGGGCATGTGCTAATCAGCAGCCGCTAACGTCTCGTTGCCCGGGATGGATTCAACTAGACCTAGAGAGTCGGACTTTTGTCCTAATTCCGGACCGCGCGGCTATCGTCCGCCGGATGTACGATGAAGCACTATCCGGACGGGGTACAGCGGCGATTGCACGGCGCTTGAATGTCGAGGGGGTGCCGGTGTTCGGCGATGGCAGCCGCAAGGGCGCTATGTGGCATGACAGCTATATCGTAACCGATGCGAGGACACCCACGGTGTGTGATGTTGATCTACGGTGATATCTCTGCGACGCGTTGGGGCATCCAGAAGTCTCTGATTGATGGCACGACGACGGGTATGTCGTGATAGGCGAC